>JAUNBJ010000022.1 GCA_030535245.1 Planctomycetia bacterium | reverse complement strand
GACGCCCACCCCTCCGAAAACTTTTAGACGAATATTATTTATTTTTTGGACACAAGACTAGAGCGTCTTGTTCAGCGCTTCCGCTTCCGGACGCATACTGAACGGAGCCATGCCTTCCAGCACCTTCTTCAGGACTTCTTTCGCCTGCTTTTTCTGTTCGTCGGAGCCGAGCTTGGCCAGCGAAGCCGCCAGGTAATACGCCGTGTTCGGACTCATCTGACCGTTGGAAAGCTGCGCCGACTGCTGGAGCAACTGAATCGCGCGGTTGTAATCCCCCTTCTTATAAGAAATCCAGGCGGCGGTGGCGAAGGCTTCCGGTTCCTTCTGGAACTGACGCAGATTGACGACGGCATATTCTTCCGCCTTGGTCAATTTCGTCGGGTCTTCCTGTTCGCACAACGCCAGAGCCAGGTTGTTGCTGGCGGCAAAATTCGCAGGAGAAGCACTCAGCACTTTCTGGAAATTCGCCTCGGCAATGTCGTACTTCTTCTCGAACATGGCAACCACACCGCGAAGCAGCTGGGCTTCCATCGAATCTTCCTTCAGCTTCAAGGCCGCTTCCGCCTGACCGGCAGCCTGACTGATTTTGCCAATCTGCAGCGACCACTGCGTGGCTACCAGACGCACGTCCACATCCCGCGGTGCCTTGTCAATTGCCTTGGCCATGTACGTGGCGGCAGCTTTCTTGCTCTCGGCATCCCCCTTCTGCTGATACATCATCGCAATACGCGCTTCCGGCAACAGGGTGTTCGGGGCAATCGCCTTCACTTTTTCATAATCGGCCAACGCGGCATCCACTTTGTCCGCCTGGAAGTGAATCGCTCCCAGAAGATTCAGCGCCTGAATGTTCTTGCCGTCTTCCTTCAAAACCGAATTCAGGTACGTTTCCGCAACTTCGTTCTTACCACGCGCCACGTAAACCTGCGCCAGCCCCAAAAGAATCCGCTTCTTGATGTTCGTCTTGCGGACGCTGTTCCCCGTGAATTTTTCATTCACGGCATTCCCTTTGGTATAAAGCAGTTCTGCTTCTGTAATCCCACCATTCTGGAGGTTCAGCTCGGCCAGCACCACGTAGGCTTCCGGATCGTCCGGATACTTCGTGACGGTCTGCTCAATCGCCTGACGCACTGCCGTCGGCTGATTGGCCAGCCCAAACCACTGCGCCAAAATCAACTGCGAAGGGGCCATTTCCGGATTGTTCTTTCGAGCCGCGTCCAGTTTCGCAATCGCATCCTCAAATTTCAGCGCCTTGAAATCTTCCAATGCCTGCTTGACCTCTTCCGAAACCTGTTCCGGCTCTGCCGGGGCGGCGCTCAAATCACTCGTACTGGTCGGGGCAGCCTGCACCCAACATCCCAAAACGACGAGCAACGCCAGTACCGCAAAAAACGGATTGAAACGATGTACCATGGAAACCTCACTTTTCTTTGTCGATTGACTTCTCTTTGTCGATTGTATGAAAACTCACAATAATTCCGAATTTGACGATTCTTTAGAATACCCCTTTTTTTCTTTTTACGCAAGTGGAAAACCGCTTGTTTTCAAATATTTTCAGGAAATTTCCGGCTTTTCTGTTACATCGACCCCTAAAAAATCCAAAAAACTTGCCGTTACCGCACGAAATTGGGTTGCCCGGTCTTCCGAAATCGCTGCCGTTTGGCAATAAAAAACGTACGTCGAACCCCCATGCCGGGCCGCCCGAATCGATACCGTGCAGGGAAGGTCGAGATACAGGAAATCGACATCTTGCCCCCGCAGCACTCCACTTTGGTAAACGTCCTGCGCCGGTTCCACGTCGCAGTCGCCATACTCACGCGTCACCTCATCGACCGCCGCACGTACCAATTCTTCCGGTTCGTACAGGGCTGAAAAGCGTGAAATCGTCAGGAAGCCCCCCTCCGGAGCTTCCACCGTCACACCGTCGCAGCCACTGTCCGAATCGGAATGTACCGTCCAGTCGTCCGGGTAGTCCAAACCAAAATCGTTTTCGTCGTAACGCTTCATTTTACATCCTTGAACCACTCGTCGCCAATCACACGACCCAAAAGATAAAATTTCTGGTCGGGATACCAAAGGACCGTTTTGCCATCCACCTGCGTCGTGCTGGTGTAGAACGAATTTCCATTGGGGCGGTCGATAAACAACTTCGGTTCCGCCGTGAACCATACCGGCTGGTGCGCTCCCGGCTGGTATTTGCCCGCAATCAGGTACAGCGGCCCACGCTGCTGCCACGGGTTTCGATTGTTGAAATCGTATTGGTTATGAATCAGGGCGAAATAGTAACCGCTCCCCGCCTCGTTCCCCTTCCAGTCGTACATCGGACAGGGGGAAACCGGATGGAGGAACGGTTGACCGCCATCTTTATTCAGCAATTTTTCCGGGGCCGTCCAGTTCTCGCCGCCGTCGCTGCTGACACTCCAGTACGGAGAACCGAGCGACGTACGCATCAACGCGAACAACCGTCCGTCCGGAAGTTTCACTATCGCCGGTTCCTCGCAGTGAACTCCCGTGTGCAGCACCTTCTCGTTCGTCATCATCCACGACAGGGAAATGTCCTTCGGCTCCGGATTGTCGTCGATGTTGTTGAAACGGATGAACTCCGTCACCGTGCGGTATTTGTGGTGATGCTCTGGAGCGGCGTATCGCGTGACGCCTACCAGATATTTTCCCCCCTCCGCCAACCGAAGCGGTTTTTGCCAGACCACCCACTCCGGCGGAATGGAACTGTCCGAGGAATCGTTCGACGTGCGGGGAATCGGAATTTGCTGCGGTTTGGAGAAGGTCTCGCCGCCATCGTCGCTGTAAATCCCCGTCATCAGCCCCGTATGCTGCCGATGCGTGGAGACCTTTCCTTCCACGTACTGATTGAAAATCACGTAAATACGCCCCGAACGCGAAACCATCGGGAATCCCCAGCTCGCAATGGGAACATCCTCATGCATGGTTTTCGGCCCGGCCAACACTTTCGGCCCCGTCCATGTTTTTCCCTTGTCCGTGCTTTTGAACAGTGAAACGTGCTGATCCAGGGCACCCTCGCACGTCGCCTGGCAGGTCAGCGCGAACATCGCACCGTTCGGCCCGTCAAAAACCTGGAAATGGTCGTTGTAACAGTCGCCGATCACCTCCGGCTTTACGGCAGGACGGTAGACCACAAAGTCCGGACGGGAATAATACAGGTCGTTCGGGTCGTTCTGCTTCTGGGCTTTGCGACTTGCGATCGTGGCGTCGATACGCTTCTGGTATTCCTCGGCCCACTTCTTTTTATCTGCCGTTTGCTGCGCATACCCCATCACCCCGGCAAATCCCAACACCAACAGGACCCACAAAAAACGTTTCATAAACATCCCTTTCCTAGAAGTTCCATGCAAAAACCCCAGTGTATCACGTGAAAAAGAGCTTGTCAAGGAATCCACGGTAATTTCTGGAAGGCACCTCTTTTCTTTCGTTGGAGAATGAAGTACAATGAAATCACTTCCAAACCATTTCGACTTCCCAGGAATAAAATCGATGGACAAAACGTTTAACCGAATCTTGGTGCTTTTGCTGATTGCACTTTTGCTTTTCGCACTTTCTGTTTTCCTGCGTACCGGTTACAAAGAACAAAAACACAAAAGCGAAATCACCCGCGTTACGGTGGAACTTTTGAGCATCCGCAAACAGCTCAACGCCGGTCAAAAAGAACTTGCCGAACAGGACATGCGTCTGCTTCGCGATTACGTGGGGACGCTCGACAGTCCCCAGGTGCTTGCCGCCGTGCTCCCCCTGATGGCCGACACTCTCGACCAGATGGGGAAAAAAGAAGAAGCCCGCGACGCCCTGAACACCTCCATAAAATTGGCCGAAGTCGCCGTGCTGGTGCCGCTGGAGCGTGCCCGCCTGTACTGCTTTTTGGCCAATACCGCCTGCGTGCTGCAAAATCACGAACTTTGCCGGCAGATGATCCTCAAAGCCCAGGACGCCCTCCCCGGATTGGCCGACGACGCCGAGAAAGCCGACCTTTGTTTCTACATCGCCCAATCGTGGTCCATGCTGGACGACCTGGACAAAGTGCGGCAGTACCGCCAAATGCTGACCGAATTTACCGAAAAAGTTTCCGATCCCAAACGCCGTGAGCAGCTCCAACACCAGGACGCCACGCTCACCGAACTGGTCAGGGAAATGGAAACCCCCGTCGTACCCGATTCCTCCGAGAATGAGAATCGGGAAACATCTCCCAAGTGATTTTATTAATGAAAGGAAATCCCATGAAATCGACCCTGTTTACGCTCGCTTTGCTGGCCTGCGCCGTCGTCTCGGCTGAGGACTGGAAACCACTGTTCAACGCCGATCTGTCCAACGCCGATTACAATCCGGCCGTCTGGTCCGTGGACGCCCAAAACGTCCTCTCCGCCAACAGCGACAGCGCCATCTGGACTCACGACGAATACGAGAACTTTGAACTCTACGTCGAATTCAAAACCGACGACCATACCAACAGCGGCGTCGTGATTTATTGCTGCAACAAGGAAAACTGGATTCCCAACTCCGTCGAAATCCAGATCAACGACGACAGCAAAGCCATCGCCGAAGGTGCCGCCCCGCAAAAATCCAGTTGCGGTGCTATCTACGGCCACGTCGCCCCCTCCAAACTGCTGGTAAAAAAACCGGGCGAGTGGAACACCATGATCATCAAGGCGGTCGGGAAGAATCTCGAAGTTACCCTGAACGGCGAAAAAGTCTCCGAAATGGACATGAGCCTCTGGACTTCCGCCAAAAAGAACCCCGACGGAAGCGACATCCCCGCCTGGCTCTCCACGCCATTCTCCGAGATCGTCCCCAAAGGTTTCGTCGGCTTCCAGGGCAAACATGGAAAATCCTGCATTTACTTCCGGAACCTGAAAATCCGTCCCGCAAAGTAACCCCACGTCTCTCCCAAAACACCACGAAACCCCAGATTTCCGGCGGTTTCGTGGTTTCCTGAACCATCAAAAACGTGTCAGCCGGTCGGCTTCCTCCAACGTGCGTGCCTCCGCGATAAACCGAACGATCGGCTCGGTGTTGCTCGGACGCACCAAAAGCCATCTCCCCGGCCACGACAACCGCAAACCATCCTCCTCGTTCACTTCCGCATCCGGATACGCTTTTTTCAACGACGCGTACAGCTCCGGCAGCTTCTCCCGGTCGAACGGCTGCTTTTTCTTCACAATCTCGTACTTCGGAAAGAGCGCCGGAAGCTCCGAAACCTTTTTTCCCGTTTTCGTCAAAAGATCGAGAATGCGGGCCATGCCGACAAAACTGTCCCGAACATACCCGACACGCGGATCCATCGGGCCGCCATTCCCCTCCCCACCAAAAATCGCGTGCATCGCCAACATCTTGTCCACCACGTTCGCCTCGCCCACCTTGCTAAACGCGAACGGAACCCCATACTTTTCCGCCACGTCCCGCGTCATCAGGCTCGTCGAACCGTTCGTCACAACCGCCCCCCTACGCTCCCCAAGAATCGATTCCGCACAGAACACGACCGTGTACTCCTCGCCAATGTAACGCCCCGTTTCGTCAATCACCGCCAGCCGGTCCGCGTCTGGATCCTGGCAGAACCCCACGTCCGCCCCCGTCTTGACGACGTTTTGCAAAACCCCACGCAAATTCGCCTCCGTCGGCTCCGGCGTGTGCCCGAATTGCCCGTCGGACACCTCGTTTTCCGTGGGAAAAAAGACCTCGCACCCCAACGCCTCCAACAGCCCCTTCCCCAAAAAACTGCCCGAACCATGGTTGGAATCCAACAACACGCGATACTTCCGTGCCCGAATCGCCGCGACATCCACCGTCTCCAACACCGCGTCCAGGTGCAAACGCTGAAATTCCGCCGGCTTCCTTTCCGATTCTCCCCCTCCAGAAACCGGAACCGCCTCCCCCGCTTCGTAAATCTGCTTCACCTGCGCCCCACACGCCCCCGGAAAAACACGCCCCGTCGCGTCAAACAGCTTGATCCCATTCCACGGATGCGGATTGTGGCTGGCCGTAATCTCGACCCCCGCCGCCGCACCCGTTTTACGCGTCAGAAAACCGACCGTCGGCGTCGGCGCCACCCCCAAATCCACCGTCCGGAAACCCGCACCACGTAACACCGACCCCATGGTCTTTGCAATCTCCACCCCACTTGCACGACCATCCCGGCCCAAAAGAATGCTCCCAACACTCCCCTGCCGCCGCAAATATTCCGCAAACGCCGCCGCGTAATTCCGAACAACCCCGTCCGTCAGGGAACTCCCCACGGCCCCACGAAGCCCCGAAACCGAAATGATCAATGGATACTCAGACATACGACACTCCCGAATTCTTCCAGAAAGAAAACCGATCGAAGATCACGGTCTTCAGACAATAAAAAAACGTGTTTTCATGGTTTATGGCTTGCCTGGGAATCTTATCCCCGCTTGTTTCGGAATCCTTTGACCAGCGGCCTGAAAGCCCCTGAGGATTGCTGTCCGAAACGACTATGCAAAAAGCCGCAACAATGAAAACACGTCCACCAGATGATAACGTTAAAAAAGGGGTTAACTTTTCTAAACGATGATAAATGGCAACTTCTAAAAAACCCAATTTCAGTTAAGGTGCCAATGCTAAATTTAAGTTTTTGTATCTCCTGCAAAAAATTACAAGTATCGCCCAAGTATCTCATGTCCTGGTTAAAATACTTCCAATCTCTTTGGGGCCTTCATAATCCCAAGGCGATTATGATGCCCCTTATACAGGAAAAACTGAATGATAGTGTTGGAGTCGCATGGTATCCTCCTCTAGCGAACCTTTTCCCGACAACCATGCCGGAAATTGGAAACCTGGTTTACCACTTGTTTTCTCTACAACGCCGGCAAAAAATACCTCCTTCTTACCGGACGACTGAAAAGGACCAACATGTTTTCAGCCCACCGTATGCTTCCGATACCTCGGACCCACACGGAAAACGGAGACGCACAGCTTGCAAATGGTACCCTTTGCCGTTTCCTGCCCTCGCTTGACCTCGCTTTGGAGGGAGCTGCCGACTCTTATGCCGCGGGCAGCGGCTGCTGGTTTGGCTGGGTTGCTCGAAACGGCGAAATCCGACTCAAGTTACGTCCTGCTTTCGTCCGCTTCCCCAAAAATTCCGAAACCGAATCCTGTCGGGAAACTCCTCAAAGGGGCCTACTGACGATGATCATCGCCGGCGGAAACCTTCGCGTCTTTGTCTCTGTTTTTATTATCGTCGAGGGGAAAGAAAAAAGGATAATCCTTTTGGGAATTTTCTCAAAATTTTTCCTTTTCTCACCCGCTTCGCCTACGATTGTATACGTTGCAGGCTTTATTTTGTTCGCGCCGCTTTTGACGGTTTGAACCTCCCCTTCCCACATCTCCAATATGCAATATTCCCCCGCTCCTGTCAAGCTCTTTTTGGGAAATTTTAAAATTTTTACCCAAAAAAAACGACGCGACTTTTCGCCGCGCCGTCTTTCCGTCTTGAAAACGCTCTACCGTATCTTTATCCTATCAATACATTCCGCCCATGTCGGGAGCCGCCGGAGCCGCAGGAGCATCCTTCTTCGGCATGTCCGCAATCAACGCCTCGCTGGTCAGCAGCAACGACGCCACGCTCGAAGCGTTCTGCAACGCCGTTCGCGTCACTTTCGTCGGGTCAATCACGCCGGACTGCATCATGTCCTCAAACTGGTCGGTCGCGGCATTGTAACCAAAATTGCCCGTCCCTTCCGCCACTTTTTCACAAATGATTCCGCCATCTTTGCCGGCGTTCATGGCAATCTGGGACAACGGAGCACGGCACGCACGCAAAATAATGTTGTACCCGATCTCCTCGTCCTGAGAAAGCCCCTTCGCCTTGCACTGGGCACAGGCACGCAGAAGCGCCACGCCACCACCAGGCAAAATCCCTTCTTCCACCGCCGCTCGCGTGGCGTGAAGCGCGTCTTCCACGCGGGCCTTCTTCTCTTTCATCTCGCTTTCCGTCGCGGCTCCCACCATCACCTTGGCCACGCCACCGGACAGTTTCGCCAACCGTTCTTCCAGCTTTTCCTTGTCGTAATCGCTGGTCGCCTTCTCGATTTCCCGACGAATCTGAGCAATCCGCGCCTTGATCTCCTCTTTGTCGCCAGCACCTTCGATGACGGTCGTGTTGTCCTTGTCGATGGTGATCTTCTTTGCCTGGCCCAAATCTTCCAGCGTCACGTTTTCCAGCTTTTTGCCGATGTTCTCGAAAATCGCCGTGGCTCCGGTCAGAATCGCAATGTCTTCCAACATCGCCTTGCGACGGTCACCGTACCCCGGAGCTTTCACCGCAGCAATCTGAAGACTGCCACGAAGCCGGTTGATTACCAACGTCGTCAACGCCTCGCCGTCCACATCCTCGGCAATCACCAACAACGGTTTGCCACTCTGAACCACCGCTTCCAAAACCGGCAGCAGGTCTTTAATGTTCGAGATTTTCTTCTCGTAAACCAGCACGTAGCAATCTTCCAGCACGCACTGCATGGCGTTCGGATCGGTAATGAAATACGGGGAGAGATAACCACGGTCAAACTGCATTCCCTCGACGTACTCCACGCCGGTTTCCAACGATTTGCTCTCGTCCACCGTGATCACGCCGTCTTTGCCAACTTTGCTCATCGCCTGAGCCAAAAGTTCGCCAATTTCATGGTCGTTGTTCGCGGCAATCGTCCCGACCTGAGCCATCTCTTTTTCCGTCTGAATCGGCGTGGAGAGCTTGTGAAGATGCTCCGTAATGTCGGCCACCGCCTTGTCAATTCCACGCTTCATCTGGAGCGGATTCACCCCGGAAACCACCGCACGCAGCCCCTCGTTGAAAATCGCTTCCGCCATGAGCGTCGCGGTCGTCGTGCCATCGCCGGCAATATCGCTGGTTTTGCTGGCCACTTCGCGAACCATTTTGGCGCCCATGTTCTCATAGACGTCTTCCAGATCGACTTCCTTGGCCACCGTCACCCCGTCCTTCGTGACGGTGGGACTTCCAAAACTCTTCTGAATGATCACGTTCCGGCCCCGCGGACCCAACGTTACCTTCACCGCCTGCGCCAGCTTCGATACTCCACGCCGCATCGCATCGCGAGCTTCCTGATCAAATGCAATCATTTTTGCCATGGTTTGTTCTCCCTTATCTTTATTTTGAATGAAAATTAATCTAACCAATCACCGCGAGAATGTCTTCCTCACGCAAGAGCAAATACTCCCGGTCGTCCAGCTTGAACTCCTCGCCCGCATACGACAGAAACAGCACGTGATCGCCCGCCTGAACCTGCATCTCCGAACGACTCCCATCTTTCAACACGCGACCGTTCCCAACGCAAACCACCTTGCCACGACTCGGCTTCTCCTTCGAGGTCTCCGGCAGATAAATCCCGCCCGCAGATACTTTCGACGCGGTATCCCGCTCCACCACCAGCCGATCACCAAGAGGCTGAATTTTGACGCTGGATTCACAACCACAGCCGCACTCACAAGACTTCTTTTTTGCCATCTCTGAAAAACCTCCGTTGAAACTTGTTCTATAACCGAACAGGGTTAAATTGTCAAAATGTGCAATTTACACTCCCCATTTTAGAGTATGAGGCTATATCAAGCAATTCTCGTGCCAGTGACAAATTGTCAGCCCCCGCCAAAGCAATCGTCAATAATGGTTAATGGTTAATGGTTAATCAGCCCGTGCGGAGCCGTGAACGAAGGGCGTAGCCCGTAGTTCCGGAAGAAATGGAAAACCGCGTGGCTTTCAAATCCGTGTTGCGAATTTGGGCAAAATGCAGGGAAAAGACGCAAGGTTAGCGTCGGCCTTTAGGCCGTTTCCACCGTACGAAGCGATGGATTTTCACGGCCATGCTCTACGAAAAATCCATCCGAACGGCCTAAAGGCCGACGCTAACAAATCGACACCAACCTTTGAGCCATGAACGAAGGGGTAACAAGATTAGGGAGGCCAGAAGCGCCAGCGACTGCCTCCCGGAGATGTTGCAACCGGCGGCAGCCGTAGTGTGCCGCCCCGCACCCGGGGCAGGGAGGCCAGAAGCGTTAGCGACTGCCTCCCGGAGATGTTGCAACCGGCGGCAGCCGTAGTCGCTCCCGGTCGTACCGGGCCGGAGATGTTGCAACCGGCGGTAGCCGTAGTCGCAGCCGGTCGTACCGGCCCGGCCGGGTTATTTCGGTTGGCGACGGCGGAAAGCCAGAAGCAGGCCGAGCAACATCAAAAGACCACTTGCAGGCTCTGGGGTTTCCACCGGTTTTGGGGGGTTGGCGGTGAATTGGATGTAAAATCCCTTTTCAGGATCGACTCCCTGTTCCCACTCGCCATCTCCTTCCGCCTGACTTAAATCAATCTGAATGTTCTCTTTTCCTATGACGTTATCCGTCTGAGCCAGATAAATCCGCTGGCCACTGTACTGCGACAAATCGCTGGTAAGGATCGAAAACGTCGTCGCGCTCTGGAACTCCAACGTTCCTTTCATATCCCACATGTACAGGAACTCTCCATCCGAGGGCAAAACCCAATTATCCAAATCAATCTGGAAATTCACCCCGTTGTTGACCACCATCGACACGCTTTCGCCGGTTAGCTGTCCACCGATAATGGCTTCTAGCGTTCCTTCGCTTTTGGTGAACGTCGCCTTCTGGAAGCTCACGTCGATATTGTTGGTAATGATACGCGTTCCACCCGGATTGTCCAGCTCCAGTGTCACCTGATACTGTCTCTCGTCTGCGGCACTGTTAAATATAATGTCGCCCGAAGAAAAAGCGTTGTCGTTTTGGACGTGAACCGTATAGTCCGACCCTTTCCCCTGCTGTGTGGTACTCAGGTAACCGCACAAGTGCGTGTCGCCATCGAAAGTGTTGTTTCCCGCAAGGACAATATCTCCACCATTCGCTTCGTTGTAGTTCAGGTACAGATCTCCCGTACCGCTGATCACTCCGGTAAAAACCATGGTGTATTCCCCCCCGACACGTAAAATTCCTCCACCATCGAGGATAATGTTGTTGGTGTAGGTGTCACTCTGCTTGGCATTCATCAGGGTGGCAAAATTTCGTAACGTCAAATCCCCTGTTCCGAGGCTGGACGCCACCGCGTGTAACGTCGTGTTGTAAACCCCTTCATATTCGTAGCCAGTAACGACCGTCCCCCCGGTATAGGTGTTGTCACCCCACAGGTAAACACGATCGTACATATTCCGATACTCTACTGGCACATCTGAAGTCGATGGGTATGACGTTACCGGATTGATTACCAACTGAATATTCCCGTTAATCGATGCACGGTTGGCATCCTGGTAATTGGCATGGAGTCTTGAGTATTCCGAACGCGTAATACTCACCGTACTCAACGTTTCCGACGTATTCGTAATGCTGTATGTCGGAGTGGTTTTCGTCGGTTCGCTCGAATTAATCTTTCCGTAAGTGTCGTTCGTCATGTTCTGGATATTCAGACTGACACCGTTCAGGTCGATATTGTTCGTGAACGACTGCTCCACGTTCATGGTGCCCACATTAATCACCGCACCGGCAGAACCGGTAAACTGTACCGTCCCGGTTGGAGCGCTGCTTCCGGAAAAGTGGAATTTGGAAACGGTGGTGGTATCGGTCGTCGTTCGGATTTCCGAATAGGCAGGCGTTACTTCAAGATTGCCGTTGGTTTCCCCGAGCTGAAGTACATCGTCGGGAATCTCCTCCAGCTCTTGAGCATGGCCAAATGGACCCCCTCCCCAAAGAAGCAGTGCCGCACAAATCAGCGTGGCGTGAATCGATAATGATTGCAGAGTCGTTTTCATGGCAGTATTGGAAACAAAAACATATTCTTAAAAAAACCGTCCAGTAGGATACCACGCTATTACAGCAATGTCAACCACCCGCAACGCCAATTTTTCCAAAAAATATTAAAATTTTACCAAATTTCCACTGTTTTTCTTTCCATTTGATAAAAATATAGCGAAACATATTAGTATACAGGTCGTCTGCAAGTGCCTTTTTATTCCTAAAATCAATGATGATTTGAATGCCGTTTTTTTTTTTTCATATTGACATTTTAGAAACATTTTAGGCGCCTTGTAAAAAGATTAAAAAAGGAAAAGGTGCGGGAGGTATCCTTGCGTTTTCGTCTCCCATTTGGTAAAATATAAAAAACAGGAAAGGAGATGCCATGACGACACAAAAAGGGATCATTTTAGCAGGAGGGGCCGGAACGCGCCTTCACCCGATGACAATCGGTTGCAGCAAGCAGATGTTACCGGTGTACGACAAACCGATGGTCTACTATCCGCTGTCGGTGCTGATGATGTCGCAGATTCGGGATATTCTGGTCATTACCACTCCCGAAGACCAGGCGGCCTTTCAGCGGCTTTTGGGCGACGGTTCCCAGTGGGGGATTCGGTTGCAATACGTCGTGCAGCCCCATCCGGGTGGGCTGGCACAGGCGTTTATTTTGGGGCGGGAATTTGTCGGAAACGATTCCGTATCGCTGATTTTGGGCGACAATATCTTCTACGGGCAGGGATTCCGCAAACTGCTGGCACGCGCGGCGTCGCGTACCGACGGGGCGACCGTGTTCGCGTATCGGGTTCGGGACCCACACCGCTACGGCGTGGTCGATTTTGACAACGACGGCAAGGCGCTGCATATCGAAGAAAAACCGGAAAATCCCCGCTCCGACTATGCCGTCACGGGACTCTACTTCTACGACAACGACGTGCTGGACATTGCCGCCAACCTGAAACCGTCCCCCCGTGGCGAGCTGGAAATTACCGACGTGAATCGGGAATACCTGAATCGTGGCAAGCTGCACGTTGAAATCCTCAGCCGGGGCTTCGCGTGGCTGGATACGGGAACGCCGGAATCGTTGTTGCAGGCGTCCAATTTCATGGAAACCATCGAGCACCGACAGGGGCTGAAAGTGGCATGCCTTGAGGAAATCGCCCTGCGATACGGATTCATCACGAAGGAAGCGTATCTGGAGCTGGCAAACCGGCACAAGAACGAATATTGTGGTTACATGAAACGTGTTTTGGAATGGAAGGATCAGGAATCATGAATCAGGAAATTCAGGGGGTGGTGATTACCCCCCTCAAAAAATATTGTGACGCTCGCGGCTGGTTGGCGGAAACGTTTCGGCAGGATGAACTTCCGGAAAACGTGGTACCGCAGATGTCGTACCTGAGCGAAACGCTGCCGGGGGTTTGTCGTGGCCCGCATGAACACCGGGAGCAAACCGATATTTTCGTGTTTTTGGGGCCTGGGACGTTCCGGTTGAGTTTGTGGGATGCCCGTCAGGATTCCCCCACGTTCGGGAACCACTGGGTCGCCGATTTGGGTGCCGATGTACCGACCCGGGTGATCGTTCCGCCCGGAGTGGTGCACGGATATCGTTGCATCAGCGACGTTCCTGGCTGGTGTCTGAATTATCCAGATCGCCTCTATGCCGGCTGGGGCAAAACAGAACCGGTTGACGAAATCCGCCACGAAAACGAACCGGATAGCCCGTACTCCATGGCGTAGCTCTACGGCAGAATAATTGGTGATTGGTTGTTGATGGCTGGTGGCTGGTAGTTGATGGCTGGCAGTTTCCATTCACCCCTCAAAAAACTAAAGTCCGAACAAGGGTAATTATCAATATATCAATTCCATCGCGTTTGGTTTTGAAGAAGTTTGAAGAAGATTGGCGTTTATCAACGATATTGGGGGCACGCGGGGGGGGAGGAACGCGTGGCGGGGGTGATTGCGCAGATTCTTTCCGAGGATGCAGAGAATCAGGTGGAAATAGTCCATCACGAAACGTCGCCGGACTGGGCGAAGATGGCGGAGATGCTGGAACTGGATTTTTCGCGGGTTTCGTTTCGGTACGTAGAGAGGGGGGAGCGGGAAAAACTTTCGACCTGGAACCCGTACCGTCGGTTATCGGCGGAGTTTCGGTACTGCCGGGAGTACAGCGAACCGTACGATGTTTTCATCGCGTCGGGCAAGGAACCGCCGGTATTCCATCGGGCGAAGCGGGGAATTTTGCTGGTGCCGTTTCCGTCGGTGACGTTTGAGGAATTTCATGGTCATACCTGTTCGGAGTGGAGGCGGCAATCTTTTCTGACACGTTTTCTGAAAAGCAAATATCACGCGTTGGAATGGCGGTGTCGGTTTTCGTCGTACGATACGTGGATTTGCCTGTCGGAATTTACACGTCGCTGGGCCAAAGTGCGGTGGGGGATTTCGCCGCAGGTGCTTCCCATGCCGCTTCGTTCTACGTTGACGCCGGGCGAGAAAAAGCCGCTGATTTTGTCGTTGGGCCGATTTTTCGCCGGGAATTGGAAGCGTCAGGATGTGCTTCTGGAAACGTTTCAAAAACTGTACCGGGCAAATCGGAAGGAAATCGACGGTCGGGGAATCCGTTTTCGCATGATGGGAACCTGTTCCGAGCATCCGGACGACGTGGCGTTTGTGGAGTCGTTACGGCGGCGTGCGGGGAATCTTCCGGTGGAGATCGTGGTGAACGCTCCGGGGCAGGGGGTTCGGGAGGCGTTGTCGCAGGCCCTCTGTCTCTGGCATGCGACGGGGTATGGGGTGAACGAGTACAAATATCCGGAACGAATGGAGCATTTTGGCATGACGGCGGTCGAGGCGATGGCGTCCGGGGCGGTTCCGCTGGTGTATCACGCAGGGGGGGTTCCGGAAGTGGTGCGTCACAATCGGGACGGGTTTCTGTGGAGTTCTCAGGAGGAGCTTGTCGACCTGACACGGCAGATTCTGCGGGATGAGGAACGGCTGCGACAGATGCGGCAAAGTGCCATTCATGCTGCGGCTCGATACGAGCTGGACGCGTTTCGTGAGAAGCTGAAAAATTTGTGAACCGCAGCGCCGCCCGCTTCGGAGGGAAACGGACGGCACGGCATGTTTCGACGGAATGTCAGTCGATCTCGAACGAAAATTCGCAGTAATCGGCCTTATCGCGTGCAAGGAATTGCGTCACGGGGGAAATGGCGAACAGGGGGGAGAAGGTGTACGCCTTGACCCGTTTCATGTCTTTGGAAAACTCCAGCATTCGGAGCCAGCCGTCGCCGCCGTTTCCGCCAAAGCCCCCACCGAGGGCCTGGGTGTCGAAGATCATCTGGTAGACGGTTTTTCCAGCGTCGTTTTTCTCCATTCGGAAACCTACGCTATCTTCCATGCAGTTGTTGGCCGAGTGGTGGCCGCAAAGCACCATGCGGATATTTTTCGCCGGTTTGACGAGTTTCTCCCAGATTTCCACCCCGTTGGCCCCGCCGTCGTTTCTCTGAACCTGGTAATTCTTGGCAGGATCCAGCAGATTGCCACGTTTGTGGGGCAGCAGGTACTGGTGGGTGACGAGGATGACGAAATGGTCGGCGTATTTTTCCGTCAGGCTTTTGGCCCAGCCCAGCATGGCGTCGTTGGGTGCAAACGGGAGCGCGATGTAGAGCAGCTTTTGACCGCCGGGAGCGGTGGTCTGGTAGGCGGCCAACTCAAGCGTTTTCTGTCCGAACGGATTTTCCATCTGCTCGACGAGGGTATTTTTCCAGAGCGGGTTCCGGGAGGCGGGGAAGTATTTGTCCAGCTGGGTATCGCGGGTGTCGGCGGAGACTTTGGGGCCGCCATGGTCGTGGTTGCCGGTACAGACGACGTAGGGGAGTTTCCCGTCCAGCTTCGCAAACGCGCGGGAGGTGTATTCCCACTGCTTGTCCGACTTGTTGTTATTGACCAGATCGCCGACGCAGACGACGTTTTGGATGTTCAGCGGCTTGATATTTTCGGTGATCCAGTTCATCATGATCTGGTAAATCGGGAAGTTGTGCTCGCAGGTGTACTGTTGCGGGTCGGGGAAAACCACCATCGTCCAGTGATCGGGCTGTTCGAGCTGGGGCGGCTGGTACGTGGGTTCTTCCGCAAGCACGCACGATACGGCAAGCCAGAGGATTCCAAGCCAAAGCAAACATTTGAGATTCTTCATGGGAACTCCTTCCTGAAAGGAAATAATGGGGAAATGATTCTAAAATCCACTTCTATTGTAAAAAAAATTTCGTTGGGAAGCAAGCCCCGGAGGATTTTTTTGGGGGACGCACGTAAACAGGCGGAAAATTTGGCCGCCCCGCTTGCTTTTTGGTGGGTGAAATTTTATACTGAAGAAAAACCTGCCTGAAGGAGAAAATGATGAAAAAAGTCTGCCTGATTCTGATGTTGTTGAGTTGCGTTCCGTCGTTTGCTGCGGAGAAAATCGCGTTATTGCTGGACCAGCCGGCAGGGAGGGTTCCCGACCTGCAAGCGGGCTGGGCGGTGGAAGTGGGGGAACGTCTTTTTCCTGAGATCCAGAAACTCTATCCGACGGACGACGGGCGTATCGTCGATTTTTCGGGAAACGACGTGTCGTTGGAAGATTTCCAGAAAATCTGGGTCCATGCGGGGGACACCATGCGTCGGGAAGGGGCGCTGTTTTCGGATGGGGCGGCACAAAAACTCCGGGAATTTTTGCAGGCGGGGAATCGCACGCTGTTTTTCATGGGCGGCACGGCGGGGCTGGTGGAGACGCTGGGGCTGGGAACCGTGACGACGCAGGCGCTGCCAATGTCCGACGACCGCCATCAGTCGGGACTGGTTCCGGCGGACGAGGGGATTTTTCTATGGAAGGGGTTAACGTCCGACAGGGAGGTGTTCTGGTTCACGAACGCGGTCTATCCGGCATATCAGAAGTGTGAAATCATGTCGGAAGATGCGGTGAAGGTGGCGACGGTTCCGGCAGGGCCGGACAATCCGCTGGTCTTTCTCCCGGTGGGGACAAGCGGCGTCTGGGTGTGGAACGTTCGTTTTTCTCCGATGTACGACCGCGCGTCGGCAGGATTCCAAACGAATACGGAGACGTTTTTGAAGAACCTGCTCTGCGGGACGGTAAACGACGCGGACAGGGAACGGTTGCTCCACCCGATTCCCCCAGTGCGGAAACTGCCGACGGCGGCGCTGCGGCGTGCGGTGGAGGATTTGATAGCGACGTATGGCAGCCAATACCCGTTGGGGCCGGAGTTTTTGAAACGTCTGGAACCGTTTGAGTCGGGCGAAAACAACGACCCGGAAGCGTTCGCGGCGCTGCGGAAAGAGGCGTTGCTGGCGAATCCGGGGTTGGATTTTGACAAAATTCTGTTCCTGCGTCGGAACGGGTCGAAGCTCGGTTTCCCGGTCAATCATGGGAGCAACTCGGAACTTCCCAAGGCGGGATACCAGAACACGATCTGCCAGTACGACCTGAAAACCGGGCAGGTGGAAACGCTGTTTACACCGCCGAACGATTTCTTTGTGGGGGACATGGAGCTGCATTTCGACGCGGATCGGGTGCTGTTTTCCATGCCGGCGCCCGATGTGGAGGGGAACCGATTCCGGCTGTGGGAATACGTTTTCGACACGCGAGAGTGCCGCAAAATCCCGACGATTGAAGATTCCGACGTCGAGAATTACGACGCGTGCTATTTGCCGGACGATAGTCTGGTGTTCTGCTCGACGGCCTGTTTCACGGGGGTTCCGTGCGTGAACGGCAGCGGGCATGTCTGCAATTTGTATCGAAAGAACGCGGCGGATGGGAAAATCACGCAGCTTACGTTGGAGCAGGATCACGACTGGTGCCCGACGCTTTTGCCCAACGGTCGGGTGATGTATTTGCGATGGGAATATTCCGATCTGCCGCACGCTTTTTCGCGGATCCTCTTCCACATGAATCCCGACGGAACGAATCAGACCGAATACTACGGCAGCGGTTCGTATTTTCCCAACGCGATGTTTTACGCCCGCCCGGTTCCGGGGACGAAATCCCGTTTTGTAGCCATTTTCACGGGGCATCACGACCTGCCGCGGGTGGGGGATTTGGTGCTTTACGACCCGTCGCTGGGGCGTCGCGAAACGGAAGGGGCGGTGCAGCGGATTCCGGGCTGGGGCAAGCCGGTGGAACGGGTGGTGTTGGATTACCCGATTGCGCAGACGGTGCCGTTGTTCGTTCATCCCTATCCGATAACGGACAAGGTGTTCCTGGTATCGTGCAAGACCGACCGAAGCGCGGGCTGGCGAATCTGTCTGGTGGATCTGTTCGACAATATCGTGCCGTTGGTGCAGGAGCCGGGATTTGCCATGCTGGAACCGATTCCGTTGCGTAAGACGCCGCGACCACCGGTGTTGCCAGATCGGACGAATCGGGATCGCACCGACGCCGACGTGTTCCTTGCCGACATTTACTATGGGCAGGGGCTGCCGGGCGTACCGCGTGGGACGGTGAAGGCACTGCGAATTTTTACGTACGAGTTTGCATATCAGGGGATGGGGGCGGAGCCGCACAGCGTGGGGCTGGACGGGCCGTGGGATCCCAAGCGTATTTTGGGGACGGTGCCGGTTTACGAAGATGGTTCGGCCAGTTTCACGATTCCGGCCAACACGCCGGTGGCGTTCCAGCCGCTGGACAAGGAGGGTCGGGCCATCCAGTACATGCGAAGCTGGACAACCGCCATGCCGGGCGAGCAGGTTTCGTGTACCGGGTGTCACGAGGAGCAGAACTCCGCCGTGCCGCCGATGCGGATTCCGATCGCGTCGAAGAAACCGCCGGTGCCGATCACGCCGTTTTACGGAGCGGTTCGCGGGTTCCGTTTCCGTCGGGAGATTCAGCCGATTTTGGATAAATATTGCGTGGATTGCCACGAGGAAAAGAACGCCGTGTCGTTCAAGGACAGCTATCCCGTACCGGCGTTTGATCATCCGAATGGATACAATCAGGCGTCGCGGTTTTCGCCGTCGTATTATCATCTGCGTCGGTACGTGCGTACCCAGACGAAAGAAAGCCAGATGGGAGTCCACAAACCGTTCGAGTTTTACGCCGACTCCACGCATCTGGTGCAGCTTTTGCAGCAGGGACATTACGACGTGCAACTGGATAGGGAATCGTGGGACAAACTCAACGCGTGGATTGATCTGAACGCGCCGTTCTACGGGAGTTGGGGCGAGTCGCGGAACTACCAGATCGCTCCGTTGGTGAAACATCAGTACGAACGACGGCTGGCGCTGCGGCAGCTTTACGGACATACCGACGAACAGCTGGCCGAGAATCCGGACGATTACCCGCCGGTCGAGAAACCGCAACAGGTGGTCTATCCGCACAAGGACGACAACACGCCGCGAACGGCTCCGGTGAAGGTGCCTGCCGTGCCGACCTCCTCGGAAAGGGTCGCGGGGCTGGAAATGATTGCCGTTCCGGGACAAAAATATTCCATGAGTGCGTGTGAAATCACGAACGCTCAGTTTGCCCAGTTCGACCCGTCGCACGACACGGGAATCGAGTATGGCGACTACATCCATTTCAGTCCGGGGGAATCGGGATGGCTGCTTTCGCGGGCAAATCAGCCGGTAGCGCGGGTTTCGTGGCACGAGGCGCAGGCATACTGCAAGTGGCTTTCGGAAAAGACGGGAAGGAAATTCTCACTCCCGACCGAGGAGCAATGGCGTCTGGCGGCTGCGGCGGGGACGACGACCCCGTTCTGGTTCGGCGATAAGAACGTCGATTACGCCCTTTACGAGAACCTGTCCGACATTTCCAACCAGCGGATCAATCCGTTCGGCTGGCTGGGGCGTACCGGGGCATTACCGCCATGGCGGATTGCGGATTCCAACGTGGACGACCGCAGTCGGGTAAGCGCGATGGTGGGGAGTTATCGCCCGAATCCGTGGGGATTTTACGACCTGTTCGGGAACGTGGCGGAATGGACGCGTTCGGAAAAAGAGGGGAAAAAAATAGTCGTCGGTGGTTCGTGGTACACCCCGGCACGGTGGAGCACGATCGATTCCCGCCGTTATTTCCAGCCGTATCACAACGTATTCGACGTGGGATTCCGTGTCGTATGCGAACCCTGAAACCAACACGAGGAGTGGATCATGCAGTATCGAGCGCTTGGCAATACGAAAATTCAGGCATCCGTCATCGGATTTGGCACGTGGGCCATCGGCGGGTGGTTGTGGGGCGGTACGGACGAGAAAAAATCGGTGGACGCGTTGCGTTCGGCGATCGACCGGGGCATCAATTTAATCGACACCGCCCCGATGTACGGGTATGGGTTGTCGGAAGAAATCGTCGGCAAGGCGATTCGTGGGCACCGTGATAACGTGGTGTTGGCCACCAAATGCGGTGTTCGCTGGACGAAAGGGGAACTGGAGCCGGGCAAGGGAGAATTTTACCTTTATGGAAGTACGTCCGGCTTCGGCACCGAAACCGATCACGACTGGAAGGTTTACATCTGCCTTCATCCCGACTCGATTCGCAAGGAAGTGGAATGGAGTTTACAACGTTTGGGGACGGATTACATCGACCTGTACCAGACGCACACCCAAGAAAGCACCATTCCGATTGAGGAGACGATGGGAACGCTGCTCGACCTGAAACGGGAGGGGAAGATTCGGGCCATCGGGGTTTCCAACGCCACGCCGGAACAGCTCCGTCGGTACATGGCGGTGGGGCGTGTGGACGTTTCGCAGGAGCGATTCAGCTTCATCGACCGGGGGATCGAGGAGAACGGAATCCTGGATCTGTGCCGTCAGAAAAACGCCAGTCTGTTGCCGTACTCGCCGTTGGCCATGGGGCTTTTGACCGGCAAAATGGCTCCCGACCGGCACTTTCCCGACACGGACATCCGCTCGACGATGGAGCGTTTCAAGCCGGACAACATCACGCGGGTGAACGCCATGCTGCAAAAATTAGAACCGATTGCCCAGCGGCGGCAACTCACCATCGGGCAACTGATTATCGCGTGGACAATTACGTTTTACAACAAAACGCACATCCTCTGCGGCGCCCGCACCCCCGAACAGGTGCTGGAAAACGCCGTCAGCGGCGACGTGTTCCTGAACCGGGAGGAGATGGAATTTCTGGCTGGACTGCGGGAGGAAAAGTTCGTGTAAACCGTTATTCCTGAATCGCCGGTAACGTGATGATGAAGCGGCAGCCGTGGGGGGTACGCTGCTCGACGTGGATGGTGCCGCCATGCTCGCGGATGATTTTTTTGCAGACCGGCAGGCCCAGTCCGGTGCCGCGGTTCCCTTTGGAGGACTCGAACGGTTTGAAAATGTAGGCGACCTGCTCTTTCGTCAGGCCGGGGCCGGTGTCCTTGACGAGGATTTTGACATTTTTCCGCACGGCGTCCCAGAGGGTCAGCACATCGACGCGACCGCAGGGGGCAAGGATGCCGCTGGCACTGGCGGAATTGGCGAAATGTTCGGTATCCTCATCGAAAATATGGCTCCCGTCGGCGAACACCGATTCGCTTTCCGGAAAACGGACGGTTTTGGAGGTTTCGGGGATTTCGCACGTTTCTTCCCCTTCGTTGGTTCGTTCCTCAATCACGGCGTCGATGGCGTTGGTGACGAGATTCAGTATGGCATGGTGCATCGCTTCGGGGTCGAACAGCGTGTCGGGAACGTTGGCGTCGGGCTGCCAGGTGAGTTGGACGTTGGCGTCGTTGGCGCGGGCCTGCATGAGTTCCACGACTTCGGCCGTCATGCGGTTGAGGTTGTCGCGGGTCAGTTCCGGTTTGCGATCTTTGCTGAACGTCAGCATGTCCAGCACCAGGGACGAAATGCGGTTTTGGTTCCGCTCGACGATCTGCCACCCCTTGGAGATGAACGTTTCGTTGTGGTGGGTCAGGCCGTCCTGGATGAGGAAGCTTCCCCCCTGGATTCCCTGGAGGATATTTTTGATGTGGTGCGACAGTGTGGCGACGGTCTGCCCGATGGCGGCCAGGCGTTCGGCCTGAAGCATTCCGCCGTAATAGCGTGTATCCTCGATGGCAATGGCGGCGTGGTGGGCCATGGTAATCATCAATTTCAGATGATCGTCGCCGAAACGGTGTGCCTTGCGGCCCCGGTCGGTAAGGTCGGGACGGGAAAACGTGTCGAGATAAATGGCCCCGACGATTCCATAACGCCCCTGCAACGGAACGCAAATCGCCTCGTGGATGCCAACCGAAAGGACGCTGGCGGCATCGTTCCAGCGGTCGTCCTGGGTGGCGTCGCTGGTCAGCACCCCTTCGCGGTGTTCCAGCACGTAATCGAGGATCGTTTTACTGATGATCATTCGCTGCTGTTGCTGGTCGAGATTTTCGCGGACTTTTTTCGCCTTCGGTTCCAGGCGGTTGGTCACTTTGTTGAAAAGCAGGATGCAGCCCCGGTCGGCGTCGATCCATTGAAAAATCAGCTCCAGAAGCTCGTTGGAAAGACGGTCGATGTCCATGCAGTGGCTGACGGAGAGCGTCATTTCGTATAAAAGCTGAAGATACCCCTGAGCACGCAGCGTCCACGACGCTTCCGGAGCGACCGGCTTGGATGGTTTGCGGGCGAGGAATTTCTGTCCTTCGGTGTGCGAGATGGTACGGAGGATTTTGGCCTGATCGTCGGACGTGGCCATGGTGACGTCCAGCGGGGATTCGGAGGCGGAATCGTCGGTATCGTCCAGCGGAAACGGCGCGGCGACCGGCGGCAGGGGAACGGTCGGCGAAGCGGCCATGTATCCGGTGGGTGCGGTTCGGGCGGGCGGCTCGGCGCCAAACGTCGGTCGTGGGGCGGGCAGGGGAGGTTCCGTCGGTTCCGCCAGCGAAAATTCCAGAATCGTCCCCCCTACCTGAATCCGGTCGCCAGCCTGGAGCGTGTATTCGGAAACCTGCTGGTCGTTGACGAACGTCCCGTTCAGGCTGTCGAGGTCGAAGATCATGTATTCATCGGCATGGTCGGGGGAACCGTGGCGGATTTTCGCATGATTCCGTGAAATTTCTGTGTCAGGAATGCAGATTTCGCAGTTCGGGTCCCGTCCGATGGTCATTTCCCGCCGGGTCAGCACGACCTGCTCACGTGGGTGATTTTCACGATAAATATAAAATACGGCCATAACTTCATTCCTATCGCTCGCCCCCGATGGGGTTTTCTGAAACATTCAAGACCTCTGGCAACTTTTAACTTTTCAGGCTGCGTTGACAGGAGTCTTATCTATTTAAAGTACCTTCTATTCTACACCAAACCGGGGGGGCTTTTCAAGGAAGGGGGAAAATTTTCTCTTTTTTTTAAAATTTTTTAAAATCAGCGTTGACAAGCTCCCTGAAATTAGCTATGGTGTCGCTGTTGAGAGCAAACAATAAAACGCTCTTGAAACCGTCCAATCGCTCTCGGTTCAGCTTGAAGTTCACTGCCCCCCTGGGATTTCTGCTGACCGAGAGTTTTTTTCTATTCTTGCGGTACACCCCTTCAAAAAATCACGGTTTTCGGTATCCTATAGGAAAAGAAAAGGAACCTGAACCATGAAAACCTGTGCGATCATTTCCCTCGGCTGCCCGAAAAATCTGGTGGACAGTGAACAAATGCTGGGGCAGCTTGCCCGGCAGGACTTTCAAGTAGTGCTGGAGCCAGAGGATGCGGATATTGTGATCATCAACACCTGCGGGTTCCTGGCGGCGTCGCGGGAAGAAGGGTTGGAAAATATCCACGCCATGGAACGGCTCCGACGGAATCCCAACGAACGGCTGGCCTGCCTGATCGTGGCAGGGTGTCTGGTGTCGCGGGATAAGGAGTCGCTGGTGGCTCAGTGCCCCGACGTGGATGCCTTTCTGGATGTTTTTTCACGCGACGAGGTGCAAAACGCCGTGCGGCAGACGCTGGACGGAACGCTGGAAAAACGGCTTTTTCTCGGAACGACCGAGGAGATTGCCAAAGACGACACACGATTTCCCCTGCTGCCCGCCCATGTGGCGTACCTGAAAATTGCCGAAGGGTGCAACCGCCGCTGTGCGTTTTGCGCCATTCCGAACATTCGAGGACGCTATTCCAGCAAACCGATGGATCTTCTTTTGGCCGAGGCAAAAGCGCTGGCTCAGAATGGCGTTCGGGAACTGGTGCTCATTGCGCAGGACACAAGCCGCTACGGTTCCGATCTGGACGACCCCCACGCGACGCTGGCCAACCTGCTGAAAGCACTCTCCCAAATCGATGGAATCCTCTGGATTCGGGTGCTGTACCTCTACCCGCAAAATTTCGGCGACGACCTGATCGACGCGCTGGCCGAAACGCCGAAAGTCGTACCGTACATCGACATGCCGCTGCAACATATCAACAACCGAATTCTGAAGTCCATGCGACGGGCCGTGACGCGGGAAAAGACGCTGGAATTGCTCGAAAAACTCCGGACACGCCTGCCGCAACTGGCCATCCGGACGGCGTTTATCGTCGGGTATCCGGGCGAAACGCAGGCGGAATTCGACGAACTGCTGGCCTTTATCCGCAAGCAGCGATTTCCCCGGCTTGGGGTGTTTCAATACTCCCCGGAAGAAGGTACTCCGGCGGCGGAAATGGAGCGTCAGGTTCCCGAAAAAATTTCACGAAAACGTGCCGAAGCGGTGATGAAGCTCCAGAAGCAGATTTCCTCCGAATGGGTACGGTCGCTGGTCGGTACGGTGCAGGAGGTGCTGGTCGATGCTCAGCTGGAAGATGGACGCTGGATGGGCCGCACGATGTTCGACGCTCCGGACATCGACGGACATGTTTTTTTTACCGCCGACAATATCATGCCGGGACAACGGGTTCTCTGCGAAATTACCGGCGGCGACGCTTACGACCTGATCGGAAATGTACACCCAGACCTTTAAGCGATACAAGATGGAAATCGACCTTCGGCAGCATGCGTTTTCCACGCCCGAACTGCCGGAGGGATATTTTGTCGAACCGTGGAATCCGGCCCTGCTGGAATCGCACGCCACGGCCCACTATCTCAGTTTTCGCAACACCCCCGACGCGCGACTGTTCGGCAATTTTCAGACGTTTCGCGGTTGCCGCAAGGTGATGGAGAATATCGTCAAACGGTACAATTTCTGCCCCGCCGCCACGCACCTGATCGTGTACCACCCCACAGGCGCGTTCCACACGGAATGCGCCGCCACGATTCAGGGGGTGATCCATGCAGACGGAAATGGCGGCATCCAGAACGTCGGCGTCGTTCCCGCACACCAACACCGTGGATTGGGGCACGCGCTGCTCGCACTGGCACTCAGCGGATACCAAAAATATGGCGTACGGCGAGCTACGCTGGACGTCACCGCCGACAACGAAAAGGCGCTGGGACTGTATCGCAACATCGGGTTTATCGTTACCCAGGTCTATTATCGGGAAGCGACCCCCCGCCAACAGTAGAAAAAATCCAGCGGCGGGGATAGCCCAACGCCCCTACTTTCGCTGCTTCTCGATACGCTCTACGACGCGTACCTGCTCACCTTTGTCCAGACGGTTGCGGTCGATGGTTTCATACAGCGAAATGGCATGGTCGGAAAAAATCCGATCCAACGGTGCCTGAATGTTATGGGACAAATCCCACCACTGATCCGCCACCTTCAAAAGGTTGGCCGGGGTCTTGTCGCTGGCAAGCTCCAACTGGGCCGCCGAACGCAACGGAGCATAATCGCATTTGGCAAAATAAGGCAACGCCTGCATCATGTCACGCTCCACCTGACTGTACCACAACGCAATACGACGGTTGGCGGTCACGTCGTCCGGATTGGATTTCAGTGTATCCAACGCGGTCATGAAATTACGATGCAAATTTGCCAACTTGGTGAAATAATTCTGATGTTCCAGAAGCGTTTTGCGTATTTCCGAATCGACGTACAGTTTCGTCCCCAATTCGTAAACCCGACGGTACAACGACTCGGCCCTATCGTATTGCTTTTGCTGCGTGGAAAGAACACAGACTTCCCCAGCCACCTTGCACAAGGCCGCGAACTGCTCTTTCTGCTTTGGTGCGGGCTTGGAAATCACGGTACACAACTCGTCCAGCGTCATTTGCTGCATCGTCAGCAAGGGAACATCGTATCCCTGCGACAGGACGTGAAGCACGTTCCTCGCCAACATCGCATCCCCTGCGGCAATGGCTTTCTCCAACGCCGTCTGCAAAAGCGCATATCGCAGAATATCGCTTGAATTGTTCGAAGCGTCCTGAACCAACCGGGACGCCAGCGCCGAATCCTCCAAACCTTCATGCGATTTCAAAATTTCCTGCACGTTGTTCTGAACCGCCGTCAACATTTCCTCGGTCGGCCGCGATTTTCGACCATCTTCCAGCGACGAAAGTTCTGGAAGCACGTCTGGAAGCTGCGTCAGCGCCGGTGTTTCCTCCGCAGGCAAAACTTCCATGATTCCTGCTGATTTCGGGATTCCTGCTGATTTCGGCGATCCGAGCGATTCCTCTTCCTTCACTTCCTCCTTCACCACCTCTGTTTCTTCGTCCACTGCTTCGTCCGTTTCCTCCTCCGCTTCTTCAGTGGAGGGGGCCTCGGCCTGGTTTTCCTCCGCATCCGACTGGCCCGAAGGTTGACGCTTTTGGAATATCTTGCGAAGACGATCCCGATTCCGGGTGCTGGTGCTCGGCTTGGTTCGCGTGGCAATATCGGCTTCATCCGGTTCCACCACTTCGGTCGCGGCACGATTCGGAACCTCCTGCGAAGCCGTCGCAGCCACCTCGGTTTCCGGTTGACGCGTCGTCTCCTCCACCACTTCCTTCGTTTCCTCCGAAACCTCACGTCCCTCGCTCAAAGAACGCGAATCGGTCTGCGGACGCGGATATTCCGTGCCCGGCGCCGTGGTGAAAGGCTCCACCTGCACTACGATATTTCGCTTGACCGCATAGTCGATACTCCCGTCCGGGTTTCGTGGCGCGGTGTACCGCATGACCAACGCAATCCCCACGCCTATGGCAAAAGCGACCGTGACCGCCGCCAAATGCCGCAGCCGCGTTCCTAATCCCAGCGGTACGTAGTCGTCACGCCAGACACGCTTTTCCCGCGCCCCGGTCGTATGAAGGTGTAAATCGTATTCCCGCTTCAGAACGGGATTCTCAAGCACCAGCTTCGCCTCCACAATTTGAAGCAAAATCTCCTGATACGCCTCCACCTGATCGGCAAAATTTGCACCGCGCAGCTTTTCCAGACAACAGGCCGTGGCCGCCTGAATCGTTTCCTGGGAACGTTCGTATAAATTCAATCCAAGCCGATCGTAATGATTCGGTACCGCCTCCGGCGAGACGTCCATCCCAAGCCAGTCCCGATAATATCGCGAATAATCCATCATTTTCTCTTTAGTCTGGTGTTTGTCAAACCAATATAATGTTTCAATTATAAATCCATTTTGGCGAAAAGTTGGGGGGAATCACCCCCGTACCAGGGAAGACCCGCCCCGAATATTCCTCAGGTTACTTCCATACCCCCGCTTCCGTGGCGACCGCGTTTCCTTCCCGCTCTGGAAGCGTCAACGTGATTCCCGGTGGAAGCAGGTCAAAACGGTTGTTTAAACGATCCCGATTCAGCCGATAGATCTCCGGCCAACGCGACGCGCTTCCCAAACGAATCCGAGCTATGTCGGAAAGGGTGTCCCCATCCTGAACCACATACTGATTGCCCGCCGTCGCCCGGCCCTGCACCGGACACAACGTCGGATACGCACGATGAAGGAACGAAACCTCCGGAAGCCGCAACCGTGTCCCCGCCCGCAAATGGTTGGGGTCTGGCACCACATTACTATTATACTGGGCAATCGCTTTATAGTAAGCACCCGTCCCATAGACTTTTTGCGAAATGTCCCAATAATTATCACCGGACTGAACCACCCAGACGTTATCTTTGGCAATTCCTTCGCTTCCGTTAATAAGGACGCTGTTTTTCTTTTTTGCGTTGTCCGCCTGATTTGTGGGGGTTGGGGCGGGTTTGGAATTATCTAAACCAGCTATATTATTCACGCTGCCCAAACTGCCCCGTTCCACTTTTGCGGGAGTTTCCGGTTTCGCCGGCTTTGCAGATGACGGCAGGGCGTACGGGTCGAAGTCGTCCGACAAAATATGATCCGTGTTCGCTCCGGGGGCACTCCGCAGGGAATCGGCCAACGTCGCTTTCGGCGGAGCGTCCGCCACCACGTCGGGAACCGCAGCACTTTCCGCCAACGCGGGAGCCTCCGGCAGGGGTGCGTCCAACGTCGCCGGAGATGCGGATGGGGTCGGCGATTCCACCGTTTCCGTCGGAGAATCCGTACTCAATCCGAGATTGTTCAGATCGTATTCTTCCAGGTCGCCGTCTGGTTTTTCAGCAGGTTTTTCGACAGGTTTTTCAGGAGAAACCGCGACCGATTCCACAGTCGGAAGGGTCGGTTCGGAAACGCTTCCCAACTCCAGACCCGGCAGCGAGGAGAGATCGTCTGCGGGCAATTCCGCCAACGGATCGGTCGTTTCCGCAGGCTTTTCCACGGTTTCCACCGGCTTTTCCACCTTTTCGGTCTCTTTCGGTTTTTCCACCGCTGCGGGAATTTTTTCGGGCATCGCTTCGGGAGCCGCTTCAGGAGTCGCTGCGGGTGTTTCCTCCGATGAGGGTGCCTGCGCCACTTCCCGGCCTCCTGAACTCAGAAAATAGTACGCCGTCCCACCCAAACCTGCCAGCAACAGAACCGCTCCCGTTGCCAACCACGCTTTTTTCGGAACGCGTTTGAAAAAGCCCGAAGCGGACACGAGTTTGCGGAAAATAACCCCCAAAACCTTCCCCAACCGCACGAAAAGCCACCGTACGCCCGCGAAAAATTTACAAAATCCCCACGTCGTCGCCCCCCAGACACGTCCGGCCAACACCTTCAACGGGTTCGGACCCGATGGGATTTCCGGATCGTCCGTTTTCTGCGACGATTCTTTTTCTGGAACATCCTTCCGAAGGGAATTCCACGCAGCACGCTCCTCGGCGGCGGCTTTGCGACGCGATTCCAAATCGGACGGATGATTCCTCGATAAATTTTGAGACGAACGATTCACTTCCTGCTCCTGCGCGTCCTCGTTTTCGTACTCCTCTTCTTCCAGTTCCTCTTGAGAATCGTCGTACATCTCCTCGAACATGTCGTCGTAACGATCACGTCCACGGGAGCGGTGCTTGTTTCTGCGGCCCACTGTCAGTCTCCAGCAATCTCGGCAACCCGAAGTTTCGCGCTTCGGGATCGCGGGTTTCGATGAATCTCCTCCGTATCAGCAAGTATCGGCTTTTTTGTCACCGAACGATAGGCAGAATTTTCCCGAAACGCATCTTTTACACGCCGATCCTCCAAGGAATGAAAGCTGATGATAGCGACCTTTCCTCCGGGACGTACGCAGTACGGGATTTCCCGAAGAATCTTTTCCAACGATTCCATCTCCCGATTGACCGCGATTCGCAACGCCTGAAAGGTTCGCGTCGCCCGGTCGATCGTTTCCCTGGGACTACGCGGGACGCAACGGCGAACGATCTCCGCCAGCTCCCTTGCCGTCTCAATCTTTTTCTCTCGCCGACATTCCACAATCTTTCGCGCAATACGCCGGCTGTAACGCTCCTCGCCATACTCGAAAATCAGATCGGCAAGGTTGCTCTCCTTCATCGTGTTGACCAGATACGACGCGGGCGTCCCCTCCTCGGTATTGAACCGCAAATCAAGCGGCCCGTCGGAGTGGAAACTGAAACCACGGCGATCGTCGGCCAACTGGTCGCTGGAAAGCCCTAAATCCAGCAAAAGCCCATCCACTTTGTCCATTTGCAACTGATCCAGCACCTCCTCCAGCTCGGAAAAGTTGCTCTCCACCAGCAAAATCGGCATCCCCTTCAGCTTGGACGCCACAAAATCAATCGCCCGCGGATCCCGATCCAACCCCACGACCACCCCGTCCGGAGCGACACGCTCGGCAATCGCACGCGTATGCCCCCCGCCCCCCAACGTGCCGTCGACAATTCGCTGCCCCGGCTTTGGGTCGAGAGCTTCCAGCACTTCACGAAGCATGACGGGAATATGTACGGTTTCTTCCATGGCAATTTTCTTTATTAATTTTGGGAGGAGCGGCTGGAAGCGGAATACCGTTTTTTTAAGGTTGGAAACGCAATTGTTGAAACCATCGCACTTCGAGCCTTTTGAGAGGAAACATTTTTGAAAAATTGTTTCCTCTCAAACTCTCCTTCAAAAAACTTTTACTACGCTCACTTCGTTCGCTATAATACTTGTTCTTTTCGGCATGATCGCCGCTCTGGTCACTCTATCCTCTTTTTCGGTTTCTGTCCAGAGGGGTTTTCGGGATTTTCCTGTAAAACTACCGCCGGTGCCCCAGGACGTAGAATTTCGTGCGGGTGAATTTTGAGGGTCGTAACGATTCCGCTGAATGGAGCACGCAGCGTCGCGTCGTCGAGCCGGGCACGGGCTTTTTTAACGTTCACCTCCAACGACCGGATTTCCGCCTCCATCACCCGCAGTTCCTCCGGACGCCGCCCCGCCAGCGCCTTGGCCCGTTCTTGTCGGAGCGTTGTCACCATGGCGTCGGCAATCCGCCAATCACTTTCCATCCGCTCCAGCTCGCCGGGGGTCAGAACGCGTTTTTCCACAAGCGGTTCGGCCCGTCGAAACTCCGACTCTGCAACCTTCCGTTGGGATTCCGCCGCCACGATTCGGGCACTCAGAATTTCCAAATCCTCCTGGCGGGCACCGCATTTCAACACATCCAGACGTGCCTGGGCAATCTCCAGCTCCGCCATCGCTTCGTCCAGCTCGTTTTGAAAATCACGCGGAACCAGCCGCAACAGCACATCCCCTTTTTTTACCGCATCTCCCGCCTGACAACAGACTTCTGCGACCTGGCCGCCGACGCAAAGGGCCAGCGTGATTTCCTCTGCCGCCCAGAGCGTGTTTGCCAAAAAAAGAACGCCAAAAAACAGTGAACGGATCATTTCTCCCTTTCTTCCTTTCGGAGCGAAAAAACGAGGGGGCAGACCGGCCACACGGAGAAATAAATCAGACCGGCCCACCACACCTCGGATAAGTTCGTTTGAGAGTTGTCGTTCCCGGAAGCGTCTCTTTCGTGGTGTCAACGGGTAATTTGTACCACATTAGTAACTGTTTGTCAAGGGAAATTATAAAATTTATAGAATAATTACAAAAAAGTAATAATAATAGCGACAGATTGCCTCCGTTTCCGCAACCTATACGTAACGGCAATTGGAATCATTGAACTGCCGAGCGTTTTTCCACTACATCCGGAACTACGGGCTAAAGCCCTTCGTTCACGGCTCCGCAGTGTTTACTAATTATCAATTATCAATTTTTCCCGTCATTGACAAAATCCTCAAAAGGGATACGATTGGGGAGAAAATTTTATCGGAGAATTTTGCCAGAGTTAGAAGGAATGGATACGAATGTCTGAAAGCAGTTCCCAGAATATTTTTTCGACGAAAACGACGCTTCGCGGTGTGGTGTTTCGGCTATTGGTTTCCACGGTTTTGTTGGCTTCGGCGACGTTTGGTGCGGTGGTGTTGAGTCGTTCCAGTGCTCCGGTTCAAAGGGAGGGGGTAGAGGCGGCGATTCCTGCGGTGCAGGTGGAAACAGTTCGAGAGCAGGAAAACGGACTGACGTTCAAAATCGACGGGGTGGTGGTGCCGTTCCGGGAGGTTCCGATTGCGTCGGAGGTTTCGGGGCGGATAACGTTTTTATCGTCGAACTGTCGTGTGGGGCGGTACGTGGAAAAGGGGGAAGTGATCATTCGGGTGGATCCGACCGATTACGAGCTGGTACTGGCTCAGTCGCAGCAGGAGTTGATTCAGGCCAAGCGGCAGGTGGTGGAGTTGGAAGTGAACATTCGGAACACCCGGACGCAGTTGGAGATTGCGCAGAAGCAGCTTCATGTGCAGCGTCGGGAGCTGGAACGGGTGCAGGCGTTGTCGAAGGATGGGGCGATTTCGCAGTCCGATTTGGATTCGACCATGCTGACCGAGCTTCAGAAACTGGATTCGGTTCAGACGTTGGAGAATCAGGCGGTTTTACAGGAGTCGCAAAAAGAGCGGCTTGTCGCGAGCATGAAGCTGGCGGAGGTGACGGTGGAAAAGGCCCGCGTCGATTTGGACCGTTGCACGATCAAGGCGCCGCTGGACGGGGTGGTGGTTTCGCTCAGTTGCGAGCAGGACAAATTCGTGCAGCGTGGGGAGTCGCTTGTAACCATTCACGACACGTCGAAACTGGAAGTGCAGTGCAGCCTGTACATGAAGCATGTCGAGTGGCTCTGGGCTGCCCGTTCCGATACGAAGGAGGCGAAAACCCATGCGGCAGACCCACGTAACTATTATCAGTTCGACCCGACGCCGGTGACGATTGTCTATGAACTGGGCCATGCCGAGTACCATTGGAAAGGGATGCTGGAATATCTGGACGGGCCGGGGCTGGATTCCCGGACGCGAATGCTGCCGTGTCGCGTGGTGGTGGACAACCCGCTCGACGTAACGCGGGTGAAAGCGGAAAGGGTGGCGATGGATGCCAATCCGTCCCTTCTGCCGGGGATGTTCGTAGGGGTTCGGGTTCACGTCGTGCCGCGGAGCCGATTGCTGAATATTTCGGAGATGGCGATTCTGCCGGGCGGTACGCTCTGGAAAGTGGTGGACGGCAAAATGCATCGGGTAAACATCACCACCGCGCAGACGGAAGATGAACGGGTGCTGGTGTATGCGGATCCGGGGAAGATTGACGTGGGGGATCAGGTGATTGTTTCGCCGCTTGCTTCTCCGCTGGAAGGGGCGAGTGTGGAGGTGGTACGATGAGAAAGCTCATTTCGTGGGCGATTTCCAATCTGCCTGCCATGAATATTCTGATGATTGCCATTTTGATCATCGGGTATTGGTCGCTTCAGGGGTTGAATCGGGAGACGTTCCCGCAGTTCGACCTGGACATGATTTCGGTGTCGATTTCGTATCCCGGAGCAACGCCGGAGGAAGTGGAAGAATCAATCTGTCAAAAGGTGGAGGAAGCGGTTCGGGACATTCGCGGGATCAAAAAACTGACTTCTGCGGCGGCGGAGGGTTCCGGTTCGGTATCCATCGAGTTGCTTTCCAGCGTGGACGACCCGGTTCGCGTGCTGAACGAGGTGGACAGCGCGGTGAATCGGATTCCGTCGTTCCCGGAGATGTGCGAACGGCCGGTGATCCGGCTCTTGCAGGTGGAGGAAACGATCATCCGAATCGGGGTGCTGGGGCCGCCGGACTGGAGCGTGGATGCGCAGCTCAAACTTCGCGAAGTGGCCGAGCAGGTACGTGCCGACCTTTTGCAGTGCGGTTCCCTTTCGCGGGTGGATATTGTCGGGGGGAAGGACTACCAGATTGATGTGGAATTTGACGAAAACACGCTTCGCAGTTATGGGCTGACGCTTCAGGAGGTGGCGAACATCCTTGCGAAGGAAAACCACCAGCAGGCGGGCGGCACGATCCGTGGCAAGTCGCAGGAGGTGATGCTTCGCAGCGACACGAAAAAAGACATTGGCGAGGAGATTGCCAAACTGCCGCTTTTGGGTGTGGCGGAGGGAGCGACGCTGACGGTGGGCGATCTGGGGCACGTCCGTGACGAGTTTGTCGATGTGGCCAGCAATATTTCCATCCGCACGGTGGAGGGGTTGGCGCAGGACCCGAAGGGGAACGTCGTCACGAAATTTTCTCAAGACCGGCCTTTCCTTGCCGTGGCCGTCCAGCGAAACCCGGAAGAAGACCTGTTCAAAATGATCGACGACGTACACGCATACCTTGCGACGGCTCAGGTGCCGCAGGGGTACACGCTTCTGACATGGGGCGACCGTTCGACCGAAGTACGGGAACGTCTCGAAATGCTGGCGGAAAACGGCGTGCAGGGGCTACTCATCGTTTTTTTGTGCCTGACGCTGTTTTTGGATTTGCGGCTGTCGGTCTGGGTGGCGTTGGGGATTCCGTTCGCACTGTTGGGAACCTGCTACGTGATTTCCGCATGCGGGCAGACGCTGAACATGATTTCATCGTTCGCGTTCATCATGGGGTTGGGAATTGTGGTGGACGATGCCATTGTGGTCGGGGAGAACGTTTTCTCGCATCGCCTGGCGGGAGAAAGTGCAAAGGAATCTGCCATTGAGGGGACGCTGGAGGTTTTTCCGAGCGTGTTTTCTTCGGTGCTGACGACGATCGTCGCGTTCATGCCGTTGCTGTTCGTTGCGGGGATGATGGGCAAAATGATGTACATCCTGCCGACGATCATCATTTCGATGCTCTGCTTCTCGTTGTTCGAGGCCTCGACGATTTTGCCAGCCCACCTGTCGCATACGGACAACCTGATTTTTCGTATCTTCCGAACCGTTTTTTACATGTTTCGCTGGGTGATCTACCTGCTGAAATGGATGTCGGGATATACCATGGCGGGGATGGAATGGTTCATTCAAAACGTGTATCGTCCGTCGCTGGTTCGCGTTATGCGGTACCGTTCGATTTTCGTGGCGGCCTGCTTTGCCGTGTTGATCCTGACCGTGGCCCTGCTGCTGGGGGGAGGCGTTCCGTTCGTCTTTTTCCCGCGAATGGATTCCACGTCGATCGTCTGCAACGTGCAATTTCCCAACGGGACGCCGGAAGCCCTCACCACCGAGTGGGCGGAAAGGATCGAGGACGCATACTGGCGGGTTTCGGAGAAGATTTTCAAGGAAACCGGCGAGCAGATTTCGGTTCATTCCATCCGCACCATCGGGTCGAACATGTCCGGACGCGGGCATGGCGGCGGCATGTCGGGCGGCGACGCCAGCCACATGGCCAGCGTGGAAATCGAGCTGGTGGAAGCGTCGAACCGGAGCATCGAAAGCTACCGCGTGATCGACCTGTGGCGCGACGAGGTTGGCACGGTTCCGGGGGCACGGCAGCTGACGTTTCAATCGACGTTTGGCGGTCCTGGGGGCAAGGCGATCGAGTTCAAGTTGGTGGCGGCGGCCAAATATGGCGCGGAGCTGGAACAGGCGGTCGAACGGTGCAAGGAAAAACTGGCGACGTACGACGGCGTTTACGATATTTCCAGCGACAACATTCCCGGAAAATGGGAGTTTCGCCCCACCGTTCGGGAGTTCGCCCTGACGCAGGGGGTTCGGCAGGCCGACGTGGCCGACGTGCTGCGAAACGCGTACTACGGTGCGGAGGTCATGCGGCTTCAACGGGGGCGGCACGAAGTGAAACTGATGGTACGCTATCCGATGGAAGCGCGGCGATCGCTGGCCAGTTTCGATGAGCTGCGCGTCCGTATCGACGGGGTGGAACGCCCCATTGGGGAACTGGCGGACGTTCATATCGAACGGGGATATTCCACCATCAACCGAATCGACCAAATGCGTAACGTGACGATTGAGGCGGAAGTGGACGACACACGCCTGTCGCCGAATAAAATCATCCGCGATCTGAAAGGCGATGCCAAAGACGGAACTCTGGAAACAGCGTTTTTGCCGCAGCTTTTAAAGGAATTTCCACACGTCCATATCCGTTGGGAAGGGCAGCGGGAACAGGAGCAGGAATCGTTCGATTCGCTGAAAGTGGGATTCTCGATTGCGATCATGGTCATGTTTGTGTTGCTGACGATGGAATTCAAGTCGTATACCCAACCGCTGATCATCCTGTCGGTGATTCCGTTTGCCGGGGTGGTGGTCGTGCTTGGGCACTGGATTTTCAACATGCAGATTACGTTTATGGGGGTGTTCGGGCTGATCGCTCTGGCCGGAATTGTGGTGAATGACGCGATCGTGCTGGTTGACTTCATCAACAATCGTGTTCGGAATAACAACATGAGCGTGATGGAGGCTTGCGTGGAATCGGGGGTGCGGCGATTCCGTCCGGTCGTTTTGACGACGGTTACGACGGTGGGGGGATTGATGCCGCTTTGTTTCGAGACGTCGTTTCAGGCGCAGATGATCATTCCCATGGCCTTTACGCTGGCGGTCGGCAGTGCCGGTTCGACGATTTTGACCTTGTACCTTGTCCCGGTGCTCTATTCGCTGTATAATCAGTTCGCCATCACCATGACGCAAAAACTGAAACTGGAACATGAGTGAAAAACACCCTCGACTTCCGATTTACTTTCCGAAATTTTATCGTGAAAAATTATATTATTTACATCCTTGTCCGCCTGATTATTTCCATTTTGCAGGCGATTTCGCTGGAAAAGGCGACGCAATTTGGGGATTTCCTGGCGTGGCTGTGTGGCGACGTGCTGAAAATCCGGCGTCGGCTGGTGGAGGATAACCTGCGGCATGCGTTTCCAGAGTGCTCGGAAGCGGAAATACGGGGAATGGAACGGGGAATGTGGCGTCATTTGTTCCGGATGTTGGTGGAAACGGCGTTTGCCGAGCGGAAAATTCACCTGACCAACTGGAAGCAATACGTTACGTTACGGAACGAGGTTCCGCCGCTGCGGTGCATTTACGAAAGGCGACCGGTTATTTTCGCCACGGGGCATCTGGGGAATTTCGAGTTTGCGGGGTACGTGCTGGGGTTGATTGGTATTCCGGCCTACACGGTGGCCCGGACGCTGGACAATCCGTACCTTGATCATTATCTGGGAACGTATCGTCGTTCGACGGGGCAGGCGATTATTCCTAAAAATCACGCGTCGTCCATGCTTCAGCAGGCGATGGAATTTGGGAAAACGCTTGCCATTCTCACCGACCAGCACGCAGGGAAGAAAGGGGTGCGGTCACGGTCGTTTGGGCGAACGGTGTATACGCACAAGGTGATTTCCATTTTGGCACAGACGTACGACGCTCCGGTTTGTATCGCGTCGTCGATTCGGCAGCGTGGCGAACCGTTTCATTTTGTGATTGAGGTGGCGGAATTTCTGGAAGTGCGTGTCAATCCGGAACATGCCGGAACGCGAGAAATGGCGCAGTGGTACAACGACAACATGGAACGTCTGATTCGCCAGGTTCCCGATCAGTATTGGTGGCTCCACAATCGCTGGCGAGACGACAAATGATAGGTTCCAAACCCTCGAAACATCGTAAAAAGTTTGGGGAGGAACCGCTTTTTCAAAAGGGTTTCTCCCCAGAGGTTGGAAGCGAGATAGTTAAAACGATTGCGCTTCCAGCCTTTTGAGAGGAAACATTTTTGAAAAATTGTTTCCTCTCAAACTCTCTTTCAAAAAACTTTTACTACGCTCACTACGTTCGCTCTTATTAATACAGCTCTGGCGTCATTCGCCTTTTTCAAGTTTCTCCTGAAGAAAGCTCGCGATTGCACAGGCCATGTTTCTCCCCAATTCCCGGCAGGCATCGGGCGACATTTCGACACCCGAGGCATTGGAGTAGGGAAATTCGGAAGATGAGGCAAAAATGACATTGGGAAGTTTCCCTGCCCACAAATGGGAACTGAGGGTTTCGATTCCGTTGTAGGTTTTTTTATAGTTTGCCGCCGTATTCCATTCGGATCCAAATAGCATATTTTGCGACTCCCGATACGGGATTTTACCATTTTTCTGGAACTTTTCGAGCATCAGGCTGTAGGTTTTCAGGGCAGACGCCATCGAAGAATTTTCCGGGCAGGGGAAGTAGAACGTCTCGGCAGATCCATCGCGAATCCAGGGGCAGTGCATGTCGAGGAAGAAAATTTTCTTGTCGGCAAACTTGGTGGTAAATAGGGATTTCAGTGCTCTGGTTTCCGGGTAAATTTCATGGTTGTAGTCGCGGTTGTGGTCGAAAGGATGGCGGTTTTTCCCCTGGTCGCCATCTTCCACACCATCCTTATCCACGAACGGCACGACGAAAAACGACGCGTTTTCCCGAAGCCATTTCCCCGACGGGGAGTCGGAAAGCACTTCGTCCAGGATTCCTTCCAATGCCCAGCTGGGGGTCATTTCGCAGCTATGGTGCCGAACCGTCAAGATCACGCCAAACGGCGTATTTTTCGCGTTGTTGGAAATTTGCAGCAATTCCACCGCCCGACCTTTGCGGGACTGGCAGAGGGAAGAAAGTTGCAGCCGCGAATCGTTGGGGTACTTTTGGAGGAACTTTTCCCATTCCTTTTGCGTGTAGAGCGGGGCCAGGGCGAAAATCACCGACGACTCGGTGGGGCCGAAGGTGTAGGTGAATTTTTGGGGATCGTGCCCCGGTTTATCGGAGAGGTAACGCCAGGTCTCTCCCTCGTCCGTGCTGATGGCCGGGCCGCGGGCACCAACCTTATTCCAGGCGTTGAAAATAAATTGCAGCGTCTTGCCCGCCCCGTTTTTCACTCGAAAAGCGTAGTAAAACCGGTCGGCCCCATCTCGTAAATCGGGCCGCACACGAACGGTTCCGGTATCGCCCTTTAGCGTGATCGAATCGACAAGAATATTCCCGCCGGGAAAATCGGTATCGATCGTGATTTTTTCTTCCGCCGCCAAACAGGCAGAAAAAAGCAACAAAAAACAAACAGAAAATATCCGTTTCATCCGAAAGACTCCTTCGCAGCCACAAAATCCAGCGGCCGGAAATTTTGGGGAACGCACCCAGCAGACAACTTTGAACCCCCTACCACAGAGGATTCTCACAGATTTTATTGTAACATAGACATTTTATGTTGTCAATAAGGCGCAAAAACACGCCGTTTAATTGATAATTGATAATTTATTAATGGTTAATGGTTAATGG
>JAUNBJ010000161.1 GCA_030535245.1 Planctomycetia bacterium | reverse complement strand
ACCCCGTCAGCCTACGGCTGCCACCCCTCTGAAAAGAGGGGAATTACCCATCTTGCCCAAACTCGCAAGGAAACTTGATCGCACCCCATTTTACCGGAAAAGGAATTCTGCCGTCCTCCTTGCGAAAAGTTAAAAAAAGATTAGAATAACAACCATCGTAGCACCTGTAGCGCAATGGATAGCGCATCGGTCTTCGGAACCGAGGGTTGGGGGTTCGAGTCCCTCCAGGTGTATCGGGGCGGTGGAATTAGATTCTGCTGCCCTTTTTTCTATTCCTCTATTTGCGTCTAAAATGCCGGTATTTACGGGACTTATGAAATTCCGTTGCGATTCGTTGGTTTTGGTGAATCCCGGCCCGTCGCCCCGTAGAATGCCCTGCATTGCACCTCTTTGGGAGGCAGGCAACGATGTGCGACCTGTTCGCATCGGCTTGTCCGTCCCCTCCGAACGGCCTAAAGGCCGACGCGAACGCGTCCCCACTGAATTTGCAGGCACCTCCGGTGGGCAGTGCCATTCCCATCCCCGCCCCCCACTGGCGAAGGATGAACAATATGGTAGAATAAGGAATCTATATTTTAAAAAGGTCTTTATCAAGATTGGAAATGAGGAAAAATGGACTCCCGGTTAGAACATGACAGTTCGGCACCTTTGCCGATGTCTCTGGAAGAAATGTCCGCACGCGGTTGGGATCAGGTGGATGTAGTTTTTGTTACGGGCGATGCTTATGTCGATCACCCGTCTTTTGCAGCGGCTCTGCTGGGACGATGGCTGGAGGCGAACGGATTTCGAGTCGCCATCATTTCGCAGCCCGATTGGAAATCCTGCGACGCGTGGAAACAGTTCGGCAAGCCGCGACTTTGCTTCGCCGTCAGTGCCGGCAATATGGATTCCCTGGTGAATCATTACACGGCAAATCGAAAAGTACGCAACGTGGATGCCTACACGCCGGGGGGAAAAATCGGCAAACGCCCGGATCGTGCCACTTCGGTTTACTGCCAGCGAGCGCGGGAAGCGTTCCCCGGCGTCCCTGTGCTGTGCGGTGGAGTGGAAGCGAGCCTGCGGCGTCTGGCCCATTACGATTATTGGAGCGACAAGGTTCGTCGTTCCGTCCTGCTGGATTCCAAAGCCGACCTGTTGCTGTTCGGCATGGGAGAGCTTTCCCTGCTGGAAGTGGTAAAACGTCTGGACGCCGGCACGCCGGTGGATGAAATCCATGATGTTCCCGGCACCGCCTACCGGTTGGGCGCGTCCCAGATTCCTGATGCCGTTCCGGAAAACGCCGTTTGGCTCCCCTCGACCGAGGAGGTTCAAGACGACAAAGCGAAATTTGCCGAAATGACGAAAAAGATTTACGAGCAGCTCAACCCGTTCTCCGCGCAACCGCTCTGGCAGGCGTGCGGTACGGAAGGGGTGGTGCTCAATCCGCCGCAACGTCCGCTGACGACCGAGGAGATCGACGCCGTGTACGCCCTCCCCTTCACGCGAAAAGAGCACCCCTCCTACGGCGAGGAAAAGGTGCCGGGGTTGCAGATCGTGCAGGATTCCGTGCAGGCGGTTCGCGGCTGTGGCGGGTCGTGTGCGTTCTGTGCCATTGCGGCGCACGAGGGGAAACTGATTCAGAGCCGTTCCCAGACGTCGGTGCTGAACGAGGTGACGGCGATCGCCTCAGACGTGCATTTTACCGGAACGATCACCGACATCGGTGGCCCGACGGCCAACATGTACGGTACCGGTTGCACCAATCCGGAAGCCATGGAAGCGTGCCAACGCACAAGCTGCCTGTACCCGGAAATCTGCCCGAACTTCAACACCGACCATTCGCAATACCTTGCATTGCTGCGGGCGGCCCGCGAAGTTCCGAACGTGAAGAACGTGTTCATCGCGTCGGGCATCCGTACGGACCTGGCACGAAAAAGCCCGGAATTCATCCAGGAGCTGGTCACGTACCACACTGGCGGACACCTCAAAGTGGCTCCGGAGCATTCCGTCAACAGCGTGTTGAAGTGCATGCGAAAATCGCCGATTGAGGATTTCGACGCATTCACCAACGAATTCGAGGAAGCGGCGGAAAAGGCGGAAAAAGATGTTTACACCGTGCCGTATTTTATCGCTTCGCATCCCGGTTGCGACCTGGAAGCAATGATCGACCTGGCGGTGTACCTCCATGCCAACGGCTACCGACCGCAGCAGGTGCAGGATTTCCTCCCCACGCCGTTTTCCATTGCAACGTGCATGTACTACACGGGTCTTGACCCCATGACCGGCGAACCGGTGTACGTCGCCCGAGGGGAACGCGAACGCCGACTCCAGCGGGCCATGCTCCAATACTACAAACCGGAAAATTACTTCGCCGTGCGGGAAGTGCTCGAAAAGTTCGACCGACTCGACCTCATCGGGAATGCCGACGAATGCCTGATTCCGGAAAACGCACCGGAAATACCCGACCGGAAGCCGGAACGAGCCAGCGCCGAACGAGGCGGATACCGCCAGCGCAGTCGTGAGGACAACGCCGAACGAGAGCAGCGAGCGTTCCAACGCGTGCGTCAAAACGACCGCTGGGGCCGCCGCGACGACCGGAACGACGAAGGGGATCGCTCCCGCCGCTTCGACCGCCCAGATCGTTCGTCGCACTACCACAACCGTTTTCAGCGTGAAAACAACAACCGCTACGGTGGACGGGACAACGACCGCCCGGGTGGAAATAACGACCGTTACGATCGCCGTGCCCCGCGAGAGAACCGGGAAAATCCGAACTTCGGCGAGCCGCGAGAGGATCGCCCCTATCGTGACCGGGGTTTCCGACGGGACGACAATTTCCGACGCGACAATAATTTTCGCCGGGACGACAACTTCCGACGGGACGACCGACGGGGAGGTGGTTTTCGCGACCGAAACAACGACCGCTACCACCAGGGGGGGGGCGAACGTTCGTTCCCGCCACGCGGCAACTTCCGGGATTCGTGGAAAAAAGACGACGCGCCCCGTTCCAACTGGAACCCGAACCGCAGCGTAAACACCTGGACGCCTGCCGAGGATCAACCGCAGATACCGCCGCAGGAGACGCCAACGGAACATGCCGGGGAGCATACCGGGGAACGTCGGGATTTTCGGCGGGACGACCGACGCGGTGGATTCCGTGGCCCCCGTGAGGATCGCGGCGGTTTCCAGCGCGGTGGATTCCGACGGGACGGCGATCGGGGTGGATTCCGGCGTGACGACCGACGGGATGGCGGAGGTGGATTCCGACGCGACGATCGTTCCGGTGGTTTCCGAAGTGGCGGATTCCGTGGCCCGCGAAACGACGGTGGCTCGCGTCCCTCCCGACCGTACGATTCACGCGGTGGATACCGTGGCCCTGGAAACAACAACGGATTCCGACGGGACGCCCCGTTCCGACAGGAGGGGGACGAAGGGGGCGGCACCCGTCCTCCACGTCGGTTTGATCGTAAAGAACGGTTTGAGGAAGAATAATCTTCGGCCATGAACCTGAAACTCGTCAGTTACAATTTGGGAATCGTCTCCCTGCTTTTGGCCTGCGCCATGGTGTTCAGCCTCGCGTGGGCCATGCCATGGCTGGGGGGCGTGTGGGCTTACGAATCACGGGGCGTCGTGGGGCTGCTCCTCTCCATCTTCATTTCGCTGGTGGTTAGCGCCCTGTTTTTCAATCTCGGAAAAAACGGCAAAGGAGAACCGCTGTTCCGCAAGGAAGCCCTCGCCACGGTGGGGTTGGCATGGATTCTGGCCGCCATACTGGGAAGCCTGCCGTACCTGTTGAGCGAAATCACCCGGGAAGCGGGCGTGCGGATGACGGTCGTCGACGCCCTTTACGAATCCGTTTCCGGGTTCACCACGACCGGCGCCACGGTTCTTTCCGAACTGGAAGACCCTGCCGTCATGCCGCGGTGCATTTTGTTCTGGCGATCCAGCACGCACTTTGTCGGCGGTTTGGGAATCATCGTGCTGTTGGTAGCCATTCTGGACACCGGAATGACCGGAAAATCGCTCGTGACGATGGAAATGACCGGCCCCAAATCCGGCCAGCCGTTTTCACGAATGCAGATGATCGTCCGCCGTACCGTGACGGTCTATCTGCTTTTAAATCTTCTGCTGATCCTGCTTTTGCTCTTGGCCGGAATGAGCGTGTACGACGCCCTGTGCCATTCGTTCGGCACGGTCGCCACCGGCGGGATGGGAACCTACAACAACAGTATCGTCCATTTCCAACACTGCCCCAACGTCAACGCCCCCATGATCGAATGGTGCATGGCAACGTTCATGTTCCTCTCCGGAATGAACCTGCTCGGACTGTTTTTCACCATGACCGGAACGTTTCGCCAGTTGCTGCGCAATACGGAGTGGCGGCTTTACGTCGGCATCGTCGTGGTTGCCGTCCTGTTCATCACCTTCCACCTCTACGATACCCTCGGTGGTATGGAAAAAACCGTCCGAACCGCGTTCTTCCAAACCGCCTCCATCATCACCACGACCGGGTATGCCAGCAATGATTACGCCCTTTGGCCCCCCCTGGCTCAAGCCATGCTCGTCGTGCTGATGTTCACCACCGCCTGCGCCGGAAGTACCGCCGGTGGCCCTAAAATCGTCCGGTTCATCCTGCTTGCCAAAACGCTCCGGATCGAAACCGAACGCGTCTATCGCCCCACCATCATCCGCCCGCTCATCTTCAACGGCGAACAGTCCACCGACGGCGTTCTCTCCCGAAACGTGCTGATCTATTTCGCCATGATGTCCGTCACCCTGCTGTTCGCATGGGCTACCATGATGATCATCGAACCGGATACCCTCTGGTCCAAACACCCCGAAAACATCGAAAATCTCTCTCCCCAAAATACTCTTTTCGTCGAACGCAAAATGTGCGATATCTTCACGACCGTTCTCTCCCACTGCTCCAACGTCGGCCCTGCCCTCGGCTCCTTCGGCCCCATGAATAACTACGCCCACCTCACCGAATTCTCCAAAGCCCTGCTGACCTGCGTCATGCTGCTGGGACGTCTCGACTTTTTCGCCGTCCTCCTGCTGTTCGTACCCGCATTCTGGAGGAAATAAAAATGTCTCGACTTTGGGCCATCGGCGATATTCACGGCTTCTCCCTCGCTCTGGATAAAATCCTGGAACAGATCGCTCCAGAAAAAGACGATACGCTCGTTACACTCGGCGATTATATCGACCGTGGCCCGGATACCCGCGGCGTCATTGAACGTCTGCGGCGACTCTCCCAGGAATGCCACACCGTATTCCTTCGTGGCAACCATGAAGAAATGCTCCTCTCCCTGCTGGCCCGCGAAACACTCGGAAACCACTCGTTTGACCCCTCCGATTTCGTCAAAAAATTCTTCAACTACCTCGTACGCGGCAAATATACCGCACGCCAGGTCCAATTCCACGAATGGATTTTCCTCGGCGGCAGACAAACCCTCGCCTCCTACGGCCTCCAAGTTCGGAAAATCAGCCAAATTCCACTCGAACATCTGCACTTTTTAGAAGAAACCCGCCTCTACTACGAAACCGAAAACGTCATCTTCACCCACGCAGCGTACCTCCCCACACTCCCCATGCCCGAACAACCCCTGGAAGCCCTCCTGTACCAACGCCTCCGCAACGGAATCCCCGCCCCCCACTTCTCCGGAAAACGCGTCGTGGTGGGACACTCCGCACAACGCTCCGGAAAAATCCTGAACGCAGGTCACCTCCTCTGCATCGATACCTGCCTATACGGCGGCGGCTGCCTCACGGCTATGGAAATGAACACCCAAAAAATAATCCAAGTGGACGCGGCAGGGAAAACAATGAACAATGAACAATGAACTAAATTGATAATTGATAATTTATTAATGGTTAATGGTTAATGGTTGGGCCGTTTTTTGAGTGGTGGGGTTATTCCGCCCATGCCCCAACGGGGCAAATTCAATAGCCTGGGGCAACGCCCTAGGGATAGGGGCAAATCCAATAGCTTGGGGTAAGGCCCCTTTTTTTATGCGCCAAAATGACAAAAATTGGGATTTGCGTAACACACTCACGTTTAATAGGCAGGGAACATTCAAAAATGGTTTTTGGAAAAGTTTCTGATGTTTTTTGAAGAAAGGTAATCCCATGAATGACAACCGCATACAATCAAACGAACAAGTGGAACGAAGTGAAATGGAAAAAGAAATGGGGAAAATATTAAAAACTGGCATGAACGGCCAGTCAGAATACTATTTACAAAATTATCTTACAGGAATAAAAATTATTCGCTTTGGTGTTTTTTTAAATATTTTCTTTTTGATACCATCACAAATCATCTTAGGCTCCGAATGGAGTACCTCGCCTGATACAAATTCACTCATCAATGGTGTTGGGCTACTAATGGTTAACGTTCCGCTCCTGATCATTTTCCTTGGCTCTCTTTTTTGTTTCACAAATTCTAAAAATGCAAGAATAACACTCGGATTCTTTGCCTTTTCATGGGCATGGTTTCAATTATTAGTCGGGACATTGTATTTTTTGCGGGTTACACGAGTATTTCATCTCAAAAAGTCCTCTACCATGCTAGTACCTTTGCTCTGTATTTCCTTGTTGGCAGGAGCCATACCGTGCGGATGCATAGTTATGGAGGTCTACAATCAACCCATGGATGAAAATATCTTGGGACTACTAGGGTTAGGAGTCCTTTTTCTAGTAACTCTCGGCTACATCTGGTTCTACTTTTTACTCAGAACCCTTGTTTCGGAAACCCAAAAACAATTCCTGGAATCGAATGATTCGCAGACAACAAACCATCTGGTGCAAAACACTCAAGAGGAATATCATGAATAAGGAAAATAAGAAGAAACGCAGAATCTTTTTGTGTATCCTGGTTGCCTCATTATTGTATTACCATTTGCTTTCCGTAAATGCCTATGCTGAACATCCATTCTCCTTTCCTTTAGTTCAAAATAATAATGGAAAAAACTTAAGGAACCGCTGATTTAATCCCAGGTCTTGTCGAAATTTTAAAAAGCGCT
>JAUNBJ010000160.1 GCA_030535245.1 Planctomycetia bacterium | reverse complement strand
GGAGGAACCTCTTTTTCAAAAGGGTTCCTCCCCAGAGGTTGGAAGCGAGATAGAACAAGGGAGGCCAGAAGCGTCAGCGCCTGCCTCCCGGAGATGTAGCAACCGGCGGAAGCCGTAGTCGCTCCCGGTCGTACCGGGTCCTCTCAAACTCTCCTTCAAAAAACTTTTAGTACGCTCACTACGTTCGCTTTTATTGATATTTATTTTCGTGACACAGCACCAGCCCCATTACGGCCGGATTTCCTCTAACATCTTGATAAGCCGCATCCGGATTTTTTCCTCCGCCCCAGGCTCGCAGCAACTGCTGGTCGCCCGCCAGGTGGTATACCCTCCCAGCTCTATGTCGCGTTTTGTCGGCAAATACCCGGCGTAACCGTTGGCCATCGAAATGACAAACGTCATCCCATGCGGCGAGTTCCGACGAATTTCATGCCCCGTGGCGCTGTACACCTCGTTGGGCAGCAGGGCGATTCCCACCTCACCCAGACGGATCGTTTGCAGCGTCAAATCCCGCGTGTCCGGCATCTCCGCAAGCTGGAGGGTGTTCAGGGCGTAAGCGTCCTCCATGGTCTTGACAACGGGATGTTCCGCACCATGCTTTTTCGCCAGCGCCACCTGTTCCAGAGTCCCTTTACGCAAAGCGACGGTTAGTTTTTCCTGACGCATCGAAAGGGTAACTTCCGACGTGAACGTCATTTTTTGATACGCACGCATGGCCGCCTCCGCGACCGATTTCCCAACCGTTTCCATCGTAAATTTCCGGCTCCGGTTGTAACGATCAATACAGTTCGTGTCGCCGCTGGTGCCGTTGGTCATCAGGGCGGTGAAGCTCGCGTCGGCCCCCAGTTTTTCCGCAATTTCCCGACAGAACACCCCAAAATAGTCCGCCGACAGGTTCGGTGCCCCGGCGTAGTGCGTCGAGTAATTCGCCAGCAGCGCCAGCGGTTTTCCCTCCGGCGTCTGGAACGCGACGACATATACCGTCGGGTCGGGAACCCCCAGACGACGGATCACATGGTCGGCATTCGGGTTCATCTGCGCCTGATTTATCGCCGCTCCGGTGAACTCCGGATTCACGTGCAGCGCCTTTCCCGGCTTCATCAGGAAACGACGACAATATACATTTTCCGGATCGAAATCGAATCCGTAACCCATTTTTGCCGGCTGACGACGCGCGTAAGCCGTCACGACCGCCTCGACCATCTTCTTCTGAAAAAGCGGCACGTAGTGCGAATCCACATCCGTCCCCAACAACTTCATCAACGACGGGGCCGAGTGACAGTGCGTTGAACTCATGGCAATCTGCTCGCGCGGAATCGGAATCTGCCTGCAAATTTCATCCTTCGCCGCCTCGACGATGTTCTCCGGAAGCACGCACACGTCCGCCACCGCGTACGCCACGCACGTCGTTCCGTCGTCCACCACCAGCGCCCGAATGGAAAGCGGATCGTTCACCACGTCCAAAAACTGCGGCGTAAACCCACCGTTCACCACCGCCGGCAGGTGCGTTGGTGTCGAATCCACCCGGCACGCCCCCACCTGAAGCGTTCCTTCCGCAAACACCGGAACCGCAAACAGCCCCACCAACAAAACCATCCATCCCCGGCGTTTCATAAAAACCTCCTTAAAAACCATCGTTCGCGTTACACGGAATCTTACTGCTGAAGGGTCAAAACCTGCGTCTTCCGGGTTACGGTCAGCGGAATCACCAAAAGCCCGGTTTCATCGGCCCGCACGGTTCCCGACGCGTCGCCAAACGTCCAACGAATCGACTGCCCCGGCGCCACCGAAAACCGCTGAAGCCGGCGAAGCGAAACTTCCACCGACGTCTCCGCCGGCGGGTGAAACTGCGACGTTGGCAACGATTTCCGTGTTCCGAGCCACAGCTTCATGGCAAACCGCGACGCCGTGTCGGTCTGGTTCTTCCAGCGGAAATAACCGTTGATTTGCCCACTTGCCCGATCCCTGCAATCCGGCCACGGCGGCAGGTCGTCGCACGCCGCGTTGACAAACACAGGATACGCCTCGTCCCGCCGAATGGACGTCCAGTCGAGCGTATTCACCAGATCGTTGAACGTCTCAATGACCGCATGGTTGTTCGCATGACCGAACGGCCCCCAGTACGCAAAAAGCGCGTAACGCCGCGTCTTCATCCCGGCAAAGAAAACGTCATGCCCCTTCGACCAGCGATCCGTCTGCGACGAATAATCCACACAAACCGGCGGGTCGGCCAACGAGAACCCCTCCGGAACCGTCTCCGGCGGCAAAAATAACCGGTCGCTCGCATGCGTCACGCCTGCCGGAACGTTGGCTTTGATCGCCGCAAACACGTCCCCATGCCGCAGCCCGATTCCCAACGTACCGCTCCCTCCCATCGAGTTCCCACAAAGATAAACGCGATTCGGATCGATTTTGTATTTGCGAATCGTCCAGCGAACGGTCTCCATCACCCGTTTTTCTGCCGGCGAAAGGTCTTGCGGCGACGCGATTTTTGCACGTGCCCCCCACCACCAGTCGGTTTTCTGATTGGCCCGACAATCCAGCATCAACGCGTAAAATCCATCCGGAGCACGATAAATATCATGATTGCCAACCTCCCGCATGCAGTTCAGACACGAACGCACATCATGCCCCGCCGAATGCAGCACCACGTACAGCGGAGCGTTTTCCACGTCGCCCGTTTTCGGACGCAGCACGACGAACGTGTCTTTTTGCTCCGGATTTTCCGCACCCCACGCAGGGTCGGACGCGTGCGTGTACCAGTCGATTGTCCGCCCGCAAAAAGACTCCGAACGTTCCCGCGTCGGCGACCATTCCGCAAACCCGGTCGCCCCTGCCAAAAATACGGCGGTAAGTACCCACGCTATCCGACGCATGTTTTTCTCTCCTTCTTTATGATGGTTATCTTTCCATGGAAATCGTTTCCTGGATCGAATAGTTCGCTCCGCCATGGCTTTGCGAGTTGGAAACGACCAATTCCCCAACCAGTCCCCCCACAAACAACATCCCACTGAATTGAATGAAAAAATTCCCCACCGTTCCCAACCACGACAGCAGCGACATTCCATAAACCATCATGATGGCCAGAAAATCATGCGGCCCAAGGGAACCATTCCACAGCCACAAAACCAGCTGATTACTCCAGAACAGGACGACGCAACAAAGGATTCCAAACAACAGCGAAAACAGGGCCGCCCCCCCCAGCAAATGCAAGGGCCGCTGGCCAAAACGGGTCAGCAGCGTGACGGTCAACAGGTCGAGAAAACCTTTCAAAAATCGGGCCATCCCGTATTTGGAGCGTCCAAACTGCCGGGCACGATGCTGCACCACCACCTCGCATACCCGAAACCCCCGCGCACTGGCCAGCGTCGGAATGAATCGGTGAAACTCGCCGTAGATACGGATTTCTTTCAACACCGCAGCACGGTAACACTTCAGGCCGCAGTTGTGGTCGTGCAACGTCAACCCCGAAAGAAGATTGACCATCCGATTGAACACCCGCGACGGCCCCACCTTGTGCCATGGGTCGTGACGGTTCTTCTTCCAGCCGCTGACCAGATCGTACCCCTCGGCCATCTTCGCCAGAAAATTCGGGATTTCCGCCGGGTCGTCTTGCAGGTCGGCATCCATCGTGAACACAAAATCACCCGTCACACGCTCAAAACCTGCCTGCAACGCCGCCGCCTTGCCAAAGTTTCGCCGAAAACGAATGCCTCGAACGTCCGCACACGCCCCGGCCAGGTTCTGGATCACCTCCCACGAACCGTCCGTGGAACCGTCGTCCACAAAGAACACCTCTTTCGCGTAGCCGTAAACCGCGCAGACCTCCTCAATCTCACGCAGTAACTCCGGCAGGCTCTCCTTTTCATTGAAAACAGGAATAATCAGGGATAATTTCATCATGCTTGCCTGCGGGTTTCAGAGAAAAAAAATCAACACCCCTCATTTTAACGAATCCCCAGACCCGTGGCAACCGGGGGCACCCGCGTTCTCTTTCTGTCCGGGAAATCCGTAAACGCTTCCTGCCAAAACCAGTTCCACCAACAACCACTCGATTCGCAACACCGCCGCCGCGACCAGCGCCGCCGCCTCCGGATTGGGCGTGTATCCAGCCAAAACCGGCGTTAAAAGCCCCGTCAGAAGCATTTCCCGAACCCCCAGCCCCGCTGGCATGAACACAAATACGAACCCCGCGACCATCGCCCCGGCCATCACCGCCAGACAGATCGGAAACTCCGAAATCGGAATCGGAACCCCAATCCCGCGAATCGTCCCCCAGTAACTCAGGCCCAAAAGCGTCCAGAATCCCAGCATCAGCGGAATGCCCCACAGGAACGTTTTCCATGGGAGCTGATCCACCTTGTTCACCTCGGTACTGAATTTTTTGACGCCCAGGAATTTCACAATCCGCTTGAACACCGGCGGCAGAATCGGGATCGCCACCACGAAAAACAGCCCCACCGCCCACGGAATCAGCCGCGTCTGCCCCGTATGCAGCGTCCACCACAAAAGCACCGCCGTGACCAGAAACGCTCCCACCGCCATTTGCAGCAGCCCTTCCAGAAAAATGCTGAGCACGCAGACGGTCGTATCGACGTTCTTCCCCTTCAAAAGCCCCGCACGGATCAGCACGACGAAGATTTTCCCCGGAATGTACTTTCCCGCATGACCGCACAGATGCGCCCGCACCGCACGATACCACGTCGGACGCTGCCCCAGGTGCCGCAACGCAAAATACCAGTACGTTGCGGGAAACGGCAGGCAAAGTCCATACGCCACCGCAGCCAGAACCATCCCCGGCCCCGACCACGAAATGACAAATTCCGACGACGCGATCTGCGTCCACGCCTTTTGCAGCGTTCCCCAAATCGCGACGAAAAGCAGTACGACAAGCGCCACCTGCCCCAGAAGCACTACCGTCTGGAGCAACCGTTTGTTTTTCCAGCGATCCATCATTTTCCGGCGATAATGTCGTCCAGCAACCGACTCAGATCGCCAATCTCCCCGCCGCATTCCAACGTCATGTACCCGTTGTAACCGACGTCCTCAATCGCCTTGCGAACGACCGGCCAGTTCACGCTCCCCTGCCGCAGTCCGCAGAATTTCCCACAGTTCGGCTCGTCCGGGGCAAACGCGAAGTCCTTCACGTGCAGTTTGATGATGTCGCTGCCCAAAGCGTAAATGTACTTTTCCGGAGCGGCATAACGGACGTGGTTCCCAATGTCGAAATACCCCTGCACCCACGGACTCTTGAACGACTTGACCAACGCCGCAAAGAAATCGGGCAAAACCCACAGGTTGTTCCAGACGTTTTCCAAACCGATCACCACACCGGTTTTCTCCGCCATCGGAATCAGCTTTTTCACGGCGGCAAGCGTCGTTTGGGTGGCCAGGTTCTGGGCGTCGATGTAATCCTTGTACGGTGTGTTGTCCCCCGCCACGACCCGCGTCACCCTCAGCGTTTCCGGATCAAAGTCGATCTGAAAGTCCGTCGGCTTCGGCAAGGTTCCCCCCGTACGGCACGGCACCCAAAGCACGGCGTTTGCACCATATCCCTGCGCCGTCTGAAGGGCACATTCCATACTCTCCACGTCGCTGTCGAAACTGGGGCCGTTGACGTTCGTCCACGCACGCATGACGGAATGGATTTCCATCCCCAGACGATCGGCCACCTTGCGGGCCTCGGCCGCTTTTTCCGGACCACAGGACCAATCGGTCGATTCGCACCCGGTAAACCCATTCCGCTTCCAGAGCGTCAGCGTATCTTCGGTCGGATACTTCGTAATCATGGCCTTTTTAAGCTTCGTTTTCCAAACGGTTTCTTCCGCATGGGCCAAGGCTCCGGGAAGAGTCCCCGCAACGGCAGTCAGGGCGGTGGTTTTCAGAAAATCACGACGTTTCATGGTAAGCCTCCATAAGGTGAAAGGTGGGAATCCGGACGTAAGACGCCCGATAATCTCCCATGGTAAACCATCCCGCCCGAAAAGTCAAGCCCAACCCCCACCCCAAAAGAAAACCCCAGGAATCCAATCCCCCCACGCCTTGACAATCCCGTTCCTTTTCCCTTATAATCAGGGAATGGTTCTTTTTCCGGCAAAATGACCCTCCTTTTAGAAAAGAAAGCGAATTTCATGAAAACGAATGTTTGCAGGATGGTTTGGGGCGTCTGTTTTTTCGTGGCAACCTCCGCCATGGGAAACGAAACGTTTCGACTTTGGCCGGACAAGGCTCCCGGTGAGACCGTGGCGGCACCTTCGCGGGACAATCAGGGAAAAGGGGGCGTTTTACGGCTCATCGAAGTAACCACTCCCGAAGTGACGATCTGCCCTCCACCAGAGAAAAAATCGGATATCTGCGTCCTTCTTTTTCCCGGTGGCGGCTACATGAATAACAACCAGAGCCATCAGCAACGTTTCGTGCCGTTTTTTCACGAACGGGGAATCACCGTGGCGTACCTGAATTATCGTGTCCCCCGACGCCCCGGTCAGAAAATCTGGAAAGCCCCTTTTCAGGATGCCCAACGTGCCATTCGAATCGTTCGTTCCCAGGCCGCCAAGTATGGTTTTGATCCCGAAAAAATCGGAACGATGGGTTTTTCCGCAGGGGGGCACCTTTCCATCCTCTGCGCCACCAACAGCCAGACGAATGCGTACGACGCGATAGATTCGCTGGATCAGGTTCCGTGTCACCTGAATTTTGCCATTGCGATTTACCCGGCATATATCCTGGAAGATGGCGCCGAAAGCTCCAACACGCAAAAAGGAAACGATTCCGCCTTGCTGGATGACTTCCATTTTGATTCCCGGACACCGCCGATGATTCTGGTGCATGGCGACGCGGATATTTATTCCCCGATGGGATCCGTGGCGATCTACGCTCAATTGCACCAGAGGAACATCCCTGCAGAAATCCACATTTACGCCAAATCTGGCCATGGTCTCGGCTCCCAGCCATGGCAGCAATGCGTTTATGAATGGATGAAAGTGACGTTACCCTAATGCTGTGTAAAAAAATAAATATTAATAAAAAATATTAA
>JAUNBJ010000159.1 GCA_030535245.1 Planctomycetia bacterium | reverse complement strand
CGAGGACGCCCACCCCTCCGTAGACATTGCCATAATTTATAAGAGGGACACAACACTAGGGCGTTGCCCCAGGCTATTGAAATTGCCCCGTTGGGGCACGAAGGGAGGCCAGAAGCGAAAGCGCCTGCCTCCCGGAGATGTAGCAACCGGCGGGAGCCGTAGTCGCTCCCGGTCGTACCGGGCGGCGGTAGCCGTAGTGTGCCGCCCCGCACCCGGGGCCGGGAGCCGTAGTCGCAGCCGGTACGACCGGGTTTCGTTTACGGTTTGCAGTGGGAAGCGATGTTCCGACGATTGAACTTCCAGTCATGAACCATTCCTCCAGCCTCTTTTGGAAAAAATTTTCACCCAATCTATTGATTTGGATGGAAAATTGGAGTATAATGAACGGGTTGTTATTTTTAGGCACCTTCTAAAAACCGCTTCCTTGGGCAAAAACGAGGGATTTACGCTTTCCAGCAAGGCGACATAAGTCGTAGCCTATTGTGAAATAGGTGAGACTTATGTCAACGCAGCCTGGAAGCGATAAATCACCGTTTGGGGCCGGAATTGGGTTTTTAGAAGTTGCCTTTACTCTGATTTTGGTTTTCTTTATGGAAACATCATGATTTATCATAATCCTGAACAGGAGACGCTCACCCGGAGCCAGCTTACGGCGCTTCAGGACCGACGTCTTAAAGATATTATCCGTCATGTATACACGAAAAATGCCGTTTTCCGCAAGCGTTTGGAGGAAGCGGGGGTCCATCCCGACACCTTTCGTGGGCTGGAAGAACTGGAAAAGATTCCGACGATGAACAAGAAGGAATTCCGGGAGCATTTTCCTCTGGGGATGTGTTGCGTGGATGAACGGGAGATTCGCGAGGTACATCAGTCGTCGGGCACCAGTGGGACGCCGGTGGTGATGCCGTACACGGCGGGGGATTTGGCTCAGTGGGCGGAGTGCATGGCCCGTTGTTACTGCATGGCGGGGGCGGTTCCGGGGGATGTTTGCCAGATCACGCCGTCGTTTGGGATGTTCAACGGTGGTTTTGGGATGTACCATGGGGCGCGGGCGGCGAATTTGTTTATCGTGCCGGCAAGTGCGGGGAATACGGAGCGTCAGATACGGATGGCCCAATCGTTTGGTACGAAGATTCTTACGGCGGTGGTGTCGTATGGGCCGCGTATTTTGGAAGTCATGGCGCAGATGAACGCGACGCTTCCGACGTTGAAAATAGGAATCTTTGGTGCGGAGATGTTTTCGGACAACATGAAAAAGATGTTGGCCGAAGGGTTCGGGATCGACGCATTCGACATTTACGGCATGACGGAGTCCGGGGGGGTTGGCACGCTGGGGCAGGATTGTCCGGAGCATGCGGGGATTCACGTCTGGGAGGATCACTACGTGGTGGAAATCCTGAAACCGGGGACGCATGAGGTGGTTCCGGACGGCGAGCTGGGCGAGGTGACGGTAACGTCGCTTACCCGGGAGGCGTTGCCGGTGCTTCGTTTCCGGACGGGGGATCTTTCGCGGATTGTGAGCCGGGAGAAGTGCGGGTGTGGTCGGACGCATGTGCGGATTGCTCCGGTGACGGGGCGTCTGGACGACATGCTGATTATTAAGGGGGTCAATTTCTTCCCGTCGCAGGTGGAGCAGGCGTTGTTGGAGATTCCGGGCGTTCACCCGCATTATCAGATTATTATTGAGGATCACCATGGCGTCAAGGACGTGCATGTGAACGTGGAGGCGGAAGAAGGGGTGACGGGGTACATGGTCGAGAAGAAGCTGAAGGAAACGCTCGGTTTCTCGCCCAAGGGAGACGTGTATCAACCTGGTCAGCTTCCACGGCAGGCGGGCAAGGCGCAGCGGGTTTTTTATCAGGACGACCCGAACGCGTAAGGTTCGGTTCACACGGAGAGGTTTTTAACACGGAGAACGGATAATGGCGACAATACGCGTGGCGATACATGGGGCTGCGGGGCGGATGGGGCAACGGCTGATTGCGGTAGCCAGCGGCGATAAAGAGATTCAGATTGTGGCGGCGCTGGATCGTGTGGAGCATCCGAAATTGGGGGTGGACGCAGGTTTTTTGGCGGGAATGGATCCGATCGGGGTACCGTTGGCCGACGCGTTGCCGGAGAATTGCCAGCCGAACGCGATGATTGATTTTTCGCTTCCGGCGGGTGCGGACGAGCTGATCGCCCTGTGTGCGGAGCGTAAGATTCCGCTGGTCATGGCGACGACCGGGTTGAAGGAGTCGCAGAAGGAAAAGCTGCGGGAGGCCTCGCGGGAGATTCCGATTGTGTTTGCGCCCAGCATGAGTACGGCGGTTAATTTGGCGATGAAGCTGGCGCAGATGGCGGGGAAAACGTTGGCGGACAGAGATGCCGACGTAGAGATTCTGGAGCGGCACCATCGGTTCAAGGTGGATGCGCCAAGCGGCACGGCGTTGAAGTTTGGGGAGCTGGTGGCGGACGCGATGGGGATCACGCAGTTCCGTCATGGGCGGGAAGGCGTGACAGGAGCACGTCCGCACAACGAGATCGCGTATCATGCCATTCGGACGGGGGACAATCCGGGGGAGCATACGGTGATTTTTGGAATGATGGGAGAGACGCTTGAGTTGACCGTGCGGTGTTCCTCGCGGGACGGTTATGCCAATGGAGCGTTTGCCGCCGCAAAGTTTTTGCAGGACAAGACGAATGGTTTGTACGACATGTTTGATGTTTTGGGTTTGAAATAATCGCGACAGTCTATGGAATTGAGGGGTTTTTATGCCCGGTATTTTTGGAATTGTAAGCAGGCAGGATCGCCAGGACATTTTTCAGAAAATGCGATCCACGGCGTACCGTGCGAGTTGGTTTGACTCCCTTTCTGAAACGGTGGTTTCGGACGATGGCAGTCGGGCGGAACTGGGCGTTACCGGCTTGCAGATGTTGGAGGAAACTCCGTTGACGCAGATGGCGTCGTCGGGGGAGTGGACGGTCGTTTTCTATGGCGAAATCTACAATCCGGAAGATTTTCAGGAATATTCCGCACAGGGGAAGTGGGCGGAGATGCTGCTGAACGGTTTTCGGGAGAAGGGGAGTGCGTTTTTAGCCCAGGTGGATGGGCGTTATCACGTGGCTTTCTGGAACCGTCGGGAGGAGACGTTGACACTGGCGACCGATCATTTTGCCACGCGGCCGTTGTACTGGATGATTCGGGACGGGGATTTTCTCTTTGCGCCGTGCATAAAATCGCTGTTTGAGTATCCGGGAATGCGTATTCAGTGGGATCGTTTCGGGGTGATCCAGTTTTACGTTTGGGGGCAATATCTTCAGGAGGCGACGGCGATAGAGAACATCCATCCGTTGCCGCCGGCGGGGTGTTATACGTTGTCTTTGAAAACGGGGGAGGTTCGGAAGGAGATTTACTACCGGTTTCACTCGGAGGAGGATTCCGGGGTGACGGTGGACGACGTGGCGGAGGCGTTTCATGCGGCGGTGTTGCGGCAGACGAAGGGGACGCAGCTTCTGGGGGTTTCGCTTTCGGGGGGGCTGGACGCGCGGAGTATTTTGGGAATGCTTCCACCGGAGCAGCTGGCGGAGACGACGACGGTATCGCTGGGGGTTCCGGGAAGTGCGGATTTGTGTCTGGCTTCCGAGATGGCGAAGCTGGCAGGGACGCGGCATTTTAATTACGAGCTGAACACCGATTTTTTGGATCGTTACGGTGCGTGCCAGGAGGAAATGGTTCGGTTGACCGACGCGCATTACCTTTCTTCCAGCATCGTGATCCCGACGTTGTCCTTTTATCGGGAACAGGGGATTCAGACCCTTCTTCGCGGTCATGCCGGGGAGCTGTTCCACATGTCCAAGGCGTATGCGTTTTCGTTGGAGGCGTCGGATTTGCATTCGTTTTCCGGGCCGCAGAGCCAGGCACACCGTCAGCGGTTGGAGGAGTGGGCATATTCCCACCTTCAGGCGTTTTTAATGCAGAACGTGAAGGGGAAGCTGTTTGCCGGTTTCGTGGGGATGCATTTGGAGGAATATTCCAGGGAAGCGATGCGTCAGATTTTGCAGGACGCAGGTTTGGAGCAACATGCGGACGTAGCGCAGACGGTATGGCATTTGTATTTACGGCAGCGGGTCGCACGGGAAATTTCGATGTCGATGCGTAAATTCGACGCGTACGTCAACGTTCGTTTGCCGATTTTGGATCGGCGTTTGTTGGAGTTGCTGTTCCGGTTGCCGGTTTCCATGAAAATGGGGGAAACGATCCAGAAGCGGATTTTGGAGAAATACCGTCCCGATTTTTTGCGGGTGAAGAACGTCAACACGGGCACGTATATTGGTGCGGGTTCGCTCCGTCAGAAAGTTGCAGGGTTGCAGCAACGGGCGATGGCGAAGTTCGGTTTTCCGGGCTACCAGCCGTATGAGAAAATGGGGTTGTGGTTGCGTCGCGAGCTTCGGGAGTATGTGCAAAACACGATTTTGAATTCGGAGTTCCTGGACAGTGGTTTTTACAATCCGGATGTGCTTCGGAACATTGTTCAGGAACATAACGACGGAATCAACCACACGTATTTAATTTTGGCGTTGACGATCGTGGCGCGTGGGATAAAGTATTTTAATTACTGAGTAATGGGTATTTTTCATGCCGGGAATTTTTGGAATCGCCAGCAAAGAGTCACCGCGGGAGCATTTTTCCCTCATGCAGCGGGATACCATGCTTCAGCCGTGGTACGATTCGTTTACCGACCATGCACGTGCGGAGAGCGGCGAGGGAATTAGTTTTGGGGCGACGGGGTTGCGTTTGAAAGACGTTCCGGAGTGTCGGCAGCTTTTGCAGATTCATCGAATCGAGAGGTTTACGCTGATACTTTATGGGGAGGTTTTTAACACGAACGAGTTTCCGGAGCTTTGTGAGAACGCCTCCAAGCCGGAGTATGCGGAAGTTCTGCTGCGGGGTTTTCTGCGGGATGGGAAAGCGTTTTTTGCCAACGTGGAGGGGCGTTTTCAGGCGGCGATTTGGGATTCTTTCCACCAGCGGCTCCATTTGGTGACGGACAGTTTCGCGACGCGTCCGCTTTTCTGGACCCATCCGGAGCCAGACCGGTTCCTGTTCGCGTCGGAAATCAAGACGATTCTGGATCAACCGCGGATTGTGAAAAAGCTCAAGTACCGGGCCTTGCTCGACATTGAGTTTTTTGGACACTACGTTCACGACGACACGGCGATTGAGGGGATCGAGACGTTGCCACCATCGGCGTTTTACACGTATGATTTGCGGTCTGGGCGTTTGGAGAAGGACAAATACTACGCGTTTCCGTACTATCGTGAGAATGCGGGGGTAACGGTCGAGGACGTGGTGGAAAAGTTCGGTCAGGCGATCCGGCAGCAGACGCTTGGGGTGCCTAATCTGGGGCTTTCGTTGATGGGGCGGTTGGATTCCCGGTGCATTCTGGCCGCCATGGATCCGGCGCAGCGAGAAGTCACATACACCCTCACGCAGGGGATTATCGGCGGGCCGCACCTTCAGTTGGCTCCCCGGCTGGCAAGCCTGGTGAACAGCCAGCATTACAATTATATTCTGGGTCGGGATCAGTTGCCCCTCATGGAGGAGCTGATGTGGGAGCATACGCGAACGTCGGAAGCGATGTACGTGCTTTCCGGGCCGGTTCTTTCGTTTGCGCACTTCTGCAAGGATTTGGGGGTGGAGACGCTTCTTTTAGGGCATGGCGGCGTGTTGTTCCATCTGGTGATCAGCTCGGTGGGATTCCGCACGGTCGCGGATTTCCTGGAGTTTTCGGGGCCTCGGTCGCCGGAGTTGCAGAAGAAACTATGCGACTGGTTTTTCCACGAGGTGCCCGGATTCATCCAGAAGGAAACTTCGGTGTCGTTTTTTTCCGGGATGACGTACGCGCGTAAAATGGAAGAACTGTACGAGTCGTTTCACCGGCTCATGGTGGATTCCAATCTGGAAAAGAACGAAGATGTGCTGCAAACTTTGTGGCACCTGTATCTGAACATGCGTATTTACCGTCGGCATTCCATTGTGGCTCGAAAAGTCGACACGTTGATCAATGTGCGTTTTCCCGTTCTGAACCGGAAACTGGTGGAGATGTTGTTGCAGCTTCCGTCGGTGGAGAAAATCGGTGAAAAACTCCCCCGAAGGCTTTTGGAGCGTTATGCGCCGGAGTTTCTCAAGGTGCCCAACTCGCTGACCGGTGCCCCCATTGGTGCGGGGCCATTGCAGTTGAAATATGCCCAGATGAAACATGCTCTCTGCAAGATGTTCCGCGTTCCCGGACACCGAAATCCGAACGATTGGATTCGGAAAAGCTGGCCGGTGCTGGAACCGATGGTGAGGAAGTATGCGTTTTCCAAAAAATTCATGAATCGCGGCCTGCTCAATCCGGACGCAATCCAGGAAATGCTTCAAGAGCATTCGACGCATTTCAACCAGTCGTTTCTTGTCTTCGGCCTGCTTCAGACCGTGATGGTGCTTGATTATTGGGATTATTGACGAAACAAGGAACAAGGAAATCGCGTTCAAACCAGACGAAACTTTTTCAATGAAAGGGATGGAACCATGTGGCTATTTTGCAGAAGTGGCTTTTTTTCAGCGGTGCAGCATTTTGAGAATGCGGAGGTGATTCACGTTCGGGCACGGTTTGAGGGGGATTTGGAACGATTGTGCGAAACGCATGGCGTGACGGCAGACGTGAAGGAAACGCCGGGGAACGATTATCGTTTTCGGATGGATTTCGACCGGGAAACGTGGGCGAGAATCGTTTCGGAAGAAGCGGAAGCCATCGACTACACGAACTTCAAAAACGCCGTGCATGACGGTACCGTTCGTGACCGTGCCTACATGGACTGTTGGGCGGCGATGTCCAGCGGGCAGTATCGTTCGTCAAAATAACGAACACACTCTGGAATCCGTTTAGCGTAGAGGGGACGGGCAGAAAGCGTTCTTGACGTTGTGCCTTTGGAGTATCTCTTTTTGCCGTTTGCCCCCAATTCCCCCCTCTCAAACGGGGGCTTAAATGGGGGCTACTTGGGGGCCAAAATGGGGGCTTGCAAGGCG
>JAUNBJ010000021.1:36824-39104 GCA_030535245.1 Planctomycetia bacterium | reverse complement strand
AAAGAGGGGAATCACCCCATCTTGCCCAAACTCGCAAGGAAATTTGATCGCACCCGAAGAAACGTCGCTTGAAGGGACGTGTATGACGATATTATGGCTTGTTATTATCGGTAGTTTTTTCCTTTCATGGGGGAGTCTGTTCCGAGACCACCTACTGGATGGGACGCCGTGGCTTCCCCAGAGGAATTCCCGGCGTCGGGCACGATGGCAATTTCAGGAAGTGCTGATTCTTTTCGGGATGTTTCTGCTTTTGCCGACGTTTTTAATGGAGTTTTGTTTGTTTACTCAATCTCCCGCGATCGTGAACGAATGGCGTGGCGCCATCCCTTCGCTTGAGATGGAAAACGGCGAACTCCAAACGCTTCATCCGTTGCAGCTTTACCTTACGACGGACTGGTCGAAGGTGAAATTTGTGTTCGGGGTGTTTTACGCGGCGATGTTGGTGCCGTTTATGGAGGAATTTCTCTTTCGTGGTGTCATTCAGGGGTGGTTGATGGCCAAGGAGCGTGAGCTGGCGTTTCGAGTGAGATTTTTATGGCGAAGCACCGGCTTTCTGGCGGTTCTGGCGGTGGCGGTTTTTTTTGCGTTACTCCATTTCCGAACCGGTTCGACGAGCCACCCGTCGCCGAAGATGCTTCAGTATCAATTTAACGTATCCACGGTGGCCAACGTTTTCATTCTTGGCGTCGCCCTGAATCTTTTGCAAAAAACACGCCACGCGACGTGGAAGGATTTGGGGCTGGACATAAGCCATCTGGGTTCCGACATTCGACTGGGGACGCTCACCTTCGGCATGGTGGCGCTTCCGACGTACGTGCTGCAATATCTGGGAAGCAGGATTGTCCCCCCCACGATCGCCCCCGACCCGATCGCGTTGCTTCCGATTTCCCTTGCATTTGGCGTGCTGTATTGGCGGACGCGGCGGTTGTGGCCGTCGGTCGTTACGCACATGCTTTTGAACGGGGTGTCGATTTTGATGATGTTTTTGAGCGTCATGTAGCGTGGAATGAACGAAAACGACAGGGAACATGTTTCGGACGCAGCGTGGCTGGTTAGCGCGGAAGCGGAAACGTTGCTGAAAGAGAAAAAGCTGGCCGAGCTGGACGCATTCCATCGGCTGACATGGTTGCGGGAGAAGGCGGGGATTTCTCCCGAACGGGCCGGGCTGGTGGCGAATCTGTGGGAGCTTCGCAGGCGGGGTGCGGAGAAATTTCCTCGAAGCGACGCGATGTTTTTTACGCCGGTGGGTTTGGAGCAGGCGACGGACGCGTTTCTGGCGGAGTACAAAGCAAAACGGTTCCCGGAAGGGGTTCCGGTGGCCGATCTCTGTTGCGGCATTGGCGGCGATTTGCTGGCGTTGGCGGCGCGTGGCCCGGTGCTGGGGGTGGATCGCGACACGTTCACGGCAACGATGGCGGCTGAAAATGTTCGTCGTTGGGGGGACGGTACCGTGGAAAATATTTCGGTGGAGGATTTTCTGCAAAAATATCCACCGGAGCGGTTCCCCTGCCTGCATATCGACCCGGATCGTCGGCCGGAGGGGATTCGTTCAACGCAAACGGCCTTCTTCGCGCCGGGGCCGGAGGTGCTGGAACGTTGTTTCCAACAGCGGCGGCAGGTGGCAGTGAAGTTGGCTCCCGGAACGGAAGTGCCGGACGCGTGGGAAAAGTACGGCATGGAGCGGGAATGGCTGGGGCGTGACCGGGAGTGCCGCCAACTGGTAGTGTGGCTGGGCGTGCCGCAAGGCGGCGTTCGCGCGACGTTGGTGTCCCGGCGGTCGTCCGACGTTCTACGCACGCTTGCCGGGCGACCGAATCAGGAAATTCCTGTCGCCGAGCGTCCGGGGAAGTACCTGTTTGACGTCGATTCCACCCTGCTGGCAGCGAATCTGGAAGGGGCGTTGGCGGCGGAACATGGGTTGCGGCGGCTTTTTTCGGCCGGGGTTTATCTGACCGGCGACACGCCGATTACGAACGACGCGGCCCTGGCATGTTTTGAGATTTTGGAACGGTTGCCGTTGGACCGGAAGAAACTGATTCGTGCCGTGGCACAACGGGAATGGGGTTCCGTAGAAATCAAAAAACGTGGCGACGTTCCGCTCCCCGAAGATATTCGCAAAATGTTGAAACTATCGAAAAAAAGCCGCGATTCCGGCGTCCTGTTCGTCACACGTACGTCCGAAGGAACGGTGGTGATTGTGGCACGCCGAAAGAATAATGGTTAATGGTCAATGGTTAATGGTTAATGATCTCTTTGTGGAGGGGCGAGTGCATCCTCACC
>JAUNBJ010000021.1:0-36814 GCA_030535245.1 Planctomycetia bacterium | reverse complement strand
AAACGGTCTGAACCACCGCCATTAACCATTAACCATTAACCATTAACCATTCAACGAAGTTCTACCGTTTTTTGTGCTGCCAGAATCCATGCGGCGTGGCATGGGGGGTTCCAGATTCCCTCAATCTGGACGAAATACAGCAGCACCTGATTCGTTTTGAAATTGGCTCGCGTGTCGGTCTGAAGGGCACCGCCATGGCCAAACCAGTCCCCGTTAATTTCCATTCCGAGACTGTACGCGTTGGGAATCCCCTTGGGGGTCTGTTTTTTGGAAAGCGTTTCCACGGCATTTTCCGACAGGATACGTTTTCCCTGAAAGACCCCCTTGGCGGCAATCATCTGGTAAAATTTCAGGACGTCCAAAGGGGTCGAGAACAACCCGCCTCCCGCTTCGGCGTGGCGATGGGGGGAGTTGTACGGCTTTTGCAGGTACGGCACGTTCGTCAAAATGCATTTTCCCGTTTTGATATTGTAGCATTTCACCAGCCGGGCGATCTGTTCCGGGGTGGGGTGGAACGTCGTTTCGGTCATTCCCAGCGGGTCGAAAATCCGTTCCTGAAGGTTTTCGCTCAGTGTCTTGCCGGTGACGACTTCCATCACGGCGGCGGCGACGTTGATTCCGACGTTGCTATACTGGTACTGGGTGCCGGGATCGCTCAACAGCGGCTGGCTTGCGGCGATGGAGGCCTGATGCCGCATGGAGAAAACGTCGATTCCGAACTGTTTCTGCTGCGGGAGAATGAAGGGGAAGCCGGCGGTGTGGGAGAGCGTTTGCCGGAGCGTCATTTTCGATTTGGGGGTTCGGAGGGTCAGCGTTCCGTCGTCGTTTTTCACACCGACGCGGACGTACTGGAATTCCGGCAGGTATTTTTCTACCGGGTCGTCGAGTGAAAGTTTCCCTTCGTCCACCAGTGTCAGGATGGCGGCGGCGGTGATACCTTTGGTCATCGACGCGATCCAGAAGATATTCTTTTCGGAGATGGGGACTTTGTTTTCAACGTCGGCCCAGCCCACGCAGTCGATTTGCAGTTTCCCGGCGTCCGAAAAAATCGACACCACTCCTGGCATGGCTCCCGAATCGATAAATGGCTGGAGTGTCTTTTGGATCAGGCTCTCCTCGGCCAACACCGCAGTGGAGCAGCAGAGCACCCCCCACAGAAACATCTGGAACATCTGAAACATCTGAAATTTCTTTCGCATATCTTTCCCTCATTCAAGCAAGTACCAACTACCAACTACCAACTACCAATTATCAATTATCAATTATCAATTCCCCTGCCATGGCATCCAGTCTTTTAGTTTTTGGAACGCCGATTTTTTGGGGGGGATTTCGCGTGGGGTGGCGATATTCTCGACGTATCCTGGCGGCGGGGGGAGGCCGACTTTTTCACGCGGTGTTTCTTCTTTTTTGATTGGAATCTCCATTTGCGGGGTTCCCATGGATGTTCCCGACGCCTGGGCCACCTGGGGAATCCCTGTTGGCAGGGAGGTTCCTCCGACGACGTTTTCCTGGAGGAATCGCATCCAGAAGCTTTCCAGGATACTCATGCTGGCCACCAGTTCCCCGCGACGGACACGTTCCCGGTAGTTCCCGACCATCCGGCCCAGCGTTTCGATTTCCCTGGGGGTAAAATTCATGTCGGAAAGCTGGATGTTGTCGATCCAGACTTCGCCCCCCTGCGGAAGCTCAAAACCGAGCCGCAGCTCCATTCCCTCCGTCAGCGGCAGGTCGTTTACGTTGATGGAATACGCTTCCCACGCTCCTTTTTCGCCACGCCCCCCCGCGCGAAGCAGGGCGACGCGTCGAACCGTTCCGCCGCTCCATGTTCCTTCCAGGGTAAAACGCACGTTGACCGCCTCGTCCGTGGTCGTTCGCATCCACAGGGCGGCCGACAAGCGTCCGGTTTCGCTGGAAACGAACGGCAGGCTCCGGACTCCGACGCTCCCCCTGTCCCCACGAAGATGCAGCGACGCGTTCCCCGAACGGGATACCCCGCGATCCAGCTCTACGGTTCCGTTCTTTTCCGGGGCGGTTGCGTGGTACGTTTCCCAGCCGGGAATGACGCCATGGACGGTCGATACGCTCTCAAAATTCGCGTTGTCCAGCCCCATGTACAGCGTAGGACGCCGCAGCCCTGCCAATCGTTCCTGAAGCACGTGATACTGGGCCAGAAACGCCGGTTGGATTTCTCCGGAAAAATTCGCCGTTGGGTCGAACAGCATGACAGGGGGGCCGGAAAAGCGGATTCCTTCCACCTGATACGGTTCGAGCCGCACACGCCATTTCACGCCACGCGCATCTTGGTTCAGGGTGGTGGTTCTGCCGTCCGAAAGCCGGGTGACGGTCGTGGGGGCCTGGGCATCCCCGGAAGCCTGAACGACGACCTCCCCATTCATCGGAAATGCGGAAAGGTTCACCGCGTAAGCGTAATTCATCCCACGCTCCGAGTACGAACGGAAAAGGATCGGCTGATTGCGGCGGTCGTTCGGATCGCTCATCATGGCCGAGTTGAATCGTCCGGTCGGGAGCTGCCGCACGATTCGGAAGGTCTCCCGAAGGGAATCCTCCTGTCCCAGGCAGGGCATCCATCCCCCGTCGATAATCATGTCGGCATCCATCATGGCGAGGCTCTCCGCAAAGCGACGCTGGTTGGCCATACCGCTTGGGGGCAGCGTGGAGGCCAGCCAGGTGTAGGTCGGTTTGTACGGACTTTTCGCGTCCAATTCCCGTAACCGCAACTGCCGTGGCGGGTGATAAAAAACGCACGACGGCACCTGCTGGGACTGAAACGCACGGTAAGTTCCCGGCGTCTGTGCCCATTGCAGGTCGGGGAGCGATTCCGAAAGCGGTGCGTTTGGCAGAACCCGCTGCGGGCGTGGAAACACGATGTTCGGTACGCTGGCCAACTGCCGGATGTCGATTCCGGAACGGAGCAGCACTTCCTCAGCCCCCAGTGTGCCGGAAAGCTGCGCTCCCAATTCGGGGTGCGTTTCGGTCGTCAGGTAATCGGTTCCCGTCAGGTACAGTTTCGCCCCCGGAACCCCCGCCAGCCGGGACGCCAGATGTTTGTAAAACAGCGTCAGACGCGAAGCCCGCCATGCCAGCCAGGGTTGCAACCCCTCCCCCAGCACGTACTGAACCTGCCGTGCGTACTCCGGCGGCAACGTCAGGTTCGTGTCCCGCGCGAACTGCTGAAGCGTTTCCGGATCCACGCCCCACTGCGGCGGTGGCAAAACGAGAAAACCACGCTCCCGAAGCAAAAGCGAAATGCCGCCAAACGACGGGTGGTGCGAATACCGGGAGATCAGTTCGTCCACGCATTGCGCCACGACGCTTTGCACCTGCGTGTTTAAGATATTATAATACGGTGCTCCCTGACGCAGCGTGGGGAGCGTAGCGGCGTAATCCTGCCCTGCGGCATTCCTCCAGCGAAGGTGCGGGTTTTGTTCCGCCAGCGTTTCCAGCTCCGGGATGGGAACCGAAAAATCCATGGCGGGAATCAGCGTCATTCGCTCCCGGCTGAACATGCGGAACATCATTTCCAGCACATCCTTGCGTACGGGGTCTTGCCCTCCCGGAAAGAAAATGCCACTGTCATGCCGGGGCGACGGGGCGAGCCGTGCACTGGGGTAGAGCGTGCTCCCTTCGGAATACACCGCCAGGACGGTACTGTTGTATCCGGCAAAATTCAGGTATTCCAAAAGCCGCGACGTGCCGTCGTAAAACGTGATCCAGTCGTCCACGCAGAAATCTGATCCGGGGATCGCCATCTCCGTTGCGGAAAAGCATTCCGGAAACAGCGGGTGCGTAAAGAGGGCTGTGATGCGGCGACATGCAGCAAGCTCCTGCTTCTGGGCGGCGGGGAACATCGGACGTAGCCCGGCCAGCGAGAGAATCCGGATTTTCCCATAATACGCCGGGTTTTGGGCATGACGGTTCGTCAGCAGGATCACCGGCGATTTGCTCTTGGGCCAAAACACAACGCGATGTTTCCTCCAACCCCTGGGATGCAATTCGTTTTTCAGCGGATTGGGAGGAACGCAGAGTCCCGAATCAATCCCCATGGGAACGATAGCCCCCGAAGCGTTTGGTTCGAGAATGCTGATTCCGAGGGATTGTTCCGGATATTCGGGATATTCCACTTCCAGAACATGCGGCTGCCCCATTTTTTCCACGGCAAGCGGGTAGGCTTCCCACGAGGACGCCGTAGGCAGTTCGACCGCCGGCCCCATGGAGAACGACGTGATTTGCGAATCCCCGCTCCCGATGGTTTCCGCGTTTTCCCGTTTCCAGCGTAAATATTGGAACGACGACGCCTGATTCAAACGTTCCCACCAACGCGGTTGGGCCGGGTCGATTTCCAACACCAGCGTTTCGTCCCGCCCTGGGTCGCTGCGGGGAGGAAGTTCCGGTGAAAGCACGACAAGTTGCACCCGACGTTCCGCAAGCAGATTTTTCGCGTGGAACCGGTTTCCGGTCAGCGGTCGGGTCAGGGGTTCCATCAGCCGCCCTTCCGAACGATTTTTCAGGGAAAAAACAAGGTCGTAAACCCCTTCTTCCTGGGGCAGCTCAATCTCCACCGGAGTGGGGACTCCCGGAACGACGCCCGATTTTTTCTCCTGCTCAATCTCAAACGATTCCCGAGCACGGAAAAGCTGGATCGACAGCTCCGCTTTGGCGGCAGTGGCGGGAAACAGTGCGGGTGTGAGCGTGGCCCGGAACTTTTCGCCGGGGGCAAACACGAGTTGCGTTTTTTCCATGGAAAGACGCAGGGAATCTCCGGGAACCCGTTTCAACAGGAGGCGTATTCCGTTGTCAAGCGTAAGGGGGGTGTTTTTCTTGAGGATGTCGCCGAGGGGAACGTTCTGGATTTCAGGAGAGGAGGCGTGCGGATGGGTGGCAAGCTGAATTTTCAGGACAGCGTCTGGGGGGGCCTGAAGCGTCACGTCGCAGCCGCCAAAGGAAAGGGGAAGATTCTGCTGGATATGAATCTGTCCCGACGCAAGACGCGTGGCGCAGGGGTTTTCCGAATCGACCGAAAGGGGCGCAAGGTCGTGAAAACTTCCGGTGTCCACCGAAATAAGCCCGAAACAGGGGGTGGGATTTTGCCCTCCCCAGGAAATACGAAGGCGTACCGAGAGCGTCTCCCCGAAGCCATGCGGGGTGGCACAGGCAAACAACAGTAAAAGAATAAAGACGCGTCCCATGCGGGGATTATAGCAAAAGCGGGAAAAGGCCGCAAGACGAATCCCGGTGTTTCCTCTTTGCCTTAACCGGAACAGGCTTCGTAGCCTTCCCACTTTTCTCCCTCTTTTCCGGGTTTTTCGCCGTTTTCCGATAGACGGATTTCTCTGAAAATGGTATATTTGCGGGTAGTTGTTGGAAAAATTCGGAAAGGATGGTATCCCCCCATGAAAAAGACTTTTTATGAAAAATACGCGATTTGGATTTTAATTCTCGTCGCGTTTTCGCTCCCCATCATGGCGACCGGCGTGAAACGTTCGTTGGAAAACATTCGTAATAATATCAAGGAATGGTTGCCGGATGGAACGCCCGAAACCGCCATGCACCGCTGGTTTCAGGACAACTTCAAAATGGAGCAGTTCATCCTCATGAGCTGGGAGAACTGTTCTCTGAACGACCCCCGCATGGCGGTGATGAAACATCGCCTTCTTCCACGTCGCGATGATTCCGGGAACGTCCTCCAGGACGATTACAACCTCCGGTACTATGAGAAAATCATGTCCGGTTCCGATCTGATCGACGAAATGCTCGATAACTATTCCTCCATGACCCGCGAACAGGCTATCGAACGGCTCAAAGGTTCCCTCATCGGCATGGATAAAGAACATACCGGCGTCCTGATTCATCTGCGACCCGGCAGCGAAGGCGAAAACCTCAAAGGGGCCGTCAGTGAAATTTATCGCCTGGCACGTCAACCGTTTGTGTTTCAGAAAAGCAAACTCACCCCGGACCAGCTTGCCGCCGTTGATGAAATTCAAAAAAATCTTGCCAAACAACCTGTCGGCGTCGAACCCAAAACGTTTTTGGAACGACAGAACAAATTCCCCATTCCGGTAAAACCTACCGAAACGGAAAAAAAGAAAGCCGAAATCCCCTCAGACGACCTGATCGAGCTTCCGGGACTACAACCCTCGCAGCTTCATTTGGGAGGCCCTCCGGTCGATAATATCGCGATCGACGTCGAAGGAAACCGCACCCTTCTGCGGCTGGCATGGATGGCCGCCGTGGTGGGCCTGACGATTGCCATCCTTTGCCTGCGGAGCGTTCGGCTGGTCTGTATCGTGTTTACCGCTGCACTTTTTTCCACCGGGTATGCCATGGCGTTCATGTGCTTCTCCGGCTCGGAAACCGACGCGATCATGCTTTCCATGCCCCCCCTGGTGTACGTTCTAACCATGTCCGGGGCGATTCACTTCATTAATTATTACCACGACGCCCTCGAAGAAGAAGGGGGGTTCCGTGGTGCTCCGGAACGGGCGCTTCGCATGGCGTTTGTGCCGATGATTGTCTCCTCCTCCACCACCTCGTTGGGGTTGTTTTCGTTGATGACAAGCAACCTCGGCCCCATTTACCGCTTCGGTCTGTATTCTGGAATCGGCGTGATTTTGTCGCTTCTGATCCTGTTCCTGTACATTCCGGCATGTCTTCAGCTTTTCCCCTCACGGAAATTCGTTTCCAAAATGTTGAATGCGGACGGAACTCAGAAAAAACGAAAAGAGGTGATCGGGCAGAGCTGGCAAAAACTCGGAACGTTTGTCGTTTACCGTCCGAAAACCGTTTTAACGTTCTGCACCCTCATCCTTTTAGCCGGATTTGCCGGGATTCCACACATCCAGCCGTCCGTCAAGCTGATGAATTTTTTCAAAAGCGATACGTCCATCATTCGGGATTATTCGTGGCTGGAAAAGACGCTTGGCCCGCTGGTTCCCATGGAAGTCGTCATTCGCTTCGACAACGAAATCAACACCGAATCGATGCTGGAACGTCTGCGGCTCATCGAGAAAATTTCCACCGCCGCGAAAGCCCACAAGGAAATCGGCGGCGTGCTGTCGACCGTTTCCATGACCCCCGACCTCACCCCCGGAAGCAGTATTCGGGACCGGACACTCAATCGGCGTCTGGCGTCGAATTACTCCAAACTGACGGAGTACGTCAATTACGACCTCAAGGCGGCCGAGAAAAAATACAAACTCGCCGCCGCCGAAAAGGGGCTTGATCGCACCAGTCCCTCGTTGGAGGAGCTGGGGTTGGAGGGGACGATTGTCGAGCACCTCCATCTGCTGGGGATCAATTCTCTCGAAAACCTTCGGGAAAAAATCGAGGAAATCACGCAGGATAAAAAGCTGACCGACGAACAGATCGCGTATCTCGAAGACAAGGTTTTTCGTTGGCAGATCAACCATGGAGACGAACTTTGGCGGGTTACGTGCCGCGTCTGGGCGTTGACCGATTTGGACTACGGCTACTTCGTCAACGATCTTCGCAAAGTCATCGACCCGGTCGTCGCCCAACATGTCGCTTCCGACCAGCCCGGCTGCAAGGGGGTCGAGGCAATTTACACCGGTTCCGTCCCCCTTGTGTACAAAACGCAGCATGAACTCATGCGGAGCCTTTACCAAAGCATCCTGCTTGCGTTTGTGACCATCTCCATCGTCATGATGATCATGCTGCGGAATTTCTGGGGAGGTTTCGTTTCGATGATTCCCAACATCTTCCCCATTGCCGTGGTGTTTGGCTTCATGGGCTGGTTTGGAATCCTTTGCGATTTGGGAGCCATGATGACTGCGTCCGTGGCACTTGGAATTGCAACCGACGATACCATCCACTACCTGACCTGGTACCGACGTGCTCTGGACGAAGGATTGCACCACCACGAAGCGGCCCTTTCCGCATACCGTCGGTGTGCCACCGCCATGACCCAGACCACGCTGATTTCCGCTTTCGGACTTTCCGTGTTCGCGTTTAGCACCTTCACCCCGACCCTTTACTTCGGCGTGATGATGCTCATCCTGATGTTCATGGCCCTGTTCGGAGACATGATTTACCTGCCTTCCATCCTCATTGTCAGCGGCGGACGTATCTTCTCCAAAGGCAAAGAAGTGACGCAGGATTGACCTTTACGAAACAACGTTTGAATTGATAATTGATAATTGGCTTGGTTCGGGCCGTTGGGGTGGTGGTGTACTTCCGCCTAAGCTCCAACGGGTGGATTCAAGAATCTGGTGTTTTACTGGTGCCCCCCTCACCATTCAAGAAAAAAGCCCGAACCAGAATAATTACCAATTACCAATTATCAATTACCAATTACCAACTGCCAGCTCAGGGCATGAAAAAAGCCATGGCTTCCGAGGAAAACCATGGCTTTTGTTTTGGAAAAATCCGGACGAACTCACCACGCGAAGTGGGCGAACGCCTTGTTGGCTTCGGCCATACGGTGGACGTTTTCACGCTTCGTAATGGCGGTTCCTTCTTTGTTGTAGGCGGCCAGGATTTCGTTGGCCAGCTTTTTGGAGGCGGGCAAACCCTTCTTATCTCGAACGGCACCCAGAATCCAGCGGATGGCCAGCGACTGCTGACGCACGCGGTTGACCTGCATCGGCACCTGATAGCTGGCACCACCGACGCGCTTGGAACGAACTTCGATGTTCGGCTTCACGTTTTCGATCGCCTGTGTGAACACTTCGATCGACGGTTTGTCCGTCACTTTTTTGGCAATCTCGTCCAATGCTCCGTAGAACACTTCCTGAGCGACACTTTTCTTGCCATCGTACATCATGCAGTTGATGAATTTACTGGCCAGCAGCGACCCGTAGACCGGATCCCCGACGAGTTGTTTGCGACTTGCTGTAATACGACCCATTTTATCCTCTGTTATTTTGGTAATTGGTGAATACGAATGAAACGTTCCTGTTCACGATGTGATAAATTCCGACGACCGCTTCCATCTGTTCATGAAGCATGCAGCCCGACCCGTGCCGCGCCACGCCAGAGGCTTCATTACTCACAGCCGTCCCCTTCAGACTTTCGCGAGGAACGACGAAACAACGTCATTTCTTACCCTTGGCGGCCGGAGCGTTTTTCTTCGCACCGTAACGACTGCGGGCCTGACCACGCCCCTTCACGCCGGCGGCGTCGAGGGTACCACGAATGACTTGATAACGAACGCCCGGAAGGTCACGGACACGACCGCCACGCACCAGAACGATCGAGTGCTCCTGGAGGTTGTGGCCTTCGCCCGGAATGTACACGGTCACTTCTTTGCCGTTCGACAGACGAACACGCGTGATCTTACGCAAAGCGGAGTTCGGCTTTTTCGGCGTCATGGTGCGTACCTGAAGGCACACCCCACGTTTCTGCGGGTTTTGGTCAAGAACCGGGCTTTTGCTGAACTTTCTCGGCATCACGCGATTCTTGCGCACCAGTTGGTTAATTGTAGGCATACTAAATTCCTCAAACGATGGTGATAGGATAAGAGGTTCCAATAACCTCCTTTTATACAAACATGAAAAAGCGTATTATAGCAAAGGCGAATTTTCCGTCAAGGAGGTAGCTAAATCCCTGGCGATTAATTTTTCAGCACAATGATTAATGATTTAATGGTCAATGGTTAATGGTTAATGGGGCGTGTGTGGAGCCGTGAACGAAGGGCGCAAGCCCGTAGTTCCGGAAAATATAGAAGGGCGCAGCGTAGTTCCGGAAGATATAGATAGGGGGTGGTGCAGGCCGCTGCTGGCGAGAGGGGGAGGGCTTGGCGGAAAAACAGAAAACCCCCTTTCCGCTTACAAAGAAAGGGGGTTTTCGGGGACGCAGAATCCATCCCACGTCCCTCTTACGCTACCATCCCTCAAACGGAGGTCCGTTTCGCATCCTCCCTTGGGACAAAAATCCAGAAAGAAGGTATTTTATCTCCAACCACCGAAGCTGTTCTCGCATTTGACGCAATAGAATTTCCTCTTTCGTATCTTCCCAACCGAACATCTGCACGGTCAGCGATACGTTTCGCAGGGTGGTCAGGGAAGCGGAAGCGGAGGATATTTCAGACTCTGGTTTTCCGCTCCCCTCATTCCCACCGTCTGCCGGAGCGTCCGACGGAACCGTAATCCCGCAGAGCCGACAGTATATTTCCTCGTACTTTTTCGCGCTGGTTTCCCACGAAAAATCGGCCGTCATGCCAGTGTATTGCATCTTCGCCCACACCTGGGGGAACTCTCGACGCAGGAACGTCGTCCGATCCACCCCCCACGTGATCCCCCCAATGTCCGCGTCGTTGAAAAGCGTCCCTGTCGCCGTGCCTGCCGTGATGTTTTCGTCGGAGCTGTCCACAATCGTGTCCACCAACCCCCCGGTCTTGTGTGCCACCGGGATCGTGCCGTAGCGCAGACTGTACATCTGCGTCAGGCCGCACGGTTCAAATCGGCTCGGCATGAGGAAAAGATCGCTCGCCGCGATGATTTTGTGTGCCATCTCATTGGAATACGTGAGCCGTGCCGCCACCCGATTCGGATATTTCCACATCAGTTCCCGAACCTGGTTCTCCAGACGCGGGTCGCCCGTTCCCAGAATCACCCACTGCGTGTTTTCCCAGCAACCGCGACGGTGCATCAGCTCCACCGCCAAATCGACCCCCTTCTGATCCGTCAGCCGTCCGACAAACCCCACCAGCGGCACGTCCGGCAATTCCGGAAGCCCCAACTCCTTCTGAAGCTCCGCCTTGCAGATCGCTTTGCCACGTAAATCGTCCGCCGAGAAATTCGCCGGAAGGAACGGGTCGGTCTCCGGATTCCATTCCTCTGTGTCGATCCCGTTTGTAATGCCCCACAACGTGTTTTGACGGCTCCGCAGCACACCGTCCAGATAACATCCCCCCTGGGGCGTCGTGATCTCCTTCGCGTAATTCGGGCTGACCGTGGTAATTCCATCCGAACACACCAACGCCGTTTTCAGAAAATTCAACCGGTCGTAGCACTCCATTTCCTGCCAGTTGTAATGCTCCCAGCCCAGCCCCGTCAACGGCATACACCCTGCGTCGAACACCCCCTGATACGCCAGGTTGTGTATCGTGTGCAACGTTTTGATCTTCCCATACGTCGTGGAATCTTCAGGGCCGTATTTCCATTTCAACAGTGCCGGAACCAACCCCGACTGCCAGTCGTTCGCGTGAATCACGTCGGGCCGCAACCCCAACAGCTTCACCGCCTGCAACACCGCGTGTGCAAAAAACACAAATCGCTCGCAGTTGTCGCCGTAATCCTGATTCCCCTCGTTGTACAGCCCCGACCGGTCATAATAATGATCGTGCTCCACCAGATACACCGGAACACCTATCTGGGGAATCACGCACTTGCGGTAAGTTCCCCAGACCTCGCGTCCGGCAATCTTCACGCAAAAGGCCACCCCCGTCGGCTCGGAAGGATATTTTCGCGTCGCCCGATACGCCGGCATAATGACGGAAACCTCATGTCCCCGTGCCGCCAACGCTTTCGGTAACGCACCGCAAACATCCGCCAAACCTCCTGTCTTGGCCAGCGGAGCCGCTTCACTGGTCGCAATCAGAATTTTCATTAAAAACTCTCCAAAAATAAAAACTTACTAAAAGAGACACTGCCGCGCAGCACGCAAAAACTTACTTCACTACCCCGTTTATCGTGTTTGCCGCGTCCCCCTGTTTGGTAAAATTTGAAATATCGGGTTTTAACGGTTGCGGAAAACGTAGCGAAAACCCCCTCCGTCATACTACTTCTTAAAATTTCAGAAAGGCAGGAATTGGAATCCGCGACACCCAGTGCTGTGTAAAAATAAATATTTATAAGAGCGAACGTGGTGATCGCACTAAAACTTTTTACTATGGCCACAAAGGTTTATTTCCTTGACGGAACATCTGGAAATAAACTTTCCTTGAAAATATAGAAAATATAGTTTGGGTACTCCTTGACATTTGGGGGGGGGGGTAGAATGGGCCAGATTTTTGACATTTCCACTGCAAAAATTTTTATGAAGTGATTTTCAAATTTACAATGACAAAGGGAAAAATGGAGGATTCTCTGCGTTGCAGTGGGGGGTGTTTGTTTTTCAAAAATGTTTTTTTCCACATGGTCCGAAATTGCGTTTTGTCACGTCAGGGGAGTAGAAATTGCTTTGTCCTATTTGTGAGTCACATGACACAAAATTCGTTTTCGAGGGGTATGACCATACCTACGGTTATCCGAAACCTGCTCAAATGTATCAATGCCGGCATTGCAAGCATTTATTCGCGGGGGATACGTTATCTCCCGAAGAATTAACGGATATGTATACCAACTACTATAAGCGAGGGGATTTGGACGTCGAAAATTACCAGCCTTATCGCAGAAAAAATTGGTTTTTATCATGGCTCGATGGCGAATCAGGTGGGGCGTATTACCATGTTCCTCGCAATGTTCGCGTACTTGACATTGGCTGTGGGTATTGTGAAACTCTGGGGTATCACCAAAATCGAGGTTGCGAAGCGTACGGTTGTGATGCGGACGAAAATACAAGAAAAATCGCGGAGCGTCATGGTTTCCGGGTTAAGATTGGTCTTTTCAACTCAGATGATTATGAACGTAATTATTTCGATTATGTCACCATGGATCACGTACTGGAACATCTCGTGGATCCCGTGGCGACGATTAGGGACGTTGCCAAAGTTCTTAAATCACCCGATTCATCCGATTCTGGAGGAGGGCGACTGGTCATGGTCAGCCCGAGTCCTTGCAGTTTAAGTCGCTATTGTTTCGGGAATGCTTGGAGTGGATGGCACCTGCCGTTCCATCGACAATTTTTTACTAAAAAATCATTGCATCTGCTTGCTGAAAAGACGGGTTTTGTTGTCGAAAAGATGGTTTCCGCGACGCAATCGGCAATTTTGTGCGCGAATTGGGCGTTATTTGTGACCCCACACGCTCCTGGGAAGCGCCGTTCGAATGACGCTTTTCTTCGAGGAAAAAATGGGGATGTCATTGAGGAAGACCAAAAACGGCTTGACGTTCTTTTTTACCTCTTTTTGTTAAAGAGTCGCGTATTCGCCTTACCCATGCGGCTTGCCGACGCTTTGGGAGTTGGGGATTGGGACCTGATGATTTTGAGGAAAAAGTAAAAATTCCATTTCGCCAGAGGAGACTTCTATGTTGTCCATTATAAAGTTTTACCGCAACGTAATAAAAAGTTTTCTTTTGTTCGCTCGGCCTGCGCTGCGATTTCCTGTCTGTATTTTTTCCTTCCTTTACTTTGCCAAACGTTATCATCTCTTTTTCTACAACATAGCCCTTTTTATGCCGTTATATCTCTTTTCAACACTGAAGGGGAAGTCCGTATTGGAAATAGGCGGTAGCAATTTGCCAGAGGCACTGATTTTTGGGAAGTTCAAGGCGAAACGGTGGATTTGTCTGGATTATCTGGAATGGTGGCGCGAAGGAGTGAGCAGTTTTCTCGAACGAAAAGATACGGTTATTCATTCCGTGGAAAATATTTACTCGCTTCAAGACGCAACACCGGAACTTCTTGGAAAAAAACATGCGATTTTCAACGGAGTTGCAGAAGATTTGCCCGATTGTTTTCGCGAAAAATTCGATATGGTCGTGTCCATATGTGCCATGGAACATATCAACCATCTGCCAGAGTCCATCGACAAAATTTACCAGGCTCTCAAGCCGGGTGGAACTTTTTACGCCTGTTTTGCGCCGATATGGTCCGGGGCTTTGGGAAATCACTTTTGGATCGGTGGGCAGGATTCCAAACTGAATTTCAACGGAATTCCGAAAAATGGCGTGCCAAAACATGCACACTTGCGGATTTCGGAGGAGGATTTACGCAAGCTGTTGGCCGCTCGATACTCTCCCGAAACGATCGATGAAATCTGTCGTCAGACGTATCATTCCGATTTTATCAATCGGTTATTTTATGAAGATTATGTTCAAATTTTTCAGGAATCTTCTTTTGCTTCGGTGGAAATTCGGAGTTGGTGGCCTATGTATCTTTCTTTGAAATACAGGGAGGAATTGCAAAAGCGTTACCCCCCTTACAAAAATTTTGAAGACAACGGAATCATCATTTTCGCGAGAAAATAACCCCCAAAAATGGAGTATACGAATACGAATTGAACTTTAACCTTTTAAGGAAAGTAATATGTTGACGGGCTTCAGTTTTGGTATTTTCTGCGGTTACGTTCTTTTCACACTTTTTTCCATCTTTTTGTTGGAAATCTTTGCCGGAGTATGCAAAAAAGGACGTCGATTTTCTCAAAACAATCCAATGCCGTCGTGCCCGCCCAAGGTGGCGGTTTTGCTTTCGTTGCGGGGGGCGGATCCCTGGCTCCGTAAGTCGTTGGAAGGGGTTCTCCAGCAAGAATATCCCCGTTTTGAATTTTTCGTCGCCACCGACAGCGAGGAGGACTCCGCCATGCCGATCCTTCGCAAGGTTCGTGAGGAACATCCCGATTTTCCGCTTCACATCCAAACGCTCAGAGAATATCCAACCGGTTGTTCTCTGAAATGTGCCTGCCTTGCGCAAGTGCTGGAATCCCTGGACGATTCCTTCGAGATCGTGGCTTTTATAGATGGGGACGTGATTCCGCATCCTCATTGGCTACGAGAACTTGTGGCCCCTTTTGCCGACGAACGCGTCGAGTTTACGACCGGTTATCGCTGGTTTGATCCCGTTTCGCTCTCTTTGGGAGCGTGGGTTCGGTATGTCTGGAATCTGGCGTCGTATGTCCACGTCTATCTCAACGGGATTGTCTGGGGCGGCTCGTTTGCCGTGCGTCGGAGTACGCTGAAAAAACTCGACCTGATTGGCGTATGGAAACAGACGGTGGTGGAAGATACCGTCACAACGCATTTAGCGCGTGTTCATGGTTGCAAAATCGGTTTCGTTCCGTCCAATCTGATGGTCTGTCAGGAAAACTGCACGTTGTCGCTTGCCCACCGCTGGGCTGCCAGGCAAATGCTCTGGATTCGACTTTACTCCCCGACAATATGGCTTCGGATGGTTGCCATGACGCTTTTTCTCGTCCTGATTCACGCCGCCACGTTTTACCTGCTTTGGATCTCCTGGGTTGCGGAAAACAGGGAGGCGTTTCTCTGGATTCTGAGCGGACTCCTCTTTTTCTGGGGAGCAACCTTTGGAATGACGATCCGACTGGAACAGATCGCGTCGAAAAACATCCAGGTTTTCCAGCCCCGATTGCGTCGGAAAAGGGTTCGGGATATGCTGCTATTTTTGATAAGCGTTCCGCTGACCGTGGCCTCCTTTTCTCTGGGCATGTTCCAGACGTATCGAACACGGACGATTTTCTGGCGTGGCATTGAATATTCGATCCGTATGGCGAAGCATGTCTCCATAAAACGGCTGAACTACCACCCCTACGTTTCCCCTCCGGCACCGGAGAAGGGAGAGCAGCACTCGCAGGTTTCATCACCTCCCGATTCGATTTGGTGAACCCTCCCATGCTCCAACGGGGCCCAATTCAACAGCATTCACGTCAGACAACAGATCTGCACCATCGTTATAAGCCCTGTAGCCATGTAAAAAGTTTTAGGTGATGGGTTCGGGCATGCGACCGCATTTTGGAGGTAACGCACGCCCGTTCCCCTGGAAATTCCTGGGCCGGTTAGGACTTTTTTCTTCCCGAAAACCCTTTTCTCCCCGCCAGGAAGAAGATTCCCAACAGGAGCATTCCCCACGTCGCCGGTTCAGGAAGGTTTGCTAAAACAATCGTGTTGCCATCGTAAATCAGGTTACGAACATCCATTTCCAGCAGATTGCCCAGATTGTTAAAAACTTGCAATTCGGCAAAAACACCGGTAATTCCACCGTCGGCGGTAATCAGCGTGGGACTCCCTGACAGCGAATCTCCCGCAAGGTAGATCGACAGCAGCACATCGTCGCCAATATTCATGCTCCCGGTGATGTCGATCAGGTCGTAATTTCCCGCCGCATCCTGATCCAGCCGGATTTCCGCTCTGGAAACGTTAGAATCGAGCGACGTGATTTCATAATTCCCGTCGATCAACGTGGTGGCACTTTCCGTTCCTTCGGTGAAACCCATCAATTCTGCGATTTCGTACGCCTCTTTTCCGGTTCCGGTATTGGCATACGTCGAAGGGGTAACAGCCGTCCCGCCATCGGGAGAAAGCACGCCACCCTGCTGCAAAAACGTATCGTTGTACATGACATCTTTCGCAACAATCCTGGCAGCGTTGAGTGTTCCGCCGGTCATGGTGGTGGGAACGGCCAGGGTACCGTTGGCAATCCCTGTTTGCGCCACAAGGTTGACATTTCCCCCCTTGATCACCAAAAGAGAATCGTCTGCGTCGTGGGATGCGGGCGTATACTTCGTGTAGAGGGAGATATTGCAGGTGTTCAAATCACCCCCGGAAATCGTCCATGTTCCTGGTTTGCGGGTCGCCGTCGCCTGTTGTCCAAAAACGATTCCCGCTCCGCCTGACCACATGGTTGCTGCGCTGGATGAACCCCAGATATTGGCCGTTCCACCTTCCTGGTTGACGATGGCGGAATTCTCCATCACATCATAAAACTGCATAACCATCTTGTTCCAGACATTCAGCACCCCCGTATTGGAAAGGGTAAAATCGGTGGAAATGCGGGAACCGACGATCAATCCGTACGCCGTCATGGAGCCGCCGGAGAGATTGACCGTGGTACTTCCTTCGGTGGAAGTTGTTGCTATGTTATGTTCCCCAAAGCATGTGCCACCATAAAACACGAGCTTTCCCCCCTGAACATCCAACGTCGCGGTGGAACCGACACCATTGCTGAAACGTTGGCGTGAACCAGAATTCCCACCATTACTGAACACCAACGTGGCATTGTCTTTCAGGGTAATGGTTGCTGAGGAATTCGTTCCTGAGGAAATCATCACCGTCTGCCCACTCACATGTGCTACGACCATTTTGGAATCCCCAGTCAATTCCAGACTCGAAACCGCATTGGTATTATTCGACATCGAAAAATTGGTGTTCAGAATCATTTCCGACGAGTCGTTTAATTGCACGGTGGCTGAGGAGTTCGCGTTGTTCGCAAAATAGGTGGTATTAAAGGTGGAACCATTATAGGTACCCACATTGGCCGTCAATTTGGATTGATCGTTCAGGATGAGCGATCCTCCCGTATCGTCCCAGTTTCCAATTTCCAAAGTCCCTGCCGAGGTGAGCGAACTGGTACCATTCATAGTGAAAGAGGAGGTCTTGTCCGTCTGTCGGAGGCGGAAATTCATCCCAAGCTCTACCTTCGTATTATTGAGGGTAATGGTCGATTTCTGATTCTGGATGAGCATGTCATGAGCCGCCTTGATCGTACCGCCCGTGATGTTTATCACGTTCGTCTTAAGGGTGGTAACACTACCCTCAGTCACATTTGTAGCAATCACATCGAAAGAGGAAATACTCGCGTTATCCGAGAGGCTCAGAGTATGGTTGCCTCCCTGAAAATACACAGTTCCCGTAGCACCGGTCCCGCCCGTGACAATTTTGGAATTGTCGGACATGGTGAGCGATACTTCCTTTCCCCGAAAATACAGATTTCCAGAATCTCGCGTTACAAGGGACGCATCGTCTTTCATCGTAATCGTGGAATACGTCTCCGTTTCTGCATTGTTAAAGAAAACGGAACCCGCACTGATGGTGGATTCTCCAGACATTTCCAGCGTTCCACGACCGTAATTTTGGCCGTTGAGACAGAGATGCCCATTGGAATAAAGGGAGGAGGTACCGTTCATGATGAGCGTGGCGGTAGAAGTATCCAACGTCGCCGCGCTGGAACCTTGCGTGTATCCGATCCAAAAATTAGTACCGTTTTTCAATACCGCATTGCCATTCATCGTCAATGTGGACTGGCAATTGGCCAGCCGCGATAAAGCGAACGAACCATTGCTGCTTGTAGTCGTATCAAACGTTTCTCCATTATTAAGCGTCGCGCTGATGGTACCTGTATTACCGGTATATCCGAGAAACCATTGTTCAGTCCAATACCCCGCTTCGGTCCATGTACCTCCCGTAAGGCTGGCCCCGGAATCCCCCCCCGTTCACATGTAACCGGCCGCCCAAAGGGAATTGCTCGACCAGAGAGCCAGCCAGAGAATCGTCCAACTGGCGAAAATCTTGAAAATACGCATTTCCATGTCTCCTGATTGTTTGAGTTCTGTTATGTGATTCCCGTACTGGAGGGAGAGCACTCTTGCTCTCCGAAACTACCCCCCGCCCCTTCAGGGAAAGGAAGGGGAATCGCCCTCCGCCCTGACGGAATCTTGTTAAAAATCTATCGAAACGACCTTCATATCCCGGCGATTGCCCAGATTCTGATGCGTTTCATCTTCAATACTGTAAGGAATCCGTCGTACCGAGCCGTCGCAAAACGCCATGCCAAACGCTCCTGCATGGCAACTGCCAAAGCGGTGGTTGTACGTCCCCATCGAACGATCCTGAAGCGGGGTTCGCCCCGGATAGGTGCTGGCGTGACAATCGTTGTCCGCGCCCCGGTAGAGAATGAAGTTATTATCTATAAAACTGCCGTTTTCGTAATGTTCCGGCTGGATGTATTTTTCACCAATCAGATACGTGTTGCTGGTGCCATCCCGAATTTCGCCCAGCGTCACTTCGCTCCGTTTGAAAATCACCCCATTGGCAGGGGTTGTGGCCTCTTTATCCTTCGTCCAGGCATAGCCGTCCACACTCCCCACCGCATTGGGGGTATAGCTTTGTGCCTGTCCATTGGCAAAAGCACTCCCATAATTCGCGGCGTAATCCGTCTTGGCATAACTGCCCCCCGAAGTGTACTGGCTATTCGCCTGATACTGACTATCAGAAAGAATCGGATACGTCTTGGTGGCACGTCGGGAAGGACAGTAGAAAATCCCTACCGCCGTCGAATCCCGTTCTTCCGCTCCGGCAATCTGTTCGCTGGTCTTTCCCATCTGGCCATCCGCCCCCAGCTGATAGAGTGCGTTCTGCTCCAGAAAGGGCAAAATACTGTAGCACCACGAGCCGGGCTGATTGGCTCCCATGCCGTAATCGGGGTCGCCATCCCAGTGCGGCGCCCATCCCCCCGACGGCATTTTTCGCGTACCGCTTTCATGATTGAGACATGCCAACGCCAGATTCCGAAGATTGTTGCTGCACTGCATCTGGCGGGCCGCCTCACGAGCCTGTTGGACGGCGGGCAAAAGAAGACCGACCAACATTCCAATAATCGCAATGACAACCAGAAGTTCTACCAGCGTAAAACCGCTACACAGACTTCCTATCCCCCCCCCCGACGTATCTTAACACACGATTAGACTGATGGAACATTACAAAACCTTTCCTGTCACCCCAAAAAGCACTATCTATAACAAATTACACCCATTGTACGTCCCCTTTGCCCCAATGTCAAGGATAAAAATAGAAAAATTCCAAAATTTCTCAAATTTTCCATTCGTCCCGAAATGCGTATCTTCCAGCAACCTGTTGCGTACACAAATGTTAGCGTCGGGCGTTTCAGGTTTCGCGCAAATGGAGGTCGGCGGGGAGTACGGCGTCGAGTTCGGACATGTGTCCGTAAGCGCGGGCCAGCAGTTTGACAGGGTGGAGCACCGGTTTCGTAGAATTATGTTCCATTTGCATTTGGCAGGCGGTGCATTCGGTGCTTCCGGCGGAGAGTGCGGGGTTTCTCAACCAGTGGTGCAGGTGTCGGCCGATACGGAGGCTGGCGGAGTAGTTGGCGGCACGCAGTCCGTACGTCCCCCCCATGCCGCAGCAACCGGAGGGAGCATGTTCGACTTCCATACCGGGAATAAGCCGCAGGAGGTTCGCGAACGGGGTTCCGATTTTCAGGGCGAGCAGCCGGCAGGGGGCGTGGTATCCGACGCGAATGGGGATTTCTTTTTGCGGCATTTCCAGAAGCTGAAGCAGGTGGAGTTTATACAGGTATTCACCCACGTCGAACGTATGTTTGGCAACCAGGGCAATATCGCCGTTATCGGGAAACGTTTGGGGAAATTCCCACCGGAAAGCGAGGGTCGCGGTGGGTTCCGTGGCAACGACGTCGTACCCCTGGCGGACGTAATCGGCAAGGATGGCGGCGTTGCGGGCGACCTGTTTGGCGACCGTACCGCTGCGCCCCATGGAGACGGCGGAGATGCCGCTTCCCGTCTGGTGCTGGGGGACGATGATGGGGATATGGTTTTGTTGAAAAACCTCGATGGTCGCACGCGCCAGGGAGGTATCGAAATGGTTGGCGAACGTGTCGAGAAAATAGACCACTTTACCGTGGATTTCCAGACCGGGATTTTCCTGGAAAAACGCAAGCTCCGGGGGGGCGGTTTCTTCGTGGCGGGAAATCTGGTCGAGAAACGCGTGGTACTCCATCGTTGGCAATTTACGTTGGCGTGCGATGCCGAACGTTTTTTCCATGATCCACCGCATGAAAGGGTGGGTGAACCAGATGTTGGTAAAACCGATGAAGTGGTAGAATTGTTCCACCCAGCGGTCGAGTCGGGCCATGGAGGACTCGTACAGGTTGTGTCCCCGGGCGCTGGCCCACGCTTCCTGAGCACGGCGAATCAGGAAGGGAATATCGACTTCGGACGGGCATTCGGTACGGCAGGAATGGCATTGGAAGCACTGCGTGATGACGTCATGAAACGCGTCGTCGCCCAGCTCGGAGAGTTCCAGTTTTCCGTTGAGCAGTCCGTGGATCAGGTTGATTTTCGCGCGTGGCGTGGCGTATTCCTGGTGGCTGAGCCGAAACAGCGGGCAGGTGCGGCGGGTTCGTTCCATTCCACGGCAGTCGCCGCAGCCGCTGCATCGAAACGCGATTTCGGTCATGCCGGAGTCGTCCCAGTTCAGCCCAAGCCGGGTCAGCGGCAGATTTTCATTGTCGTTTTCCGCTTCGGGGGCGTATTCTTCCGTTTCGGTTTCGGCGTCGGCGGAATCATCGAAAAGGTCGCCGAGAATTTCCCGGACTTTTTCCTTGACGAGAATCCCGGAGCGATCCGGCTTGTCGTTGGAAGGGGGTTCGGGGGAGAAATTTTCCAGCACGTTTTCCGAAGTTTCCGCGGTATTTTTCTGGGGATGAAATTCGGATCGCAGGAAGGGAACGTGGTCGGTAAAGGGGGATGTTTTTTCCGTAAAATCACCCAGTTTTCCAGGCTGAAAAACGCTTTCCGGGTCGAAAAGGCGTTTGATGGAACGGCAAAGGGGGGCACGTTCGCCCAGAAACGCGGGGAGCCATCCGGCGCGGCTCAGACCAATTCCATTTTCCGCACCGATGGTTCCCTCCATTTCCTGAACCAGTGCGTAATATTCGTGCCCGAACTGGAGGAGTCGGCGAACGTCGGCCTGCCGGTTCCAATCGACCAACGGCTGGACGCAGACCTGCCCTGCGGCGGCGTGGGCACTGAGGGCGGCGGGTAAATCGTGGCGGCGGAGCAATTCCTGCGCTTTCAGGATGAACAGACGCAATTTTCGCGGCGGCACGGCGACATCCTCGACCAACGCCGTGCGAAAGGGGCGTCCGGGAATCCGTTTGGTGGTCGGAAGCAGGGTGTTTCCCAATTTCCAGAACATGGCCGATTCGGTTTCGTCCCACGCGGAAATCATCGACGATGCGAGTTCTTTCTGGTAAACCAACGTGTCGGAAACGTTCCGCATGAGGTTCATCAGGTCGTACTCTTTGGCTTCCGAAAAATCGAGCAGCAAAACCGCTTCGGTGCTGGGGGGGAACATCACGTCGAATCGCACGTCCCGTTCCATGGCCAAATGGAGGCATCTTCGGTCGATCAGGTCGCACGCGTCGGGGGGAAACGCCAGAATCGGGTCGATGGAATCGGTGGCTTTCTCCATGCTTTCAAACAGCAGCAGGGCCGATTTCCGATACGGGGGAATTTTCTGAAGTTTCAGCGTCACGGTGGTGATCACCCCCAACGTCCCTTCCGAACCGGCAATCAGGCGGGCCGCGTTCATACGATTATCCCGCAGAATATTCATGCGGTAGCCCATCCGGTCGATCACGTGGCGGGGAGAGCTTTTCCGCAGCAGCTCGTCGTTTCCTCGCAGCAAACGGGCCAATTCGCGCAGGATTCGGTTTTTTTCGCCTTTAGGGGAGGTGGCGTCTCCGATTTCGGTGGGAATCGGTTCGTCGCAGCCAAACGACAGAACGGCCCCGGTCGCCGTCACGATTTCCACACTTTGGAGCCAATCGGAAGGGCGGCCCCCCGAAAGCCAGTGGGAACCGTAGCCATCCACCGCCAGAAGCCCACCAACGGTTCGGGCATCCGCAATCCGTGACGTGGAACCGATCTGGTAGCCATGCGGCTGAAGAAAATCGTTGAGCCAAGAGCACTGGGCGCCGGCCTGCACCTTCAGAACGTTGTTTTCCACCGCCAAAATCCGCCGCATATAACGCGAAAGGTCGAGAACGATCCCTTCGCCCAGCGGCCCGCCCGCCCAACTGCTTCCCGCACCGCGTGGGTGAATCGGAATTTTATGCTCCTGTGCGTACAGCACCGTTTCCACAATGTCGATGGTCGTTTTGGGAAAGACCACCGCCAGCGGGCGAATTTCAAAAATACTGGCGTCGGTGGCGTAGGGTTGAACGTACGAAGCGTCGGCCAGAACGTCTCCACGAATACGTCCGCGGAGATCGTCCTGAAGTCGTTCCTGTTTCGGGTTGAGCATCTTTTTTTATTCCCGATTGCTCCGTAAAATCAGATAAATCAGCGTCAAAATCGCCTGAAGCGTCGCCGCGACGTACGTCATGGCCGCCGCCGTCAGCACCCGGCTTACCGTCCGCAGGGAGGTTTCGTCGAACGTCCCCATGTTCGCCAGAATGTACCGGGCACGGCTGCTCGCGTTCAGCTCGACCGGCAAATTCACGACCTGGAAAAACACCACCCCGGAAAACACGATAATTCCCGCCCAGGTGAGTGCCCCCAGATTAAAAATCATTCCCAAAAGGAACATCCAGATTCCAGCCCCGCTGCCGAAACTGGCCATGGGAACCGCCAGATTCCGCACCACCAACGGCATGTAATGCTCGGCATGTTGGAGGGCATGGCCGCATTCGTGTGCCGCTACCCCTACGGCCGCCGCCGTTCGCCCATGATACACCGCCGAGCTGAGCCGCAGCACCCGTGCCGTCGGGTCGTAGTGGTCGGACAGATCGCCCGGAATCTCCTCAATCGGCAGATTCAGGCCGTTCATCTGCAAAATCCGTCGGGCCGCTTCCGCACCGGACATGCCGGTCGGCACGTTCATCCCGGACGCGAAGGCACTTTTCACCCACAAACTTGCCAACAACGCCAGCAAAAACGCCGGCCCAACCACAATAAAATACATCGGATCGAAAAACATGTTTTTGTCCTTTCCAGACGTTGTCTACAACTTTAAGTTAAACGTTTCCATCACCAGCCGCCAGAGCCGTTGAAAGGAAGTTTGGGGTTTCGCATGAATTTTCGCTTGCCCCGTCAGTCCAACTTGCATTAATTCTTCGGAGTTGTCAAGGGGGACGTCCACTTTGTACGACGGCGTCTGCGGCTTTTCCGTGCCATCTTTTTCCGTTACGGTGGAAACCTCTCCTTTGTTTTTGTTCGACAGCCGAGGCGAAACCGCCTTCAGTTCCTGCCCCGCCACTTCCCGAACCTCCCCGGTGAACACACGTTCCGGAAATTCGTTCAAATTCACATCTACCTTTTGACCGACCTGGACAAAATCCTTCTCCGACTGGGGAACGACCAGCGTCGCTTTCATTTCCTGGTGCGAACCAATCAGGCAGAACGGATCCCCTTCCCGCAAAAACGCACCATGATTGCTCGCGTCGAACGGCGTGCCGCTCCACGTCGGCAACATCCCCTCAACTTCCTGTTTTTCTCGAAGCTGCGCCGGAACCACACGCCCGGCCCGCGTCGCCCGAATCACCAGCCGCGACTGATCCTGCCGGCGTTCTTCCAGCTGCAAATTCACCGCCCGAAGGGACTCCTCCGTGGCCGGAACCTGCTGATTTGCCTTGGGATCCACCGTCGCCAGCCGCCGCAGCGTCAGAAGCTGCGATTCGTACTGCTTCTGCTCCCGAATGAGTTCCGAAATCTGAAGCTCAATGTCGTTGTTTTCCAGCACCGCCAGCGGCTGCCCCTTTTCCACTTCTTCTCCCGGACGAACCAGAATCCGCGAAATGGCTCCATCCACCACCACGTACACCGTGTCGCCGCGGTCGTACTGAATCTCGGCGGGGACAAAAATACGGTAGGGGAGCGGCACGAAACACAAAAACGCAATCCCCAACAACAATACCGTCAGCGAAATGTAAAATCGGACTTTTTTCACTTTTTCCAACCGTCCCGGAACATAAAAAAACTTGCAAACCTTATAAAGCGGCATGACCAACAGCCCGTACAACGACATCAACACGATGATCCGCCCCAAAATCTTCAAACCGTACGGCTCGAAAACCTGAAGCAGGAACATTGCAATCGAAAACGTCACCACCCATCGATAGCACGCCGCCGCCACCGCGTAAATGGCAAAGATCACCTGATTCCGCTGCGGCAGAAACGGATCCTCCGGATACTCCAGCCCCAGGAACCATTCCCCCGCCTTTCGGCTGAGAATCGTCGATGCCTTTTGACGCAGGTTGGGAATCTCCAGAATATCCGACAACACGTAATAACCATCGTATTTCAACAACGGATTCGCGTTGAAAATAATCGTGCTGACCGACGAAATGAACATGATGTTCAAACAAATATTGTTCAGAAGCCCCGGCGTGGAGTACCACCACAAAAACGTCGCAAACGACGCCAGCCACACTTCCACGAAAATGCCCGCGAACCCAATCGCCGCCCGACGCCATTTGCTCGGCAGCATCCACGAATCCGAAACGTTGCAGTACAGGCATGGCGTCAGCACGAGAATCATCACCCCCATCTCGTGACATTCCCCGCCAAAATGCTTGCACGTCAGCCCATGGCCAAATTCGTGAACGACCTTCGTCATCCCTAAAACCACCGCCAGCCACAGACCGTTCTCCGGCGTGAAAAACTGCTGGAATGCCGGAAGTTTCTGGTAAAACGTGTCGAAATGCGTCAGCACCAAAAGCAACGCCGAAACCATCATCACCAACGACAGAAACATCGTCGCCGGATGAAAAATCCATGCGAAAAACGGATACATCGCGTTCAGTAACCGCTCCGGATCAAACCCCTTGAACCGAATGCACAAAATGTTCGTGAACGCCCCCAGCCGCTCTTTCCGCTTCCGCACAATCGAACGCTCGTAAAGCTGATACCCCTGGTCGTGAACACTCGTCAGGATCAACCCACTCTGGTGCAGCGACCCAATAAAATGCTGTAATTCCTCCAGCGTAATCTTCTGCGGTGGAAACGTTTTCTGGAAGTTGTCCTTGATGCTGTCCAGGCTGTTCTTCCCGTCCAGCATGTTCAAAATCGCATATTCCTCGTCCTGAAACCGATAATATTTCAGCCCTACCGGGTCCTTGACAATCCAATACGACTTCCCAAGATATTTCTGCCGTTTCGCGGAAATATCCGGTCGTACCCGTATCGCCAGCGGACGGGCGCTGCTTGAAACCAGACTGTCATTTAATGTTGGCACGGGATGTCATTCCGAATAAAAAAAGTTCATTGAACCGAAGCGTTCGCCTGCATTCCAGGCTGGAGCGTCCAGACGCCGTTCTCCTGAACGTTCTGTATCTCGGCCCAGACCTGATAACGCGTTCCCGATTCGATCAGGGGGCTGACAAACGTCACCTTGCCCGAAAACGTTTTGCCCGGCAGGATAGGAACCGTGACCTGTACCGTTTTGCCGCGAATGCCCGCCATGGGAACCGTTTGCGCGTCGAGCAGGAATTTCACCCGAACCGTATCCATCCGAATGAGCCGTAAAAGCGGGTCGCCCGGCTTGACCCATTCCCCCGCATTCCGAAATCGCTCCACGACGATACCGTCCAGCGGCGAACAGATGGTTCGTTTCTTCACGTCCACCTTCGCGGCATCCAACTCGGCCTGCTGGACTTCCACCGCGAAATTGGCACACGTGTACTCGTGCGTCGCCTGCTCGATTTGCAGCTCCGCCTGCTTGTACGACAAAATCTGCCGCCGCAATTCCGCCTGCGTCACCGTGTTGGTCGTCTTTTTATTCGCTTCCTCCGACTGCAAAATCTCCGCATACGCCACCTGGCTGGCCGCCTTGGCATAACGAATATTCACGTCGTTACTCGCCTGACGCTGCGCCGATTTCAACTTCGCCTCCGCCACCTGCATCGCCATGCGGGTTTTGTCGTCGTCAATCCGAGCCAGCGTGTCCCCCTTCTTGACCTCCGTCCCCTCCTGAACGTTCAACTCCACCAGTACCCCCGCCTCCTCGGCCGGAACTTCAATGTCGTCGATGAGCGTGATGTACCCCGTGTCGTTCGTCGAATGTGTCGTCTCTACCGCAGCCGCCGGGGTCGAACTGAATATCGATGGAGAGTATTCCGTCGCCGTCGCCGTTGCTTCCGGGGTCGCGTCGGCTTCCTTTTCCGGAGAATACGCCTCGAAACTGAGCGGCTCCGGTGCCGAAGTCTCGACCGGAGTTTCCGCCGGAGTCTCCACAGGAATCTCCGCTGCCGGGATTTCTGCCGGGATGTCTGCCGGTGCCTCGACCGGGGTTTCCACGAAGGTTTCCGTCCCGGTTTCCCCTTCGGTCAACGCGGGGGCTTCCCCGGTTTCCGTCGCCGCTTCCACCGTCGCGACATTCCGGTTTTTCACCCAGTACGACACGCCGACACCCACACCCACCAAAAACAGAAACAGTACAATATATTTAATTCGTTTCATTTGCAATGTCCGTTATTTTTTATCCTGATTGCGTTCGTCCATTCCCCTTACAGCCAGCGGAACAAAATCTTCTGACGAATAAACGCGAACAGGTCGTAGAACCAAACGTATCCAATCGGCTTTTCACCGCAGTAAACCTTGCCGCTGACGGTCGCCCCAATATTGGGCTGAATGTCGTCTTTGTCGATGGCCACCTTGATAAGCACCGTACACCCCTTTTCCGGTCGAACCTCTGCCGTCCGGTGAATTTCCTTAATGCGTCCCTTCAACTTCTTCTCCGGAGCCGACGCCAGGATGTACGTCACCGGCAACCCCTCCGAATATTGCTCTCCCAGTTTCTTCTCCGCCTCGCGAATCACGCCAATTCGGTTCTCCGGCATGAACAATTCCACTTCCCACTCGCCCGTCGGGTCGGCCACCTCCATCAGCACCTGCCCCCGCTGCACCGGACGGTTCGTCAACTTTTCCCGCACGTCGAACGTAATCACCACCCCGTCGCACGGTGCGTACACGTCCAGGCTCCGCTGCTTCACGCGAAGCAAAAACAACTCGGCATGATACGCCTCCAGCTGCCGACGAAGTTCCGCAACCCGCCCCTGCTGACGAATCCGATCCTCCTGCGATAGCGTCCGCTCCTGCGAAAGCATCTGCTCGATTGCCGAACACTCCTGACGCGTTCGGTTGATGTCGCCGTTCAACTTCACAATCTGCGTCCGCAAGTCAATGTTCCGCAACGTCGCCAGTTTCGTCCCCTGCTTCTCGATGATCGCCCACGGGTCGATGACCCGCATCTCCGTACTGCCCGACACCTGCGTGTCCAGAATCGGCCGCTTCTTTTCATCCAGCCGCACCCCCGGTCGGTATACCGGCCCCGATACCGTATCCCCATGATGCACCAAAACTTCCGACACGTCCCCGTCGATATTCGCGAAAATCTCCTGCCGAAGCACCGGCATGAGCCGCCCTTCCGCCTCCACCTCGAATTTGTACGGGAAAACAAACATCGCTACGATCGCCACCAAAAGCACCAGAAGCACCAGGATCGTTTTGGGAAGCGTTCGCGCCTTCACCACCCACGACCACCGCCCGATTGTCCGCCATACCGGCATCAGAAACAGACTGTTGTGATCCAGCGAATTTTCCAACGCCACCGTGCTATGCTTCTGAACGATCTCGACCCGCTGCCGGAGCCGCGACTGAATCGCACTGTTCTCTATCTGCTCGACAATCAACGCCCCCAGCGGCTTTTTCTTCTTGTCCTGACGCTTCTTGTAATCCTCCTTGTCCTCCTCCCGCATTTCGGGAATCAGCGGAATCACAATCACCGCCTTGCTATGCGACTCGTCGGCATACTCGTCGATGATCTTCTCCACCTGCGGCGCCAGGTTCGTCGTGTCCCCCGTGTACCAGAGCGGTTCCTCCACCGAAACCACCGCCGTTGCCAGCTTGTTCAAAAGCCGTACCGTGTTGGAACGCTTGTCAAACAAATCCTGCCCGCTGACCGCCTCGATCCGACACCGATTCCCCCGCCGTATCGCCACGCTCACCCGGTCGCACCCAATGAGCCGGCGTCCTTCGTTCGCTATCGTGTACGCCGTCTGCCTTGGATCCAGCCCCTCGTGAATCGTGCGGGCAAATTCCTCAATCTGATTCCACAAAAGCTGCCGATCCGCAAAGTGCCGCAGCTGCTCGCTCTTGATGAAATCGACCGCCAACGCCGCCATCTGTACCAGAAAACGCAAATACCCCTTCTGCGTGTTCGCCGGAGCGTCCGGACGTTGGAAAATCTCCACCAGCCCCACCAGCTCCACCTCCGTAATCAGCGGAGCCAGTAAAATCAGATTCCCCGTCGGATTCCCCATCGTCCCGTTTTCTTCCTGCGAAGATGAGTAGGGGGCCACAATCAACCCCTCCGGGTGCTTCAACGAATGGTACAGCAACCGCGAATGTTCGGCCATCTTGTCCTTGTCCGAACCCAGCCCCGTTTCCCGAAGATTCATCTGGCACTGAACCGTCAGCCCACCGCCGTCCGAAAACTTCCAAATCACCCCGCCCGTCGCCGCGATTGCCGCCACGACCCGCTGAAGGAATTGCGTGTAGAATTCATCTGCCGGCATGTCGCTCTTGGACAACTGCGTTATCTCGGCTACAAGTGCGCGAATTTGCTGCTTCGTCTGTTCTACCAGACCGGCATCGAAAGTTTGCTCTGCGGACATAATCCCTTCCCATCCAGCAATTTATACGAAAAAAACACCCGCGAAAAGCAACGTTTCCACGGCTTGTGTGTTATCTTTGACTATTCGTTACGTTTTACACCGTTTCCTGATTTTAACAGAAAAAACCAATATTGGGAAGACGGGTTTCTAATAAATTCTCCTTTTATTCTTGAAAGAGGAGCCTTCCAATTTAGGGGACACCCATGGAAGGTTTTAGAAGGTGTCCCCTGCGAAACTGGAAGGCTCCTTGAGCATTTCGGCTCTCCGCAGACGCAATTCCGGCGCACGTAAACTCCGGCACACGTAAACAAACCGCCGCGTCAGGAAAGGAATTCCTCGATTTTCTCGAAGGCTTTTTCAAGATTTTCCATGCTGGTGGCGTAGCTGGCCCGCGCGTATCCGGGAGCCCCAAACGCACTGCCCATGACCATGGCGACCCCCTTCTTTTCCAGCAGCTCCAGGCACCAGTCGGTGTCGGTTTCAATCATTTTGTCGCCATATTTACGGCCCAGGTGCTTGGAAATGTTGATGAATGCGTAAAACGCACCCCCCATGACCGGACAGGAGAGTCCGTCGATTTCGGCAATCCGTTGGGCGCAGAAGTCACGGCGTTTGGCAAATTCGGCCAGCATGTCGGCCACGCACTGCTGCGAACCTTCCAGCGCAGCGATCGCGGCGTACTGGGAAATGCTGCACGGGTTCGACGTTTCCTGACTTTGCAGGCTCGCCATTTTTTTCGCGACGGCGGCAGGAGCCATCGACCAACCGATACGCCAGCCCGTCATGGCGTAGGTTTTGCTCACGCCATTGACAAGCACGGTTCGCTCCTCCAGTCCGGGACGGACGGTGGCGAAGCTGACGAACCGATTGTCGCCGTAAATCAGGTTTTCGTAGATTTCATCGGAGACGACCCAGAGGTCTTTTTCCAGTACCACGTCGGCCAACTGCCCCAATTCCTCGCCGGAGTACATGCTTCCGGTGGGGTTGGAGGGGCTGCACAAAAGCAGGCACTTGGTTTTTTCAGAGCAGGCGTCGCGAAGCTGTTCGGCGGTGAGTTTGAAGTTGTTTTCCTGTGTGGTGGAAACGATCACCGGAACGCCGCCGGCCAGTTTGACAAGCTCGGCGTAGCTGACCCAGTACGGTGCGGGGATGATGACTTCTTCTCCTTCGTCGATCAGGACGGTGAAGATGTTGTGCAGGGCATGTTTGGCGCCGTTGGTGATGGTGATGTTCGCGGCGGTGTAGTTCAGACCATGTTTGGCGGTGTAATGTTTCGCAACCGCTTCTTTCAGAGCGGGGAGGCCGCTGGCGACGGTGTAGTGGGTGTATCCGGCGTCCATGGCGTCCAGGGCGGCTTTGCGGATATGTTCGGGCGTGTTGAAATCCGGTTCGCCCAGACTCAGGTCGTAAATGACACGGCCGGCGGCTTTCAGTTCTTTGGCCTTGGCCGCCATGGCCAACGTCGCCGACGGTTGCAGGGCCGCCACTCTGCGGGAAAGATTCGATTTCATGGAATAGGGTCTCCAGTAGGACAGGGGTGAACGAACATCCTTAAAGAGCGTCATTATAATCCTCCCGCCAAAAAAAGGAAGGAGCGGGGATTCAAAAAAAATTCCCCCCTGCTTTCTTTTTGTGGGAGAATGGAGTAAAATAAGAAGCAATGGGAAAAAACATGTTTCATCCACCATTTGAGGAGGTTTTAAAAGTGAAAATCCAGATTCGTGCCATTCATGTTGTGTTGCTTTTGGCGGCTTTTGTGGGGACGGGAATTTTTTCCGGACTGATGGTTGGAAAATGCCTGCAAGGGAACACGCAGTCGGCGATTCCGACGGCCCAGGCGGCGTGTGACCGGATCGACGGGTACATCACCCTCACCATGCCGGTGGATGGTGCCAGCGAAGCGGTCGTGGTGATCGATTCGACGACCGGTATGCTTTCGGCGGGAGTGCTCTCCAAAATGCCGAACAGTGGATTCCAGTCCCGTTTTCAGGGGAACCTGAACGCCGACCTTCAGAAGGCGATTACGTATTTCAACAACAAAGCGGCTAAAATGACCCGAAAAAGCAGCAAGAAAAAGGGTGCTCAGCCGCTCATTCAGATGCCGCAGGAGCCGAAGTACATCGTGACCTCAGGAGCCGAATCCATCGTGGGAAGGACGACAGAAGTGCGTCCGTCGGTCGGGGCGCTGTATGTCACCGAAGTCAACACGGGGATCATGCTGGTTTATATTTTGCCATGGAATCAGGCGATGTTCTCCAGCAACACGCCGTACGCGGCACCTTTAACGTACTACCACATTGATCGTTTTGTCGTTCCGATGGTGGTGGAAGAATCGGTGGACGAGGAATAGTATCATGGAATTAAACGTCAACGGAACGTTGCGGACGTTTCCCGAAACGGTGCGGACGGTGCGGGATTTGCTGGTGGAAATGAACCTGGCGGACGCCTTTGTCGCGGTGGAGGTGAACCGTGGACTTGTCACGCGGCAGGAGCACGAAACGTTCGTTCTTCATGCTGGCGATTTTATCGAGGTCGTTACCCTGGTGGGGGGCGGTTGAGGTGTTGTTTGCCGCCGTTTGCCTGTTTATTATTTGAAGAAGGATTTTATCATGGAAAACGTATTGCGGATTGGTTCGCATACTTTTAACAGTCGTCTTTTCGTGGGAACGGGGAAATACTCCTCGTATCCCGTCATGCAGGAAGCGTTGGAGGCGTCCGGTTCCGAGTGCATTACCGTGGCGGTTCGTCGCGAGCGTCTGTTCGACAAGCAGGGGCGAAACATGCTCGATTTCATCGACCTGAAGCGTTACACCATTTTGCCGAACACGGCGGGGTGTTTTACGGCGGAGGATGCGGTTCGGGTGGCGCGTCTGGGGCGTGAAATCCTGACGCAGATGGACAACCCCGGAGCCAACTGGGTGAAATTAGAGGTGTTGGGCGACGGCAAAACGTTGCTCCCCGACCCGGTAGCGACGTTGCAGGCGACGGAGCAGCTGGTTTCCGAAGGTTTTGAGGTGCTGGTCTATACGACGGACGATCCGATAACGGCACGGCGTTTGAAGAATGCCGGGGCTAAAAGCGTCATGCCGGCGGGCAGTCCGATCGGTTCGGGGCAGGGGATTCTCAACCCGAACAACATCCGGATTTGTCTGGAATATTTGAAGGAAAACGACCCGGATTATCCGGTGATTGTCGATGCGGGGGTTGGGGTGGCCAGTGACGTGGCGTTTGCCATGGAGCTGGGTGCCGACGGGGTGCTTTTGAACACGGCGATTGCGTACGCGCGGGAGCCGGTGCAGATGGCCCATTCCATGAAACTGGCTTGCCAGGCGGGGCGTGCTTCGTTTTTAGCCGGTCGTATCGAGAAGAAACTGTACGCCACAGCCTCCAGCCCGATGGAAGGTCGGATTCACTAAAACCATGCCTGAACCCCCCACATCCCATGAAGATCGCCGTTCGGAATTTTCTGAAAGCAGGACGCCGCAAATGCCCCTGACTTCCGCCGAAATGGATGCGCTCTACGAAAACTCGCAGAGCAGCACGGCACGGAACGTGGGGGTGGGATTGGCGGCACTGGCGTTCACGATGCTGTTTTTCTGGGCGGCGCCCAAAATGCTTCGGGTCGATTCCGACAAGCATTTTCTGGTGAACATGCCGCTTTCAGGGGTGGATTCGCTGGAACCGCTGGCGGGAACTACGGCCCCCCCAACGACGGACGGAATGGAGGATCAGACGATCCTGGTCATTCTCTGGACGCCCTGGAGCACGGATTCCTGTCGGATGCTTCACGCGTTGGCCCCCACGTTGCAGGCGGCAGGACGCAGCACCAGGATGCGTGTGATTCCGGTGGTTTACTCCACGGAATCCCCGAAAGAACATACGGAGGAGGGAATTACGCAGGAACAGATCGACATGGCAATGCAGCAGAAAGATTCCCTGCTTCGTCATGTGCGGCAGGCATGTACGGCCAACGGATTTCAATTCGGCCAAATTTGGTGGGATCCGGTAGATTCGTTTCGCAGCAGCCTGATGGGGATTGCGTTGACGGTGGACCCTCACTTGAAAACCCAGATCGACGGCATTGGTTTCCCCACGTTGCTGTACGTTCAGGGCGGAGTGATTCGTTACGTCTGGTCGGGATACAACGAGAAAAACCTGGAGGAAATCCGCACGCAGTTGGAATTGCTGCGGATGACAAATACGAATACGCCATGACAGCTTTGCAAATTGATAATTGATAATTGACAATTGCTGCTTTTGGAATGGCGATTCTATTTACAAACTTTTTTATAAGGAGATGTTTACGATGAGTTCCTTTGAGAATCCGAATCCACCTGTACCGCCGCAGCCAGCTCCGCCCGTACCACCGCAAATGCCGCCCTCCGTTCCGGATTACATGATTTGGGCCATCCTGGAAACGGTGCTCTGTTGTCTTCCATGTGGTATCATGGGGCTGGTGTATGCCAATAAAGCCAACACGCAGGCAGCCATGGGGAATCTTGCGGAGGCACTGCAAGCGGCGAAGTCGGCCAAAACCTGGCTGATTGTCGGGATCGTGGGTTGGGCGTTGGTGATTTTTTTGTATCTCGCGTTTATCGCTTTAGCGATCGGACTTGCGGTAGCCAATGGAGATTTGTAGTAGAAGGAGAAGAACATGTCGCAGAATCCTGATTTTCCTGGAGGGGATTCCCTTCCGCCGTTGAATCCGGAATATCCTATTCCATCGCCGCCGTTGCCGGGTACCGGGCCGCAAGTCCCTCCCCACGCTATGCCGCAGATGCCGCCGCCAGTGCCGGCTCCCATTCCGAACTATATGGTCTGGGCCATTTTGGAAACGGTTTGCTGCTGTTTGCCATTGGGGGTTGCGGGGCTGGTGTACGCTCTGAAAGCCAACAGTGCGGCGCAATTGGGACGTTACGAAGAAGGAATGCGGGCCGCGAAAACCGCCAAAACCTGCCTGGTTGTCGGGTTGCTTTTGGGGATTTTGGGCTGTTTTTTGAACATCCTGATTCAGTTTGCCGCCGAAGTTGCCAAGGGGTCGTGATTCACGAGTTTCCCTTTCGTTTTCTCACGGAATCGGTCGCAGGGAGTCGAAACATGCCAGCGGCAGATTCCGGAGAACGAAATAAACCACGACCACGATCAACACGATTTGTCCCAGAAGCCGTGCGCCGGGTAGGGTGAAGGTCTTTCCGAAAAGCGCGAGCAACGCCTGCTGCGCGTAGAGCACTGCCAAAATCAATAGCGTTGGAAACATCAGCGGCTGGTAGCGGAAACTGGTCGCGACATCCCCCTGAAGCAGGTAGTGCAGGCTCCGTGTCGAACCGCAGCCGGGGCAGTACAGTCCGGTCAGAAAATGGAACGGGCATTGCAGGGAAATCGACTGCGACGGGTGGCGGAAAAAAACCAAAATGGCTCCGGTAAGACACAGCAACGTGAATCCCCAGAACAAAAAATGGTCGCTGGCGGTGTATTTTCGGACAATCATGAGCCATCCTTCACGAAATACGACCGAAATACGGGGCGTCCTTCCAAAAGGGTACGTTTCTCAAAATGGGTTCGCCAGGTCGATTCGTCGGCCATCGGGTCGAACGGCCCCCGGAGCACCGATTCCGCCGCCATCATCGCCATAACCGTCTGAAAATATTCCTCCACATCGGTCCAGAAATGGAGTTTTCCGCCGGGAATCAGGCAGCATTCGCACCGCCGCACCAATTCCATTTGCATGACGCGGCGTTTACGGTGACGTTTTTTCCACCACGGGTCGGGAAAATAGACATGGACTGCCGCCAGGGAGTTTGCAGGGAAAAGCTCGTTGAAAAGCGGCAGCGCATCCCCCGCCACCATGGCGGCGTTGGAGATTCCATCACGGATAAGCGCCGCGGCGCAATACGCAGCGTACTTTTTCGCAATTTCGATTCCCAGATAATTCCGTTCGGGGTGGGCCTGCGAAACGTCGTGCAGGAAATGCCCCTTCCCGCTGCCGACTTCGACCTCCAACGGTGCATCGGCGTTGGGGAACAGGGCCGCCGTGTCCCACGGTTTGGGGAGCTGTTCCAACGTGTATAAATGCCGGGAATAATCCAGCGTCGTGTCAATTTTCCGCAGGGTGCGACGAGGCATGAGGGGTTCCTTCTTTCCAACGAAGCCAACCGAGCATGATCCAGATTCCGGCCACGAAACCTCCTACGTGCGCCCACCACGCCACGTTGGACGCCGCCGACGCCAGAAAGGAAAAGCCGGAGAACATTCCCAATCCTGAAACCGCCTGCCCGACAAACCAGAGCGTCAGCAACAACAGGGCGGGAAGCTCGATGTCTGTAAAATATACCAGTAAAAAAACCAGGGTTTTGACCTGGGCCTTCGGTTTCAGCACCGCGAACGCACCCAGGATGGCCGCCACGGCGCCGCTGGCTCCCACGACCGGACGCATGTCCGAGGGAATCACCGCCCAGTGTGCCACCGCCGCCAAAACGCCCCCCAACAGGTAAAACAGCAAGAAATGGGTATGTCCCAACTGCTCCTCAATGAGTCGCCCGAAAAGCCATAAAAACCAGACGTTTCCAAGCAGGTGCATCCACGAGCCATGCAGGAACATGTACGTGAAAAACGAAAACGCCGTTCTCGAAGTCGAAGGGGGCAGGGAAACCGTTCCCCGCAGCGTGAGCGGTTTTCCGTCCGGGTCGCGGCCCTTGAACTCGACCGGTACCGCCATCGGCCCGTCCGTGGTACGCTGCCCCAGACGCGCCGGGAGAAAACCGTACTGGCAGACCACCCACTGTTGCTGGAGCGGAGAAAGATGAAACGTCGCCGCGAATACCAGCACGTTGACCGCCACCAGAATCCACGTTACAAACGGCCAAATCGTCAGCCGTTCCGCGTCAATTGCAAATGGAAAAAACAAGGGCTACTCCTTGCGAAAACCGATCCCCCGGATTTTCCCTTCCGCCACGACCTCGCCGTTGACGACCGCCTCGAAAGAGACCAGCAGCGTGTTGTGCCGCACACTCTCCAACCGAGCGACCACCAACAACCGGTCGCCGGGACGGACAGAACCACGAATTTTCACGCCGTCCAGCCCGCCAAGTCCCACAATATAATCTTCGGGCAGGCAGACTTCTTTACTCGCCACGTAACTGGCCGCCTGCGCAGCACATTCGCACATCAGCACCCCCGGCATCAGCGGGAATCCCGGCATATGTCCACGCACCCAGAACGCGTCGCTCGAAACGTCCTGGTACGCCACGCAAACGCGTGTTTTGGAATCCTCGTACAAAATTCCGTCCAGCATTTCCATCTCGAATCGTTGGGAGTTGTATTTGCGAATTTCCTCTTTGGAAGCGATCTCCTTACTTAAATCGGTTGTGGAGAAATCGAGAATCGATGGTTGCTTTCCCATGAAAAAGCTCCTTAAATGAAGAAGATACCCTCGCAAAAACGACAACAGGGAGCATATTTGCCCCCCATGTCAACCTTACAGAATCACGAAAAAAGCCGCAGGCTTCGGAAAAAACCGAGTCGCGAACTCAGGTCTTGACCTGGTGACGCTTGGCTTTTCGGGCCTGGGACGAAGCGGGACGCTTTCCATGATTCGCTTTTTTTACTTCATGCTGCGGTTTGGACATGATTTAATCTCCTTTCAATGGATAAAAAATTCTTGACATAATTTACCACGTTTCCCATTTTCATCAACCCCCCCCGGAAACAATGAACAATGAACAGTGAACAATGA
>JAUNBJ010000158.1 GCA_030535245.1 Planctomycetia bacterium | reverse complement strand
CCGGAGCCGCTTCTTCAGCTTTTTCTTCCTCCGCCGGAGCAATCGACGGCAGGTCGCTGGATTCCTCCTCCGGAGTGGCCGCAGCTTCCGCCGGAGCCGGAGCCGCTTTTTCCTCTACCGCAGAGGCTTCCGGAGCCGGTTCCGCTTGCGTAACTGGTGCCGCAGGTATCTCCGGAGCCGCAGGGGCCGCAGGGGCCGCTTCCGGAGCAGGCGTCGGTGCCGCCGCTGGAGCCACGGGTGCCGCAGGGGCAGCTTCTGGAGCCGGTGCAGCTTCTGGAGCCGGTGCCGGAGCAGCAGGCGCAGCAGCTTCTGTCTTCGGAACTGCCGGGAATGCTTCCGCCGCCGGAAGGGCAACCTTCTCAACTGCCGCACAACAGGCCGGAACCGGAACGGCTTCTTCACATACCTGATCGCAAGCCTGAACGGGACGATAGCACGCGCGACCGGCCGACACCGAGTTAACGGTCGCAAACATCACCACAGCGGCCAATGCACAAACAACGGAAAATCTACTTACTTGTCGCATTCCTGATATCCTCCTATTAATTGGTTCTGGTAGGAATTATGCTCAACTTGACCTTCGTTTAGCACGCAATCTTTACGTGGATTGCTTAAACTAACACCTATTTTAACAAGTTTCCAATATTTTGCAACCTGTTGCAGGTATTTTCGGCAAAAAAAATTACTAAAAATACATAAATATCCCAAATTCACAACTCTGGACGGCCTTTTTAAAACTTTCATGCCGATTTTTACGAAAAAAACATTTATTTCTAACGCGAAGATTGGGAAATCCTCCAAAATGCTCTGGAAAAAAAAACAGAAACATGCTATGAATCATAATGTATGGTTCCCTTATTATTACGTGAAAAAATATTCCGACAGATCGCCATAAGCCTGCTCGGAACACTGCTTGCCTGCTCCTCCGGTTGCCAGTTCTGGCGTCGGACGGGGGTTTCGTCGGCCTCCACGCTTGCCAGTCGGCAATACGTCCAGGAAGCTGTCGATTCCCTCCAGGCCAATCATCGCAGCGACGCGTTCACCCGCCTGGAGCTGGCCGTTAAAGCCAATCCGGAAAACTACGAAGCCCGCGTTTTGCTCGCCGACCTGCTCTGGGAGTCCGGAAGCCACGAAGACGCCATCCTTCAAATGCAACGCGCGACCCAAAACAAAGACGCCACCGCCGAAATGTTCGTCAAATTGGCATGGATGTACTACGAAACCGAAGAATACGGACTTGCCCAAAAGAACCTCCAACGCGGCCTGAAACGAAACGCTTCCCTCGCCGACGGTTGGGTCTTGCAGGGAAAACTTTACGAGCATGATGGAAAACTCCCTCAAGCCATCGCCGCCTTCCACCAGGCCGTTTTTTATAATCCCGAAGAATCCCGCGCCCCGCTCTGCCTGTCCGACTGCTACCTGAAGAACCAGCAGCCCCAGCGGGCGTTGGAAACCATCCTGGCCGCTAAAAGCAAATGCCCCGCAGGTCAGGAAACCGCCGAAATGCTCTACCGCGAAGGGCTAGCCATGTCCCAGCTAAAGCGATACGACGAAGCCGCCCGCGTCCTTGCCCTCGCCGCCACGAAAAGCGACGACCCCAAAATTCGCGAATCGCTGGCCGGACTTCAAAAACAGACCAACCCCGCCGTCTCCGCAGATGTGACGCCGCAATACGGCTCGCAGGTGACGCCCTAAAGAAACGCGACGAAAACCGAAACCAACAGCGTTTACGATTCCGCCTCTTTTGCCAGCTTCTTCAGCGTTCGCCAATATTCGGGAAGTTGCTTGACAGCGACGAACTGACGTTTCATCTCGCTGATCGGAGCGGCAGGAGTACCCAGGTACGTACCCGCTTCAGGAACATGGTTGGGGATGCCCGCCTGCGCTCCAAAAATCACATGCGAACCGACCGTCACATGATCCGCTACGCCAACCTGCCCCCCCATGACGACATAATCGCCGGTCGTGGTGCTGCCGGCAATGCCCACCTGCGAGCAAAGAAGATTGTGACGCCCGATCTGGCAATTGTGCCCCACCATGACGAGATTATCCAGCTTGGTTCCCTCGCCGATACGTGTCGGGCCATACGTGCCGCGGTCGATGGTCGTGTTGGCTCCCAGCTCCACATCGTTTTCCAGTTCCACGTTTCCCAACTGCGGCGAAAGCTGGTGCGTTCCGCCTGCCGAATCGTAGCCGAAACCGTACGCCCCCAGCACCACTCCCGCATGGAGGATACAGCGGTCGCCCACGACGCACCGCTCGTAAATCGTGACGTTCGGGAACAGTGTGACCTGTTCTCCCAGCCGGGTTCCTTCCAGAACGCAGACGTTCGCATAAATGAAGGAGTACCTACCGACGACCGTATTTTTTCCCAAATACACATGCGGGCCGACGTAAACCCCCTCGCCAAGCTGAACCCCCTCCTCCAGAATCGCCGTGGGATGGATTCCGGCGGAGGGTCGAGAAACCGGCGGATGGAACATGGCGACCAACTGCGTAAAAACCGCATGGACATTTTCCGCCAGCAAAACCGGGAGGTTCAGCATGGAAACATCGGTCGCCCCTTTTTTTCCAGACGCTGGAACCACCACCGCCGACGCTGGACAATCCGCAAGCAGGGAAAGTTTTGTCGGGTCGTCCAGAAGCGTGATGCAACCCCGCTTTGCACGTGTCAGGGGAGCCGCGTCGGAGATTTCCGTATTTCCATCTCCGTACAGCGTGGCTCCCGTCCGTTTTGCCAGTTCTGAAAGCAGCGTTTTCATCGCGTCCCCATCGTCGTTTTCCCGGTTCCAGGCCCCTTTTCCTTACCCGTTTTTCTTCATGAAATCTTCCATGAAGGCGGCCAGTTTCTGCACCCCTTCCAACGGCATGGCGTTGTAAATGGAGGCGCGGAACCCACCCACCGAACGGTGCCCGCCCAGCGAAACCAGCCCCTCGGCTGCGGCATCGGCCAGGAACTGTTTGTCCAGGTCGGAGGTGGCCATCTTGAACGGCACATTCATCAGCGAACGGCAGTTCTTTTCGGCATGTCCGAGATAGAAACCGTTGGAACGGTCGATCACGTCGTACAGCAACGCAGCTTTCTGTTGGTTGCATTCATACATCTTATCCACACCCCCGACCGTGTTGAGCATCCAATCGGTGACGAGCTTGAAGATGTAAATCGCAAAGCAGGGGGGCGTATTCAGCATGGAACCGTTCTCGGACATCGTTTTGTAGCTGAGGATATTCACGAGATTGTCGGGGCTGGCGGCAACAAAATCATCGCGCATGACCACGATAGTGACCCCCGCCGGGCCGCAGTTTTTCTGGGCACAGGCATACACGCAGCCATATTTCGACCAGTCGATCGGTTTGTAAAGAAACTCGCTGGAAGCGTCGCACACCAACGGTCGCCCAACTTCCGGTTCCGTCGGGAACTGAACTCCCTGAATCGTTTCGTTGCTGGTGTAATAGACGTACGCGGCATCGGGGTCGAGTTTGGCCTGAAGCTCCTCGGTCGTGGGGAGGTGGTTGAAGTTCGTCTCGCTGCCGTTCCAGACGCAGTTGATGGAACCGATTTTTTTCGCTTCGCCCATCGCCTTTTTGCTCCACGTTCCGGTAACGATGTAATCGGCAGATTTCCCGTTGAGCAGGTTCATCGGGAGCATTCCGAACTGGAGCGACGCCCCACCCTGAAGGAACATCACCCGGAAATTATCCGGAATGTTCATCAGTTTGCGGAGGTTGGCTTCCGCCGTGTCGATAATGGACTGAAACGACTTGGAACGGTGGCTGATTTCCAAAATGGAAATACCAGTGCCGGGCAATGCCAGCAGGTCGCGCTGGGCTTCCTCAAGAACCGAAAGGGGAAGTACCGCCGGGCCGGGCGAAAAATTATAAACACGTTCCATGATGAATCTCCTCAACAGTGAAAGGAAAAGGTGACAATTGAACAACGTGCCCGTATTTTATCATCCCTGCGTGCGCTGTCCAGAGGGGGAACCCCTGTAAAACGATAAATTTTTACCGATTTTTCCCGAAAACGCCCTGACGTCGTGGCAAAAGAGGGATGGCACCTTCTAAAAACCGCGTCCTTGGGCAAAATGCAGGGAAAATACGCAAGGTTAGCGTTGGCCTTTAGGTCGCCCGATATAGGAAAAACGTTTTTCCCCCATATGCCCCAACGGGGCAATATCAATAACCTGAGGCAACGCCCTAGGGGAATAGGAAAAACGTTTTTCCCCCATATGCCCCAACGGGGCAATATCAATAGCCTGGGGCAACGCCCTAGGGGAATAGGAAAAACGTTTATTCCTCTCGCGCCCCTTCCGGGACTACGCTTCGCTCCGTCCACGGCTCCCCCATTATTGTTCACTGTTCATTGTTCATTGTTCCCTGTTCATTACCCCCCCCTGTCTTTTGCAAGGGGGACGCATTACAATACGGGCATACTTTCAGGTCATGCTTTCAGGAGAAAAAAGATGATTAAAAAAATTCTGCTGCTCGGTTCGGGCGAGTTGGGAAAAGAGTTCGTGATTGCTGCCAAACGGATGGGGCAATACGTGGTCGCGTGTGATTCCTATGCGGGTGCTCCGGCCATGCAGGTGGCGGACGCGTCCGAAGTGTTCTCGATGTTGGACGGCGACGCGTTGGCTGCGGCGGTGGAAAAACACAAACCCGACCTCATCGTTCCGGAAATTGAGGCGATTCGCACGGAGCGTCTGTTCGATTTTGAGAAGGCAGGAATCACCGTCATTCCAAGTGCCAAAGCGGTGAATTACACCATGAACCGCCGTGCCATTCGCGACCTGGCAGCCAGGGAGTTGGGACTTCAGACGGCGAAATATTTTTATGCCAAAACGAAGGAAGAAATGCTGGAAGCGGTGGAAAAAATCGGTTTCCCGTGCGTTGTCAAGCCGCTGATGTCGTCGTCCGGCAAAGGGCAGTCCACCGTACGTTCGGCGGAAGATGTCGATTATGCGTGGGAGTATGCCACGACAAAAAGCCGCGGGGACTTGAACGAAATCATCATCGAAGAATTTATCCCGTTCGATTACGAAATCACGTTGCTGACCGTGACGCAGAAAAATGGCAAAACGCTTTTCTGTCCGCCGATTGGGCACGTGCAGGTGGGAGGCGATTATCAGGAAAGTTTCCAGCCCATGCCGATGAAACCGGAACACCTCGCCGCCGCCCAGACCATGGCCGACCAGGTGACACGTGCCCTGACCGGAACGGGAATCTGGGGGGTGGAATTTTTCATCTCCAACGAAAAAGGGGTCTATTTCTCGGAACTCTCCCCACGTCCGCACGATACGGGGATGGTGACGTTGGCCAATACGCAGAACCTGAGCGAATTTGAACTGCACCTGTATGCCGTGCTGGGGCTTCCGATCAACGAAATCACGCTGGAACATGCCGGCGCCTCGGCCGTCATTCCTGCCCAGGAGGAAAGCACAACCGCCCCCGATTACGAAGGGGTGGAGGACGCGTTGATGTTCAAAAACACATACATCCGCATTTTCGGCAAACCGACCACACGTGTCAAACGCCGCATGGGGGTTGCCGTTACCTACGACAAACCCGACTCGGACGTAAACGAACTCCGCAAACGCGCCAAAGCCGCCGCCAAATGCGTTAAAACAGTGAACAAGGAACAATGAACAAGCAATGAACAGTGCGGTACACTCGGTGCGGTAGCACTGTTCATTGTTCACTGTTCACTGTTCATTGAAACGTCACCAGGGAGGGGCGGTAATCGTCGGGGGCTTCAAAGCCGAGGAGGTTGAGCACGGTGGCGGCGACGTTGGCGAGTCCTGGATTTTCGACGTTGGCCATTTGGTACTCCCCGTTGTAGGTCGGGTCGTAAATGCAGAAAGGAACGGGGTTTAGCGTGTGCGACGTTTTGGGGGTACGCACGCCTTTCTTTTCCGTCCACATTTCGTCGGCGTTGCCGTGGTCGGCGGTGACGATGGCAATGCCGTCCAGTTCTTTGATGATGGAGAGAATCTGGGCCACGCATGCGTCCACCTTTTCGACCGCGACGATGGTTGCTTCCAGGTTCCCGGTGTGTCCTACCATATCGCCATTTGCGAAGTTGAGACGACCGAAGCGGAATTTCCCGCTTTTGAGGGCGTTGTCGGTCCATTGCATGATTTCTTCGGCTTTCATGAGCGGTTTTTTATCGAACTCAATCCGGTCGGAGGGGATTTCCTCGTACTTTTCGCAGGCCGGGTCGATGTATCCGGAGCGGTTTCCGTTCCAGAAATAGGTCACGTGGCCGAATTTTTGCGTTTCGCTGATGGCGAACATGGAGATTTTCTCCGCGCAGAGGTACTCGCAGAACGTGCGGTCGATTTCGGGCGGGTTGACGAGGAAGTTTTGGGGAAGGTGCAGGTCGCCATCGTATTCCATGATACCGCAGTAGAACACTTTGGGGACACGTACGCGGTCGAATTTCTGGAAATCGTCGCCCGCCTCAAACGCTTTGGAGATTTCGATAGCCCGGTCGCCGCGGAAATTGAAAAATACAACGGCGTCGCCATCTTCGATGGTTCCGACCGGCTGGCCGTTGGCGTCCACCACGACGAACGGGTCGAGGTATTGGTCTACCGCTTTATCGCTTTCGGCATACATGGCGTTTACGGCGTCGGCAGCACTGGCAAACGGACGTGCCTGTCCCAGAACATGTGCGTGCCAGCCCCGTTCCACGATTCGCCAATCGGCTTCGTAGCGGTCCATGGTGGTAATCATACGTCCGCCGCCGCTGGCGATTTTGTAATCGGCCCCGAACGTGGTGTTGATTTCGGAGAGCACGTTCTCGGTCGCTTCGATGTACACCAGCGCCGATTTTTCCGGCACATCCCGACCATCGTGGAGGATATGAACGCGGCATTTTTTCACCCCTTCTTTCGCCGCTTCCCGGAGCATGGCGTAAAGTTGGGCGGTATTCGAGTGAACGTTTCCGTCGGAGTGCAGTCCGATGAAGTGGAGCGTTCCCCCTGCCTGAGCCGTTGCGACCGCTTTTTTCCAGCATTCGCCCTGGTACATGGCTCCCGTTTCGATTGAGCGGTTCACCAGTTTGGCCCCCTGGTCGAACACCCGTCCGGCCCCCAGTGCGTTGTGACCGATTTCGGAGTTCCCCATATCGTCGTCACTGGGAAGCCCGACGGCGCGGCCATGGGCCTGAAGCTGGGTGTAGAGTTTGGCGTTGAACAGCATGTCCAGCGTTGGCGTTTTGGCCAGATAAACGGCGTTGGAACCGTCCTGTTTGCCGATACCGATTCCATCCATGACGATAAGAACCATCGGCCCTTTGCGGCCGGAGAAGTACGGATTTTTTTTCAACGAGAGTTCAGACATGAAATATCTCCTGACGGGTGACGTGACAATTTGAGGATAAAATGACGCTATTCTTTATGATTTTATTATATCAGGAATAAAAACACTTGAAATCCCCTCCCCCGTATGGTAAAATGGCTAAAGTCCCCTAGTGTTCCGTCCCTCTTATAAATTATGGCAATATCTACGGAGGGGTGGG
>JAUNBJ010000157.1 GCA_030535245.1 Planctomycetia bacterium | reverse complement strand
GAGGAAACAATTTTTCAAAAATGTTTCCTCTCAAAAGGCTGGAAGCTCGGTAGTTTTAACTATTACGCTTCCAACCTCTGGGGAGGAACCCTTTTGAAAAAGAGGTTCCTCCCCAGACCCCACTTCCCAAAACTTTTTACTATGAGGAATATGATTTTATATCCCCCATATCCCTTACTTCCGGTTCCTCAAAAAATCCGCGATGTCGTTACGACGCTCCTTTTCCGCAACCTCCAACGGGGTTCGGCCATCTTCGTCCCGTGCGTTTACATCGGCCCCCTTTTCGACGAGGAACTGAACGATTTCCAGCGTCCCGTCGTCGGCGGCAAAGTGCAGGGGCGTTTCGTCTTCATCGTTGACGGCATGGATGTCCGCTCCCTTTTCAACGAGCAACCGCACCATCTCAAGGCTTCGCCCCTCCGCAGCAAGATGCAGCGGGGTTTCGCCATCCTCATCGACGGCATTCACAGAGGCGTTCTTTTCCAGGAGGAACTGAGCCACCTCCACCCGGGAACGTTCGGCAGCACCATGAAGGGCCGTCTCTCCGTCGTCGGTTTCCTCGTCAACTTTGGCCCCCTGCTGGATCAACTGCTGGACTTTGGCCAGGTCGCCACGCTTGGCCGCACGGTAAAGCGCGGGTTCATAATCGGCGAAAACCTGCGTTCCCAACCCCAAAACCAGGCCCAGGGCGAGAATCGTGACAACGCGTGCATTTCCATTCTGTTTCATGATAGGTATCCTTTCGTAAAATCGATTTCCGGGACTTCCACCGCAGACGTCCTCTGAATCTTACGAAGGACAAGTGTAACCGATGAATGTCAGGGAAATATTATGCGATTGTAAAAAATTCGTAAAGATACGCATTCTTTTTTAAAATCCGACGTTCCGATCTTTTACGGTCGCCGAATCACCACGTAATCCATTGCCGGAATCGTTTGCCCCGCACAGGTTTTTGGCACGTCGTTGTAGTTGCATACCACGCGTGTGCCGTCGGAATACGTCGTGCAGAACAGATTCGGCTCCAGCATTTCATGATTCTCCATAAAGGCCGTTTGGAGGAACTTGAGCTTCTCAAACTCCTCGTACCCCTCGCGGATTTTCGACACCGACGCCGCCAGTTCCTCGTCCGTTCCGCAATGCAAATCGAGATCGCCCATCCAGTTGCTTCCACGGCTTAAAAACGACGAGTAAAAATAGAACATCGGACGCCCGCCATACTCCACCAGCTTCAGGCGGTAAATCGGGTCTTTGATCGTGTAATTCGTCGTGTGCGTGAACGGATTGTACAGCACGATCCCATGGTACACAATCTGCCAAAACGGGGTATGTCGGTCGCACAGCGGCGGAAGTGTTTTGGAAGGGGCGTACCGCTTGTCACGGGTCGGGTCGTCTTTTTGAGTCGCCGGATCGAGAAACGAAATATACAGCCCATAATCCAGATGGGAAATGCAATAATCATACCCCCCTTCCGAACCGACGCCCCCCAGGGCTTCCCCGGCATACGCGAACAACCGGTTCGTCCACTCGGCAAACCCTTCTTTCGTCAGCGGATGTTCCGTCGAATAACATGTTCGCGGGTTGACGGTGGAATAGACGTCGATATAATGCAGTCCGCGAAATCCCAAATCCCGTAACTGCGGGTAATCCTCGTGGGCGAATCGCTTGAAAACCGCTTCCGGACACGTATGGTACACGTTTCCGCCCCCCCACGTCCGCAACGACTTGATCACGCCCCCTTTGCGAATGAGGAGGTAATTCTCGTCCCAACGCCCCGCGTCGGCCGCAATGCGATACGCTCCCGACTCGCTTGTGTGTCCGACGATCAAATATCCCAAATCCCGCGCTTTGCGAATCGTTTCACGCAATTTTTCCTCGCCACCCAGTTTCGGTTCCACCGGGAAAAGCTGCGGAAAACGCCCGTCATGACCGCTTTTGTTCCATCCCACCAGACAAAATTCCGCGTGCTTGATTCCTTCTTTCTGGAATGCGTCGATGATCTGCTGGCAGCGGTCGAACGTGACGGCCACCTTCATCGGCGGTTCGTTCTCCGGCGTCTGCTCTCCCACCGGCGACGGTACCGGCTTCCAACCCTGCCGAATCCGTACCTCCACGGCTCCCGCCGCATACGCCAGCTCCGGACGCTCTTTCATCCGTTCCGAAAGCGGTCGCACCACCCCCCGATCGAGCTGGTACTTCCGATACACTTTCGCCATGTCGGCATACGTTGCGTTTTCCCCCAATCGATGGAACTGAATCCCAATCGTCGCGTACGGCTTTTCCTCGTCCAGCACGTACACCGGAAACAGGCGGTAACGTCCCTCTTTGTATTCCACCCACTGTTGGGACTCGTATCGCATTCCCGTCAGGATGACGGCCATTGCCCCTCGTGGCGTTTTCACCCCGAACGTCGGCATGATGACCTGCGTGTTTTTATACGTCTGATCTTTTTCACGCGGCAGAAACTCCCCGTACAGACCGTTGCAGAACACATAAAATCCCGGCTCCCCTGCCCTGGCAGTGGCCCAGGGATGATGGACTTCCACCCGATCCGTTTTCTCCGGCACCGCTTCGGGAGCTATTTCCAGCAGGGCGAAACCTTCTTTTTCCACGAGCGGAAACGTTTTGGATATTTCCGTTCCATCCTTCATCCGAAAGACCACCGTCGCATCCTCCGCCATAAGCGGAAACGCAGCCAACATTGTCAGCAAAAAACCGAGGGAGCATTTCATTGAATTTCCTTTCAGCAACATCTTAAAAACCAAACTCCGCAGAGATTCCATCATGGATTGAATTGTAGCATAGACCATTCGCGTTGTCAAGCAAAAACGCAAATGGCGGGGAAATCGCACGCTGGGTGCGATCAAACTTTCTGCATGCCGTACGAATTCCCCTTCTTTGAAGGGGTACGCCCGTCAGGGCGGGGGGTAGTTCCGAAGTGGGGAACGCTTTCCCTGGGCGAAACACCCCGTCAGCCTACGGCTGCCACCCCTCTGAAAAGAGGGGAATCACCCCATCTTGCCCAAACTCGCAAGGAAGTTTGATCGCACCCGGAAATCGCACGCTTTAATTCTTTCTGCCCCGATTGCGTAAGGTGGGGAAATCGTTTACAATCTGGGAAAAGAAATGCTGTGACCCGTTTCATTACGAAAGATTTTAGAAAGGAACCGGATGCGAAAAGGGTTGTTTTTTCCTGGTATTGTAGTATTGATGGCGCTTGGGCTTTACGCGGACGAAACGTTTCTCACAAGCGACCCGCCCACGCAACAGACACGCTGCAACGGCGAGCCGGTCGTGCGATTCGGCAAAACGTGGATTTACGGGCAGGCTCCGGATTTGCTGGAAATCAGAACGCTTCAGCAGGGAAACACGAACCGGTTGGAAAAGGTGCGTCCGAAGAAATCGTCGGAGATTACGTGGAATGGGATTGGAATCAACACGTCGGGGATGCCCCGTTCCCGAACGAACGATTACCAGCCGTGCGAACCCATCCACCTGATCGACGGCGACGTTGAAACCTGCTGGATGAGCCGGGGAAAACGTCTGCCCGACGCGGAACCGGCATGGGTGCGACTGGATTTTCCACGGGAAAAAACGATTCACAAAGTCGTGTTGAAAGAGCGTCCGAAAGGGTACGTCCGCCCCGCCTGGACGAAAATCCCGCAGGCCGGGTGCGTGGAAGTGGGCCAGGGAATGCCGCCGAGGGTGAAAATCGAGGCGTCCCGCGATAACGTCACGTGGCAGACGCTTTACGAAGGGGAAACCGACGGCACGCCGGAATGGGTCGCGTCGTTTGCCCCGGTGGCGGCCAAATCGGTGCGGGTGACGGCACTTTCCACGGAATACGTCGAGCAGTTTGGATACGCCTTTTCCATCGGGGAGTTGGAAATTTACGATACGGAAAACGTCAACACGGCGCTGGTTTCTTCCGGTACGGGAATCCTTGCAAGCTCCACCGAACAGGGGCGAAACGAAATCGATCTCCTGCGAACGCTCTGGCCCGCCCATGGCGACGCGGGGTTCAAGTGGGTTCGTATCGGCTACCACGACGACCCGATCAACTGGCACGAAGTGGAAAAAGTCAAAGGGACGCTCGAAGTCGATCCGATGACCGACGCCGCCATTACCGAGTTGGCAAACATGGGGTTGAACATCGTGATGTGCCTGAATTTTGGGAATCGGCTTTACGCTCCGGACGCGAAATCCCCCCGCCCGTTCCCGCAGCTCTGGGAGTGGTACTACGATTCCCCGCCGCCGCCCGTCACGCCGGAGGCGCTTGCCGCATGGGATCGTTACGTCGCGTTTATCGTCACCAAATACCGCGACCGGGTGAAATATTTTGAGGTCTGGAACGAATGGAACATCCCGCTTTACTGGGGTGGGCCGGTGGACGAAGAACATTACGTAACGCTTGCCAAACGGACGATCCCCATCATCCGCCGTCTGGCTCCCGACGCGAAAATCCTTGTCGGTTCCACTTCCGGTTTCCCCACCGGCTGCCGAAACTGGCAGGGCGACGCGTGGAAAAACGACCCGCGAACCCGTGTTTTTGCCGCGTTGATTCCCCTGGTCGATGTTCTTTCGTGGCACCCCCACTACCAGCCCGACCCGGAATCGGAGTCTTTTCTCCATTATGCCGAGGATGTCCGCGCCCTGAAAAAATGGGCACAAAATCTCGGTTTTCGGGGGGATTTCATGGCTACGGAATGGAATATGTCGTACAACTACCCCGATTTTCTCGAAATCGACCAAAAACGACTTTGGCGGGGAAAGGTTCGCGCCACGGAGATGGAAAAAGCCAAATACACCGCCCAGATGTACGTGCAGGACACCGGTTTGGGAATGCCGTCGTTTTTTTGCGAGATGAACAATCCGTTTTATGGCGCTCTGGATTTGAGCCTGTTCCGACGCACGGTCGATACCGACCCTTTGACCACGCTCCAGCCGGAAGCGGCGTATTACGTGGTTCGGAATCTGGCGACGCAGATGGAGAATTTCCAGCCTGCCGCGTGGGTGGCGGAGGTTCCTGCCCTTGAAAAGCTGCGGACGTTTGCATTTGACCTTCCGGACGGCCACGCGTTGGCCCTCTGGTTTGCCGGAAAGGCAAGCGACACGACCCCCGGAGTTCCGGTGGACATCACGCTGCCGTTCGAGGTTCGGGAGGTGGTCGCCATGGAGCCGGCCAACGGGACGCGGCAGACACTGAAATATAAGGTGGAAAATGGGAAAACCACCCTCAAAGCGGTGCTTGTAAGCGACATGCCGCTCTTGCTCCGCACGCGTTGAACATGGCACCATCCCACGGCTGGCGTTGCGTCACCAAACGGTAGTTGCCGCCCCCCCACGGGCCGCTCCCGGTCGTACCGGGTCACGGCTCGTGGTCAAACCTGCGGAAGCGTCATTCATTCGGCGTGTTTCCCGTACGTGTGATGGTGCAGTCACTAATGTACCAGTCCCCGTTACTATTTCCGCTCAAACGGTTTCCTCGGAAGGTTCCGGTCGCACCGGATTGACACCAAACCCCAGTATCTTTGTTATTCCGAATCTCACAGTCCCGCACATCGGCACGGGCACCACCATAAAGGAAAATTCCACTCTTTTTACAATCATGGAACACGCAATTTCGCAGCGTCATGGAGGTACCTGAATTTGTAATAAATATCCCATAGTACCCAACAACATCCACGCCGACGACGCTTCCGCGACTGCCGCCTATGAAACCCCAATACTCACCTGTTGCAAAACGGATTTTCACACTCTGCGGATTCGCCGGATTGCCGTAGATGGAAAGGTTTCTGCCGTCGATGAAGAACTTATCCGACAGATTGTACGTCCCCGCTGCCAGGACAAGGACGGCATCCGTTAAACTCATGTCGTCCAACGCGTCGTGAAGTTCCTGCGATGTGGAGATATTCACCCGACGTCCGGCAGGAATGTCGGGATATTGCGAACCGTACGGCGAAGATTGCTGTTCCTTTTTCGCCAACTCCGCCGCTTCACGGGCCTTCCGCTCCGCCTCCGCCTTCTCTTTCGCAAGACGTTCCTGCTCCGCCGCCATTTTCAAGAACCGCTCAATCGTGCTATCCAATCGTGCGTATTCCGCATCCTGCGGGTAGAGTTTCAACGCTTCGGAAATTTTCGCTTTCGCTTCGGTGTAGTTTTCCTTCTCGAAAAGCTCCAGCGCCTCGGCATGGAATTGCTGAGCTTTGGGGCGTTTCAGGTCTTCGGTGAGGACGAAATCAGTGACGTCGCCGTTGAGGTAGGGGCGTTGGTACTTCCGGAAAAGGTCGAGTGCACGGCGATTCGTCGCTTCCGTCGTGTAGGAGCAGACCTCCATCAGCGTGAGGGTGCCGTCCTGATTCATGTCCGCTTTGCCGGAGAGAGCTTCGACAAAACTGGCCGTGAAAAGCCCCTGCCCAAGGTTGGGGTCTTCATGGCTGTACTCGTTTTGGCCGCACGATTGAAGGAGCAGCACCCCTTTCGGCGGGTCGTCGATCCCCTGAAGCGTCGTCGCCCCCGACACACGCCGGTTGAACGGATTGTTCCGACACGCATCCACCACCAGCCACTTAAACCGAGCGTCCGACGCGTCCAGCTTCTCCAAAATGAGCGGAATCGGGACGGCCGTTTCGGACAGATTATCAAGTTCCGTCTCCATGGGACAGATATACTGCTCCCTCCCCGTTTCGGCCCCATGCCCCGCAAACGCAAAGAAAACCATATCCCCCACCTTCACCTGCCCCAGCACCAAATCGAGCCGTTCGAGAACATTTCTCTTTGTTGGCAACTCTTTCGCCGCCTTCCCCGATTCCAGCGTGTAAATATCGTTTTCCTTGAACCCCAGTTTGATCAGCTGGTTACGAATCGCATGAATATCCTTCACGCAGCACGTCAGCCCGCTCATCTCCGCGTAATCCGTCACCCCCACCAGCAACGCGAACTTCCTCGCCTTCGGCATCTCGAACAGGAGGGGATTTTTCGGCTTTTCGTCCGTCACTTCCTCCAGCCCGAAATCTTCCTCACCCCCACGCTGTGCCTTTTTCGCTCGCCCGTCGGTAACGTATTTCTGATCCTCTTCCGACAGATTCTTCATCGGAATCTTATATCGCTTCTTTCCCTTGAGCAAAAATACCGTCTCGGGATCGGAATCTTTCTCGGAATCCCATTTCGCTTCGATGATCGTTTTCCCCGTTTTCGATTTCCATGTCCGTACCGCTTCCTCCGCGAAAATCAGGCAGGGGATTGACAATAACAGCAGCGTCAAAATCTTTTTCATGAGGTTCTCCTTTAAGAAGTCTTTGTGGAGTGTTTTCTATCCTTATAATATGTAACCTTTCAGAAAAAAATGCAGGGGATTTTCCAAAAATAGTGGAAATATTTTATCTTTTTTGATTTTACCATGTTTCGTGCACATTTTACAGGGGCCAGGTACGAAAGAAATGGAAAAAAGGAAAAGAAATGGAAAGGAAAAAAATATTTAGCGAACGTAGTGAGCGTAGTGTTGTGTCCAAAAAATAAACAATATTAGTCTAAAAGTTTTCGGAGGGGTGGGCGTCCCCGCCCAC
>JAUNBJ010000156.1 GCA_030535245.1 Planctomycetia bacterium | reverse complement strand
AAAGGTCGTATCGTTTTCCGGCATAAAAATACCACGCATCAATGACGATTTTTGCCGCTTCGGGATTGTTGAGGCAGCAGCTTCCATAACGATTCTGATGGAGCCAGTTCTCGATTCGTGTACGCTTGTAAAGGCTCTGTTGTTCAGGTGGAACGGAGTTTAATTCCGTCAATATTTTCTCGTATTCGTTCTGGGAAAGGGAATCTGCCAGCCGATAGGTAATCGTTTGTGCTACCTCGCCGAAATCCCAGTGCGGCAAATGCTTTGGTTTATATTTGTGTCGATGTTCAGCCATAAATTCTTTCCGGAGTGGTGGGCGTCCTCGCCCACCCAAACCTCTTACTTTTCGTATAGGGTGGGCGAGGACGCCCACCCCTCCGTATACGCCCACCACGGAAGGCGTTTACCTTCCTCAAATATCCGATATGTCGGCCAGGGTTTTGGAATCGCCGCTTCCTCCGCTGGAGTTGACGAAAGAGGTTCTACCCTTTAATTTTCGCTAATGGGGGCGACGTGTGTCAGAATCAGGGATTTGTTCAGCAGTTCCTTAATATTTTATCAGGAACCGTTATTCTCCCCGGACGCCGACCAGGGAAAATGGGGGAACGACGACACGCACGGTATTTCCGGAAAACGTCGCGTCAAGCGGCACGATCCGCACCGCATCGGGCGATTCCTCGTTCGTGGCAAAGGGGGCGTCGGCCGTCAACGCTTCGGCTTCCACACGCGTGACTTTGGAACGTACCGTGAAGGTCGTCGTTTCCGGCTCAAACGAGCGATTCACCAAAAGCACCGCCCACCGCGATTCGTCCCGCGACACGGTACCCAATGCGGAAATTACCGGCTTGGCTTTCGGCTCGAAAAGCACCGGAACGACACGAATCTTCCGAATCTGAATCCGTCCCTTGCCTCCGCCGGAAAAACGACGCACTTTCAACTCCAGCGAACGCGTATCGGGAAGCGGAAAATAATCCACCGTGACCGGCGTCCATTCGTCGGAAAGAATGCTCTCCGTTGCGGCGACCGAATGCGTTTTGCTAAAGCCGCGACCGTCGCCCAACTCCAACGCCCCGCCGGCAGTCTGTTCCATCCCCTCGGTTCGGATTTCCGCCGTGAGGCGATACACGACCGACTTCCACGGAGGTGTACTCGTCCATGCGGCGACATGGTAATAATTATACGGTTCGTCGGTTACAAAATGAACCGTCAGCACATCGTCCGGCGACTTTTCCATCACCGAACGATTGGGCCGGTCGTGGTTTTTCCACACGCGATTCTGGAAAAGGTTCTTCTGAAAATCTTCCGAATCGGGAACCTGTCGGTCGTCGGTCTTTTCGACGGATTCCACCGCAGCCGCCGTTGGCGTTTTGCGTCCGGACACTTCCAGCGGAACCACGTCGTCAAGCAAAGAGCGGGAGAAAAGCGCAAACATCAACGCATTGGGCCGCTTCACGAAATTCCCCGATGCACCACGCACCATGCCAAACCCCTCGTTGACAAACTGCCAATATTGGGCCGAGAAGAACGACGCGTCCTGGCAGAGGTAAAACAACGCCTCGGCATTCACCAACGCCGACGTCAGGTGTTTGTGCTCGGCAAACGTCGTGTTGAACTCCGTCAGCGCCAGCCGTACGGAATCCCGCTTTTCCGCCGGACAGTACGCCAAAGCCCTCTCTTTCTCCTTTTGCAGCCCCTCCCACACGGCAAAATTCTGAGCGTATTCCAACCTATCCGTCTGCCGCACTCTCTGGTAATGGTGGACGATGCCAAAGTCAAAATCGTTCCCGATACCTCGAAAAACGTCCCGATTCCAGTGCCCCGGCCCCAGCACCACGCCCAATGCAATGTTGGGATCGACCTTTTTCATCGCGGCACGAAATTTCAAGTAGTTCTGCGCATACGCCGACGCCAAAACCTGCGTGTTAGGCTGAACGTAGTGGTTGCCGTGGTACGTTTCGTTGCCATACTCAATGTACCGCACGCCAAACGGTTCCGGATGCCCCAGCCGTGCCCGCTCGACCGCCCACGGGTGCCTGCCGTCGTTCGGAGCGTTCAAAAACTCCACAAACGCGGCCGCCTCCTCTGGAGAACCACGAAACGCCGAAATCCCCAACATCGGCTCCGCCCCGATCTCCTCGCAAACCCGCAGAAATTCCATCAGTCCCAGCCCCGAATAGCTCCCCTTCAGCCCGGCACTCCGCTGCCAATCGTAGTTGTGCGTTCCGCCGCAGCCTCCTGGATAACGCATCGATTTCACCCCAATTTCGCGCAACATCGCCACCATCTCCGGATTCACCCACTTCGTGCCGGGAAGCAGAAAACCGTAACTGTCCTTCCCGTAATGAAGCTGGTTGACCCCCAGCAATTCTCGTCGTACCGGGACACGCTCGGCCCCCGACACAGGCTGAATGGTTGTTTCCGCATGAAGCGTCGATGAAAAAAACAGACTCAGGCAAAGCAAAAAACGAAACGCGTTCATCCAAATACTCCTTTAAACTCTCATCAAGGTGAAAAGGGATGGCCTTTGAGGGAAACCAAAACCAGGTTCCATTATACTCGCAGGGAAAACGAATGTCAAGAATTCTTTACAAGATCTTAAAATTACGTAAGAAATGGTTCTCGCGAAACGGAAATTCAAACGAAAACCGGTATGGCAGTATCTTGAAAAGAAATGCAAAAACCCGCTCCCCTGAAATTGGATTTTCAGAGAGAGCGGGTCAAGGATTCAGCAGTATTCAACTGCCTGGCAATACTTAGCAACCGCAGGAAGCCGCAACGGGAGCACTGCAAGCCGGAGCACAGCACGGCACGCAGCAGCAACGACGAGCGCGGAAGTGGCAACGGTGACGCTTGTAGCAGGGAACCTGCACCGGGACACATTTCCAGCTGGTCAGCTGAACATCAACTTCCTCTTCGACCGGAACGCACTTGTAGCCGTCCACTTCGACATCCTGATAGGCCAGAACCTGGACATCCACCGTCTTCTTCACGGCGACGCATTCCCAGCATTCCACTTCGACGTCTTTCGTGCAGGGAACGGCCACCATCCGCTCACCAGCAACTTCAACCGGCTGATAGGTGCAGCACGGAACCGTGGCGACACAGCAGCGGGCGCGATGGCAATGTCCAACGCGATAGCACACCGTCTGGCAGCTGACAACCGGCTTGTACTGAATGTAGGTACAGGGCTGCTTTTCCCAAGTCCAGCAGCACTGCTTGACCGTCTTCTTCACAAGCGCCGGCTCGTAACAAACCACTTCGCGCTTCTCGGTGACCCAAACCGGCTTGCGGCAGACCGTCTTGCAGGGAACCTGCTTGTAGGTGATGCACTTACGCTTTTCGGTCGTCACACAAGGCTGCCACTGATAGCACGTACGATAGCAGACGCATGGATTGCAGCAAACCGGAACACAGCAGGCCGGAGCACAGGTGGCCGGAGCACACGAAGCCGCAGCTTCAGGAGCCGGGGCCGGAGCAGCAGCCGGGGCCGGAGCCGGAGCAGCCTGAGCCGGAGCAGCAACGGCAGCTCCCGTCACTACGCTGGCGGCCTTTTCCTCAGCGAACGAGACGCCACAAAGGCAAACACTCACAAACAGAACACACAACACACGTTTCATCAAAATCCTCCCTGTAATAAAGAGATTTTTTGACTGTCCTTGATCTGGCAGGACACCCCACCATACAGGATCATAACCGGACAGTCTTGATTTCTTCCTGATTTTCTTTTTGACCTTGTCTTGATTTTTGCTCACAACTTTCCTGTTTTACGCAAAACGCCAAAGACAGTATAATTGATTTAAGTGTCGCAATCACGTTTTTTACTACAACCACTGCGACCCACCAACTCTATGTAGTTTGCCATTTTCTGACATTTTTGTCAATAGGGTGGGGGAAAGAAATTCCAAAAAAATCACAAATTGTTGCAACCTCTTTCCAGACAACAGTTTACGACAACAATGCAATCTCGTCAGAAACGGTTTTCGTACCTGCTTTTTTTCCAGACGATTTCTATCTCGGCTTTTAGCACGGTTTTTTGTTGCGATGTATACCGCAATGTTGTGCGCCGTATGCGGTGTTTTCTATCTGCCATAACCCCATTTTTGTCAGGAATTTACAAATTCCAGCCACACATTTCCATGCACCGGATGCGACGGGTCAGGTCGAATTGTAACGGTGGCACAACGATTTCCAGTGGAACTTTGAACTTCCTCTGGGAAACCGAATTCCTGCAAGGATTAAGAGGCGACTTTTCGAAACCGGTGTCAAAATTTTCCCGATGAACGTCCTCTCAATCTTCGCAACCCGTGCAAAATTGGGAGACGGTGTATCTTCTACAGAAGGGGTAAACGGCGGAATTTCTAAAAACACCCTATCCGACGCTGTCCGTGTATTTGAGGTCCACGAAATTTGCAGGCACCCCCGACATTTTGGGGGGATACGCCACTTCCCAACATGGAATTTTGTGATATAATGTTAGGCAACTTCTAAAAACCCAATTCCGGTCCAAAACGGTGATTTATCGCTTCCAGGCTGCGTTGACATAAGTCTCACATATTTAGCAATATGCTACGACTTATGTCGCCTTGCTGGAAAGCGTAAATCCCTCGTTTTTGCCCAAGGAAGCGGTTTTTAGAAGGTGCCGATAGAAATTTTACGCGGAGCGTCTCGACAGGAGTAATCATGGCACTGAAAAGTACACGTCAAAGCAACTATCCCGAATGGTATCAAAACGTCATCACGGCGGCGGACATGGCGGAGGTCTCGGTTTCGCCGGGCTGTATGCTCATCAAGCCGTGGGGATATGGAATCTGGGAGCGAATCCAGCGGCTTTTGGATAACCGTATCAAGGACACCGGCCACGAAAATTGCTATTTTCCGCTCTTTATCCCGCTCCAGTTCTTTCAGAAGGAAGCGGAGCATGTGGAGGGGTTCGCGAAGGAAATGGCCATCGTCACGCACAGTCGCCTTTCCATGAAAGAGGGCAAACTGGTGCCGGACAGCCCGTTGGAGGAACCGCTGGTGATTCGGCCCACGTCGGAAACGATCATCGCCGACGCGTTTTCCAAGTGGGTGGAATCGTACCGTGATTTGCCGGTGTTGATCAATCAGTGGGCCAACGTGGTTCGCTGGGAGATGCGTCCGCGTCTGTTCCTTCGTACGCGTGAGTTTTTGTGGCAGGAGGGTCACACCGCCCACGCTTCGTACGAGGAGGCGGAGGAGGAAACGCGGAAAATGCTCGGCGTGTATGCGGAATTCATGGAAAACTGCATGGCCATGCCGGTGCTTCAGGGACGCAAGCCGGAACATGAGAAATTTCCGGGGGCCGTGGACACGTACTGCGTCGAGGCGATGATGCAGGACGGACGTGCTTTGCAGGCGGGAACGTCGCATTTTCTGGGGCAGAATTTTGCGAAATCGGCCAACATCCAGTTCCAGAGCAATCAGGGCAAACTGGAATATGCGTTTACGACTTCGTGGGGCGTTACGACGCGGCTTATCGGCAGCCTGATCATGACCCATGCCGACGACGAGGGGATGGTCGTTCCGCCGCAGTTGGCGCCGTGGCAGATCGTGATCGTGCCGATCCTCAAAAACAAGGCCAAGACCGCCGAGGTTCTGGAATACGCGCAGAAGCTGTGCGATTCGCTGAAGTCGCAGACGTTTGAGGGGGAGCGGATTCGCGTCAAGGTCGATACCAGGGATCGCGATTCGGTGGACAAGAACTGGGAGTGGGTGCGTAAAGGGGTGCCGTTCGTGTGCGAGGTGGGGCCGCGTGATATGGAAAAATCGGCGGTCATGGTGCGAACGCGAACCCGAATCAACACGCCGGAAGCGAAGGCGATCCTGCCGATCGACACCTTTGCCGCAACGATTGAGCAGCGGCTGGCCGAGTACCAGCAGACGATGTACGCCGTGGCTCGTGCCCGCCGCGACGCGAACATTCGTACGGACATTACAACGGCGGCCGGGTTGAAGGAATATTTCGCCAACGCGAACGTCTGGATGGAGGATGGCGACAAACCGACCGTTTCGTTCGTCCGGGGAAAGTGGTCGGGCGATGCGGCTTCCGAGGAGATCATGAAGGCGATGCGTATTTCCATCCGCTGCATTCCGTTCGACCAGTCCGAAACGGAAGGCGAGTGCCTGCTGACGGGGAAACCCGCGACCATGGACGTTGTTTACGCCCGTTCCTATTGAGTGTTTGGAGAGTGCCTGAAAATGGTTGGACGATGACAAGAATTACGATAATAGAACAATAGAAATAGAAAAGGACTACAGGAGGCATCATGTCGAAAATAGCGACCCAATGTGTGCAGGGCGGTTACACGCCGAAAAATGGGGAACCGCGTCAGATTCCGATCATTCAGAGTACGACGTTCAAGTACGATACCAGCGAGGATATGGGCCTGCTGTTCGATTTGAAGGCGAGCGGTTATTTTTACACGCGGCTTCAGAATCCGACCAACGACCTGGTGGCGGCCAAAATCTGCGAGTTGGAAGGGGGAACGGCGGCGGTGCTGACCAGTTCGGGGCAGGCGGCCAATTTCTTTTCCATTTTCAACATCTGTTCGGCGGGGGATCATGTTGTTGCGTCGTCGGCGATTTATGGCGGGACGTTCAACCTGTTTGGCGTCACGATGAAGCGGATGGGGATCGACTTTACGTTTGTCCGTCCGGACGCAACGGACGACGAGATTCACGCGGCGTTTCGACCCAACACGAAAGCGTTGTTCGGCGAAACGATTGCCAATCCCGCGTTGGACATTCTGGACATCGAGCGGTTCGCGAACATTGCGCACGCCAACGGGGTGCCGTTGATTGTGGACAACACGTTCCCGACGCCGATCAACTGCCGTCCGTTTGAGTGGGGGGCCGATATTGTGACGCATGCCACGACCAAGTACATGGATGGTCATGGAACGTGCGTGGGCGGGGCGATTGTCGATTCGGGGAATTTCTGCTGGGACGACCACGCGGACAAATATCCGGGATTGACGACGCCGGACGCGAGCTATCATGGCATTACCTACACGAAGCAGTTCGGGCAGGCGGGCGCGTTCATCACGAAGTGCGTGGCGCAGCTCATGCGGGATTTCGGGTGCATTCCGTCGCCGCACAACAGTTTTCTGTTGAATTTGGGGTTGGAATCGTTGCATGTTCGGATGCCGCGGCATTGCGAGAACGCGCAGGCCGTGGCGGAGTTTTTGGAGAAACACCCGAAGGTCGCGTGGGTGAATTTTTGCGGATTGCCGTCGAATCGGTATTACGCGTTGGCCCAGAAGTACCTGCCGAACGGGTCGTGCGGGGTGATTTCGTTTGGGCTGAAAGGGGGACGCGTGGCGGCCGAGGAGTTCATGAAGCACCTGCAAGTAGCGATCATTGCGACGCACGTGGCCGATGCGCACAGCTGCATTTTGCACCCGGCCAACGCGACGCACCGGCAGTTATCGGACGACGAGCTGCGGGCGTGCGGTGTTGGTCCGGATTTGATTCGGCTATCGGTAGGGATTGAGGATGTGGCGGACATTTTGGCGGACGTGGAGAACGCATTGACGTTTGTAAAGTAAACCAGGGCGACTTCTCGGTTACAATCCAATTTGTTGCCAAGCCTCCGTGGGGAAGGTTTTTAGAAGATGCCGTATAAATATTTAGCGAACGTAGTGAGCGCACTGAAAGTTTTTTGAAGGAGAGTTTGAGAGGAAACAATTTTTCAAAAATGTTTCCTCTCAAAAGGTTGGAAGCTCGGTAGTTTTAACTATTACGCTTCCAACCTCTGGGGAGGAACCCTTTTGAAAAAGAGGTTCCTCCCCAG
>JAUNBJ010000020.1 GCA_030535245.1 Planctomycetia bacterium | reverse complement strand
GTTTGAGAGGAAACAATTTTTCAAAAATGTTTCCTCTCAAAAGGTTGGAAGCGAGATAGAATAAGGGAGGCCAGAAGCGTAAGCGCCTGCCTCCCGGGGATATAGCAACCGGCGGCAGCCGTAGTCGCTCCCGGTCGTACCGGGTTCCTTCCCAGACCCCACCTCCCAAAACTTTTTACTATGTTTATAAAGGTTTATTTTTTGAAAAAATACCAGGTTTTCCCCAATTTGAGTTTTTTATTACTTCATTACGAAAGGTTGCGAACATGAATAAATTTTGGCTTCTTTTAGGAATCGTCTGCCTATGCGGTGGAACGGCGGATTTCGTTCAGGCGGAAACACCCCCCCCTCCGGGAACGGTCGTCGTTCAGAGTCCGAACGAACGGAGGAATATCGGCGCCCCGATGGTGACGCGGCTGGCCGACGGTGCGATGTACGTCTCCCACGACTGGTTCAACGATGGTTTCCACAATCCCACACGAATGCAGACAGAACTTTACGAATCCCTCGATTCGGGAAAGAGCTGGCAAAAAACCTGCGAAATCCCCAAACTGGGGGCCGCCTCCCTTTTCCATATCGACACCACGCTCTATATCCTCGGACGCTACAATGCGGAACACCTGGGAAAGCACCGCGAGAGCATTGTCATTTTGCGGTCGGACGATCGGGGGCGAACCTGGACGACCCCGCGGGATGCGCATTCCGGGCTGTTGCTGGACGACGCGCCTTACGCCATGGATCCGATGGGAATCCTGTTCCACGCAGGGCGGGTTTGGAAAGAAGTCCAGTACCGAGGGGAAAAAACCAATCCGCGTTGGTGTTCCGGGGATGAGGCGATGGTGATGAGTGTTGCGGTGGATGCCAACCTTCTGGAGAAAAGCGCGTGGACGTTCAGCAATCGGCTGGTGCGTCCTGAAAATACGCCGTTTAACGGTTGGCTGGAAGGGACGGTCGTTCCCGCTCCGGACGGTTCGATGAAAGTGCTCATGCGTGCCGACGAGCCGAAGAAGGGGGAGGTTGCCGCCGTGCTGAATCTGTCGACGGATGGAAAGAACCTTACGTTTGACCGAACCATCCCATTTCCGGGCGGATGCGTCAAATTTTGCATTCAGTACGACGAAAAAAGCAAGAAATATTGGACGCTTTCCAACTGGGTTCACCCCGACGACCGCGACGCGCCCGACAAGGAACGTACCCGCAACACGCTGGCGTTGTGCTGTTCCGACGACCTGCTTCACTGGGAAGTCCGCAGTATCGTCCTGCGGCACAGGGATTTGCAGTTTGGGTTTCAGTACACGGACTGGTTCTTCGATGGGGACGACCTTGTTTTCGTCTGCCGCACGAGCTGGTACGGAAAGAACTGCCACGACTCCAACTTCCTGACCATCCACCGGGTGGAAAACTTCCGCACCCGAACGCGGAACGACGATTCCCCCACCTGGTAAGGAGCATTTATTCCTGAACGGCACCTTCTAAAAACTCTTTGCTTGGCAACACGAATGGGTTCGGTTACCATTCAATTGGTGACCGAATCTCCGTGGAGAAGGTTTTTAGAAGATGCCTCAAGTCCGTTGCTTCTGAAGTAGCAGAGATACCGCGCAAGGAGGTAGTGTTCCCAAAGTTTGCAGGAAAGAGGTTATTATGTGTGATTACATTACCGTCGCTTTTCCGAAGCAGTTGACATCCGAGTTTGTGGCTTGTGTCCCTCATGGTATGGCAACCGATAGCCGTTATCCAAATCCGACTTTCGCTGCAAACATTCCTGCCGATTATACGCAAATATTGCTTACACACGGAGGGTGTTCCTGTGAATTGTATTTTTATTTCACCGAGGAACAGGCGAATGATGTAGCCCCTCCGAAGAAAGATGTGGAAAAAATACGCCGAAAATACGAAAGAATGAACTGGTCGTCAGCCAAAATGGAACGAGCCATTCAGTCGCATCTGACGCAACGAACGCCGCCCATTGAGAATTCGATTGACGTAATCGCAGGATTTCAGCCAGAGGTGAAGGAGCTTGTATCGGAATTTGTCACGAAATATGGTTCCATACTTATTCTTGTACATCGATATTGTAATGCAGTTTCCAAAGAAATTTTTAAGCTGAAACAGAAAGAAACGATTCGTCTTTCCGCATTTCAAAGTAAAGACTTCATTGCTCAAAGAGACGTACTTTACACCGTCACGGCAAAATGAGAGAATTAAGCGGTTAAATGGGCAGAACATGGTCGCGTTGGAAGAATCTTTCCAGAAGGGTTCTTCCTGTTATTTTGCGCTATTCCGATATACTCCCCGATATCCCCATGTCAAGTAAAATTATTATTTTTTTACATTTTTTCCTTGTAGGGGGCACGATCAGAACCATTCGCCATCAATTATTGCTTATCAGTTGTCAATTTTGAAGCGGAATTGAATTTTAGGAAGTTGTCTATCTCCTTTATTTTATCTGGAAACCCCCTTTACAGGTTTTGACATTGGAATTATAATAGAAGTAATACCTAAATTCACCAAGACGAAAATTCTATGCACCTTACCTGCCCGAGCAGGGACAGGTTAAATTGTAACGGTAGCATGGACTTTAGCAATCTCGAAAAAGTTTTTGGTGTTGCGGGCAAAAAAAGGCCGATTCAAAGGCGACGGGTCTATAGTGAAAATGGATTCGTACCGTCGAATTGAGCTTTACATGTTGGATGGACGATTGTAAAGTTTCACTATATTTAATGATTGAAGGAGTTTAGCAAATGAGCAGAATCCAGAAGTTTGTTGTTCTTTCCGCAATGTTGGTCACGACGTTGGCGTTCGGAACGCAGTCCGCCTCGGCACACTGGGGTTGGGGGCCGTTCCGGTGCGGTCCGGCTTGTTGCGGTCCGTTCTGGGGTCGTGCGTGGGGTGCCTGTTGTTATGGCGTCTGTGATCCCTGCTGTGCCCCATGTGTCGCTCCGATGGTAACGACGGTGGCGACGACCGCGTGCTGTGACCCGTGTGTTGCGTGTGGTCCGGTTTGTTCTTCCGGCTACGTGCTGGGATGGCGGCCTGGCCCGATTCGTCGTTTGCTGTTTGGGCGTTATCGCTGGTACAACACCGGTTATTGGGGCGGTTGGGGCTATCCGGTCGCCGACTGCTGCGGTGGTTATGCGGACGGTACGGTCGTGGAAGATGGCGCGGTGAATGTGGCTCCGGCTCCGGCAGCTCCGGTGGACAAGAAACCTTCCGTGGTGGAACCCTCCCCGAACGACGATCTGTTGAAGAACACCCGCAGTACCGGCCCGATTTACCATCAGGCGTCGTACCTGCCCGCCTCGCAGGAGGAAAACGTTCCGGTTCCGGAAAACAGTGGTTTGTTGAAGATTTACGTTCCGATCGACGCGAAAGTTTTTGTGAACGACCGTGAGACTTCGACCGACGGCAGCATTCGTTCGTTTGTGTCGTATGGTTTGCAGAAGGGGAACGAGTACGATTACGAAGTGCGGGCCGAAGTGGTGCGTAATGGTCAGAAGTACGTGGAGACGAAGGTCGTGACGTTGACGGCGGGTGCCAATCAGGCGTTGGCATTTGGGTTTGAAGTGTTGAATCCGGGAGCCAGCGACGTCTATCTTGGTTATTGATTTTTCCCTGGCGGGAAGGGGAAGCCCTTTTCGTGAAGGTGGATAAGACAGTGGAAGGCGGGTCCGGTTTGAACCCGCCTTTTTTTGGAAGTGACAAAGATGCTTGAAGATTGCCGACGAATTCTGTTTCTGGTTTTGGGTGGGATGCTGCTTTGGGGCCTTCCCGTGGAGGCGCAGCGGGTCAGCGTGGTAGCGAATCAGGCCAGCGCGAACGTTTCGTTTTGGCTTTTATATCCGGACGGGACGCGAGAGGCCCAGAAACTTCGGGTGGGAGAGAGCCTTGCGGTTCCCAATCCCGATGGGGCGGAGGTGGCGTTTCGGTTTGGCTCGAAGGTGGCCCGGCAACCCCTGCGGCAGGATGGGATCCATGCGTTTTCCGACCCGACGGGGAAGTTGGAGCTTTTTTATCTGGGGCCGGAATTTCCGCCGGAGTTTCAGATGAAGCCGTTCCCGTCGCCATGGAAGCGGGAGGATTATTACCTGACGATTCCGGTCAAGATTTATGCCGACGAGAACATTCCGCTGGTCTTTGACATTTGGAAACGGAAGGTGGAGGCCCGGTTTGCGGAAGTGTCCAAAGTCCTGGAAAAGACCTGCTTTGTGCGGTTGGAGATCGTCAGTTTTTCGGTCTGGCGATCCAACCCGGAGTCGCCCGACCTGCATACGCTTTTACAGGATTTTGAGCGGCAGGTTCCGTTGACGCCCAAAACGTTGTCGATCGGGTTTACGAGCCATCGGAATTTTGTCAAGGCGGGGGTAACGGAGCTTGGCGTGGCCCGGACGCCGTTTTATCCCCGGATTTTGCTGCGTGAGGAAGCGCCGCAGATCACCGATATTGAGCGGTTGGAAACACTCCTGCACGAATTGGGGCATTTTTTTGGTGCCGTACACACGACGGACGACAACTCCATCATGCGGATGGTTCTCAAAGAGCGGCTGGGGCGGAAAGCGGAATTTTGCATTTCGTTTGACCCGATCAATACGCTGGTGATGAATTTTTGGATTCGGGAATACCGGCGGCAGGAAATGCGGCAGATTGCGACCCTGAGGAACGATTCGCGGCTGGAGATTATCGGGGCGTACCGCATGATTTGCGAGTTTGCCGACCGGCAGCGGGAGCAGGGGGGGAATGTTCCGGAGAATCCCAATGTAGACGTGCTTTTGAAGATTTTGGAGGGGGCGAGCGTACCCCAGGAAATGTTGGTCAGTGCCCCCCGTTCGGTTCCCGTTCGACCGAGTGCCCCGGAAGAAAGCAAGGATATGGATTCGGACGAGGAAAGCGGGGTCGATCCGGAAGACCCGTTAGGGATTCGTTCGGAGGAGGCTTCCCCACCCGAACGGAACGAGGAAAGCGTTCCGGAACCGAAACCTGCGTCGCCGGTGGGGGCCAACCCGGAGGATCCGCTGGGGATAATGCGGGATTCTTCGGAAGAAAGCCGGGATTTGGAGGATATTTCGGAGGAGCCGGTTCCTGAAAAGCCGACGGTGAAAAAAACGCCGGAAACGCCATTGGAGCAGCTGGAAGCGATTCGCGAAACGCTTATGGCCGACGGTTGGAAAACGGAGAAAGTCACCCCCTACACGCTCCCAAGCCGGACGACGCAGTACGTGCTGGTTTCCACGCTGATTTCGGTGCTTTCCGACGATTGGCTGAATCGGGGCGTGACGTCCGGGAAGATAACCCCCGACGCGTATGGGGAGCGGATGGTGCGTTATGCCGCAGCCGCCGCGCTGGAGGTGGGGGGCGACGCACCTGCCAGTGAACCGAGGGGCCGCGTGGCCCGGCAAGCGTTTGTGTTGGCGTTGGAGGTGCTGTTTGAGCCTTCCGGAACGCTCCAGAATCTCCCGGTATATGGCAAGCGTTTCCGGGCACTCGAGACGGCGGAAATACGGAAAATCCGTCGCGAGCATGTGCAGAACGTGACGATCTTCGGTCGAAGCGATCTCTGCCAGCACTTTTGGGTGTCGGCGGCGTTGGCGGTGCATTTAGACCCGTCGGCCGTCGAGATCATCGGGCTGGAAAAGGAACGGAAGGATGCCGCTCCCGGCGGTTCGGGGTTCGACGTGACCGACTTGAATGCCGACCTTGCCGGCGTCGGTTTTGCCCGAAGCGTGATGGACGGTACCATTCCGTTGGAAAAAGTGATTCGGAAGTTCCGTTTCGAGGAGATCGTCCCTTCCAAAATCCGCCTTCCCAAAGCGCTGAAGCATCCTGAAACCCGCGAGGAGGAGGACGAGACCCTGAACCGCCTGCGGGAAGCGGTTCAGGAACATCAGGCCCAATTTTAGTTCTCCGAAACATTCCCCTGCGGGCGTTACGGCGTTTCCAATATCCGTGGCAGACGGTGAACGTTGCCGTCGCGGTCGCTGTAATAGAGGTTCGCTTCCGACTTTTGCCGTCCATGCCCGTCGGCCCAGATCGCGTAAAAATCGGGATGAAATGCGATCGGTCGGCGTGGATAGCAATGATTGAGCGGACTGTTTTCCGTCATTTGGCGTACTTTCACCCACGTTTTGCCTCGGTCGGCGCTGCTCCAGAGGGAAACTTCGCCCCCGGTGTTGTACGCCTGCGGGCCGATTCCGTCGGTGCAGACCGCCTGCCACGTGCCGTCCGGCTCGATGTACAGGGAGCCAAAATCGTAATTGTTGTCCGATTCCGTCATTTTGTGAATGTCCCACGACGTTCCATTCCACGCCGCCGTGAACCATTCGCGGGGGCCAGCTTCCGGGCCGCTTCGGTAGCCGTTACTGGTGATGTAGAAGATGACCGGATACCCCTTGGCGTCGTACACCATATCCATGATATAGACGTTCTTACGCAGGGTGTCGTAATCATAGACCCGCGCCGGACTTTGAATTTCTGTCAGGGGCGTCGTCAGTTTTTCGCCGGTAATGCTCTGCCACGTCGCGCCACCGTCGAGACTTTCCATGTAGTAGACGTTCGTCCGCCAGTTCAGCCCCACGCGTCCGTTTTGGGGGTCGTCCGGGTGGTAGTTGAACGCCGTGCCGATTTTCGTCACGCCATCTTTCTGCCAGACCGCTGCGTTCTGGTAATGCCCGTAGGCAATGGCCGCCAGCGGTTTCCACGCACTCCAACGCACGCCGTCCTGGCTCGACATGAAGCAGAGTATCCGCTGCGCCTTGGATTTCGGGTCGTTCAACAACGTTTTGTCGTACGTCGTGAAGAGCGACACCATCCCCTCTCCCGGCACGTTGAACACCTGGACGTAGGAGAAATTGGTCATGGGAACCTCCTCGCCATCCACGATTTTGGTCGCGGGAACCAGCTCGAACGCGTCGATATCGTACGGCTTCACGCTCTTGTGAATGAACGACGGACGCCATGTACCGTGGCTTGTCGAGAAAATCCAGAGGTAGCCCGCGTCGTCCACCGTCATGACGGGATTGTCATGTGCATCGTCGGTTTTCTTGTCCAGAAGGATGGTCGGACGAGCCACCGTTTTCGTTGCGTGGTCGAAATACGAAACCTCGTGCCAAAGCGTGGTTCCCTCCTTGTCGGTACCGCCATAGCAAAAGAAGGTTTTGTTCACTTCCGGTCGATAAACCGCGAACGGGTAATGATTGGCCGGATAGACCCCCAACCCGCCGGAATATTTATACACGTACTTGTCGCCCGACGCCTGGTTGTAGTACCAAATACTGCGAAAGCCGTCGTCTTTCGTGTTCAGCAGCGTGTTGGCCCCTGGAACGAACGATTTCGCCTTCTTTTCGATGTTTTCCGCGTTCCAGACCCCCAGCAGTTTTTCCTCTGAGGGGGCTTTTCCCGCCGCCAAATCCTGAACCTGAGTTTCACTCAACACGCGGTTGTACAAACGCACATCGTCCAGATTCCCCACCAGGTTGCGACCGGGATCTTTCGCAGCTCCCAGATAAATCGTCGGCCCAAACGTTTTCCGCTGGCCGGGGGCTTTCTGCGACGCGACGCATTCTCCATTCACGTACAGGCAAATCGTCTCCCCGTCGTACGTCCCCGCCAAATGCGTCCAGACGTTCGCCGCAGGAGCGGGGACCTTGGCATACTGGTAACTTTTCTCCGTATGCTCCACCAACATCCGGAGGTTTCCCTTGTAAAGATACAACGCGAAATCCTTCCGTGGGGAGTCCATGGAATGGAAAAGTGGGAAGTTCATGCAAACGAACATCTGATCCCCATCCGATCGCGTCCAACGTACCCAACAGGCGACCGAAAACGCTTGGGGGTTCACGTTCAACGGCGTCGCATCCACCTGAAACGCCTTGTTTCCATCCAGAGGAATCCCGTCTCCCTCCGGGGCAGCCATGGCAATTCCCGCAGCCAGCAATAACCATCCACACCAAACCATTCGCATGTTTTTCTCCTCATTTCTTATTCCAGCAAGGGAATCCAAAAGTTCTTCGTGACTTGAACGTATTCTTTTCCGATGGATTGGGGGAGCCTCCTCTGCCAAAGGACGCCCCCCCTCCCAAACGATAGGAAAACCGCAGCGTTACTTGCTAAACGGCGTGGCGGGAAGTCCCTCGGCGGAGTACAGATTGCATCCGACGGGGTTCTGCTGCCAGGCGTAACGAACCGCTTTCGGGGCGGGAACATCTTTGCAGGAAAGCTCCACCGTATCCTTCCCGACGATTTTCGCATCGGCCCAGAAGAATTTTCCATCGTCGCCCGCCACCGCGAAGCGATTCAGAACGCCATCCTTCTCGACGACCAGCGGCTGCCGCTCCACGTTCCTGCCGCAGACCAGCCCTCCGCCCACGTTGTCGAACGTGACCCGCGATTTGCCGTCTTTATATTCCACCGACTTGAAAATCGGGGAAGCGCATGCGACGTTTTTACCGTAAACCTTCGCCAGCGCCCACCGTGCCAGCCGGTTGCCGACGTCAAACTTATTCCGCGGGTGAATGTCTTTTTCCTCGCCGATGTCGATGGTCACCGCCTGTCCGGTGTTGGCGACTTCCAGGCACTGCGTCTGCGCATCCCGCAACGTCCCCCAGCCCGTTCGCTCGTTCGGGTTGTCGCTCGGAGCCGTGAAGCTGGCCAACTGCACCCAGTAGAACGGAAAATCGCCCTGTCCCCACAGTTTCCGCCATTCCTGAATCATGGCTTTCTGCTTGAAGTAGTAGGTTTCCCCCTCGCCACCGTTCGAGCACCCCTGATACCAGAGCGCCCCACGAAGCGTATATCCACGCCACGGAGCGAGCATGGCATAGTACATGCTTCCCGCATGCCGGTACTGCGTTTTGCCATCTTTGGCGACGTCCGCTTCCCGTTGTACGATCAGCGTTTTTCCGAAATCGGCAATCTGCGCCACGTTGGCCCACCCCTCGTCAGGAATCCAGCTATGAATGTTGCTGCCACCCCAGTTCACGTCGATAAGCCCGACCGGAACCCCCAGTTCCTTGTAAATGCGGTTGGCAAAGTGGAACCCGCACGCCGTGCAGGATGCCTGAACGCCATCTTTGCAGAGCTTCCAGCCGTCGGAGGGAACATCCTCGGCCGGCTTGTTTCCCAACTCGTGACGGGCACGATTGAACCGGATGAAGCTGTAATCTCCCTGAATCTCCTCGTCGGAGCAGGCCAATCGGGGCTGCCCCCACGAATTGAGCGGCATTTCCATGTTCGACTGCCCGGAACAGATCCAGACTTCCCCCACAACCACATTTTGCAGCCGAATCTCGTTCTTCCCCTTCACGACCAGTTCTTTCCCATCGCAGAACGCAGCCATGGCCGGCAGTTTGACCGACCACTTGCCCCCTTCGCAGGCAATCGCGTTTGCCGTGCTGCCGTTAAACGAAACCGTCACTTCCTCCCCCGCATCGGCCCAGCCCCAGACGTTGACCGGAACGTCACGCTGCAAAACGGCGTTGTCCGTAAACGCCTTCGGTAAACGAACGTCCGCCAGGGCACTTGCCGTCAGACCGACGACCGCCAGGAAAACAAACAGGCAGGATAATTTTCTCATCTGCTTCTCCAAAAATTAAAAACACCAGATCGGCAACGTCCACGGATTCCACGTTGGAAACGCAACGCACATCGCCGAAAGAAACAACAATAATAACGCTAAACCCCGTAAAATACGGGACGTCTCCATTTTTTCAAGCGCAGGAAGCGCCGTCCCCAACCAGATCGGAATCAGCCAAAACGCCCACCGAAACCCGCAGCACAACCCCCCGTAATTCCGATCGTTCAACGGACGCAGGATGTAAAACGTCAGCACCACGACCGTTAACAGGAATGCCAGCGGAGCAAACCACCACGTCGGGCCACGATCCCTTCGCAACCCTATCCCGATCCCCACCATCGACAGCAACCACACCGGCGTGAGTGAAAAAACGCCATGCGACCCCACCAGCACGTTGACCGCATACTTCCCCACACTCGGTTCCCCACGGTCCAGCCCCTGCGGATTCTGCCAGTAACTTTGCCGTTCGGTACCATTCGCAGCCGTGTAGGTATACTCGTACCAGTTGTCGCTCGCTTTACGGTGCATGTATGGCGGCGTCAGGCAACCGTGCGCCACGTAATTGGTTCCCAAATACGGCACCGCGACGCAACCCATCCCCAAAAGCAGTACGAAAAATCCCAGGACGGTTCTGGAAAGGTCGTTCCGTACCAGCAGATGCCCCAGCAAAATTGCCGACACGACGACCAGAAAACTCAACGCCGGCAGCTCGTGCACCACCGTAAACGCCGTCAGGATGCCCACCAGCAGAATCAAACCGAACGGATACCGATCTTCCTGCGTCATTTTCACCAGAATCCAAAGCACGCACGCCACACACGCAGCGGCAGGAAGGTGATTGTTCAGCGTGACGCAAAACGTCGTTAAAAACGTCGCGAAACAGGCGGTCGCCACGACGAAAAATCGGCTCCACTCCCCCTCCCCCAACCGCTCGGCCAGCTTGACGGTCGAGATCAGAAACAGCAGCAAAAAGGGCAAATTCACCAACGCCAGCAGAATTTTCACCGTCAAAAACGTATCCTGCCCCAGCGTCAGCCCCGTCGCCAGATGCAGCACCCCGTACATTCCCGCAATCATTGCCGGAAACAACGGCGGCTTGCTGGAATAATAATGCCCGTCATGTTTCACCATGTCGATGGTGTCCCACCCCTTTTCCAACATGACGCGATCGATCGCAAACGGTGCCCCCGGAACCCGCATGTCCGGCTCCACCAGTGCCCGTATCGTCCCCCAGCGGCTCCGGTCGTTGGCACTGAAAAACGGAAAACAAAGTCGCGCGTCGCGTCGCAGATTTTCTTCCGTACGTCGCATTTCCTCCGGAATCAACGCTTCCGGCGCACCACTCTCCCGCAGACGTTTTTCCTTTGCGGCAAGTTGCTTGGGAATCTGATTTTCCCGATATTTCTGTAAACCGCGATTCTGTACCGTATCGACCGCAGCAATCCGACCCAGGGCCAACCCCAGACTCAAAAGAATCAAAAGAACGTAAAATCGTTGGGTATTTTCCATATGCTCGCTCCCTCCATGCAATAACGTCATTGTAACGGTTTTAAAACCACTTGGCTAGGGGGGAACAAATAATGGTTAATGGTCAATGGTTAATGAGGTGGTGCGGGCCGTGAACGGAGGACGCAGTCCGTAGTTCCTGAGTAATTGATAATTGATAATTGATAATTCGTTTCGTTCGAGTTCCTCCGCCCGAAAAAATTTCCCCTCTCCTTGTCTGGAAACACAAAATTCGCTAGAATAACGGGCGTGGCTCTTGGGTCACATCTGGCAACGTCCAAAAAAATTTTTAGATTTTGCCATATATATTTTGACAGGAATCCAGAGACGAACTACCAATCCAAACGGTTTCTCCTGTAAAAAAATCAACATTTTGTGTCAATGCCCCCCAAGGGGTGTTGATTCAGGTGTTGGTTTGCGCTTTGGTAGGCGTGTCTCTGGGCTTGTTTTGACACCCCCTTATTTATTATGTCTGAAGAAAACATCGCTAAAACGCTCGCGCGACTGGAGCAGAAGCTGGACCGCCTTACCGAGAAACAGGCGCTGACCGACACCTACCTTTTTTGGTCGCACTGTGTCGAGTGGGAATACTCCCTGACGACAAAAGCGTTCTCCATGGCAAAAATCTGGCAATGCTTCACCCCGCTGCCCGCCCCCAGAACGTGGAACGAATTCCAATCCCTTATTTCGGAACCCCTGGTGAGGCAGGGAGCGGAAAACTTTCTCGCTCTCGCGTCACCAGGAGAGTTGATGGATTGGCATTTGCACATAGGCGTTCAGGAAGTTACCCTCTGGATTCTACGCACTACGGAAGGAATCCATGGCGTCGTTCGCTTTCCTGACAGGCTCGCGATGGAAGGGTAAATCCTGTCCCGCCACGGCTTCACACCGTTATCCTTTGATCAGTGAACAGGGGCCGCCGACACATCCGCCCGGACACGACATGACTTCCAGGAAATTCACTTCCGATTTCGGCATGGTCAGCAGTTTGAGTTTCCCCAACGTCTTGCGTTCGATACCGTCCACAAATTCCGTGTTCAGCGTCAGGTTTTCGGCGGGAGTGATTTCCTCCAGAACCGCCTCCGTCACGCCGCAGCTCCGCATGAAATTTCGTGCCGTCGCGGCAGCCGGACGCGGTAAAGGCCATGGCGGTTGCGTCATGACGTCGATCTTCATGCCGGATAAAATCGCCCCCAGCTCCTCGAACGTCAGTACCAGATCAATGTCGTCCGCCCGCAACGCCTCATCACGTTTGGCAATGCACGGGCCGATGAACACGTTCACCCCGTCCGGATACTTTTCCCGCGCAATCTGTCCTGCGTACTTCATCGGGCTGGGCGTTGAGGAGACGTACTTCGCAAAATCAGGATAATGCTTTTGCACCAACTGCACGTAGGCCGGGCAACAGGACGTGGTCATCAATTTCTGGCCCGAACGCATCTTCTCGACGAACTCGGCCGCCTCGTGTTCGGTCGTCCTTTCCGCCCCCAACGCCACCTCGATCACGTCCGAAAACCCCGCCGCTGCCGTGGCGCTGAAAAGCTGCTCGATCGTCCCTGGAAATTGCGCCTGTGCCGACGGTGCGACCAGCGCAATCACCTTTTTTCCATCCCGAATGGCTCCCAAAACGTTCAGGAGCTGCGAACGCTCCATCACCGCCCCGAACGGGCATTTGGCAAAGCACTTCCCACAGAAAATGCACTTCTCAAATTGGATTTCCGCGAATCCATGCTCGTTTTTGCGGATCGCCCCGACCGGGCACGCTTCCTCGCACGGTACGGTCGTTTTCATGATCGCCTTGAACGGGCAAACCGTAACGCATTTGCCGCATTTGATGCATTGCGTATAATCAATCTGCGCCCGCTGATTTTCCACGGTGATCGCCCCCTTGGGACACGCGTACGTACAGGGCCGTGCAAAACAACCCTGGCAGTTCGGCGTAATCACCACGCGACTGTCCGGGCAGCCGTTGCAGGCCGGCTCGCAGACCGCAATCGGATACGGCGGTATCTTTTCCGGAGAGATTTCCCGAAGGTATTCCGCCAACGGTTTCAGCTCGTCGGTCTCCTCCTGCGGTGAAACTCCCAGCGCCGCCATGAGCCGATACCGCAGTACCGCCCGGTCATGATAAATGCAACACCGCGACGACGTGGTTCCCCTGGGCCGCATGTCGAGGGGGATTCGGTCGATATTTTCTTCCAGCGTTCCCGCCATGAATTCCCGCACCAGCCGAATCAACAGTTCGCGGCGAATCCGTTCCGCACCGTTCATCATGGGTCGTTACTCCTCTTGCATCTTCGCGGCCAATAGCTCCATCACCCGTTCCGGCGTGGCGTTTCCAATCCATTCCCCATTGATTTTTACAAAGGGAGCGTTCCGCAGGCTCTCCTTCTCGTTGCACACGTCGTTACATGGCACGGCAGAAACATCGATCTGCCCGCGCCACTCCGGCGGAAACTGATCCTCAAGATGCAACAGCTTGTTCGCCCCCAGCATGTAGCAGGTCGTCCCGCAGCAAATTTCCAAACGAATCTTCATCGGTTTTCTCTCCCTAAATGTACGTGATACTCCCGTTTTTGCGATACTTGTTCTCCAAAATCCCACAAAGCCGCTTGACGATATTCCGGCGAATCTCCAAATCCACCGGCAAATCGGGGTCCTGGTGGGCTTCGTTGACTTTGGTGCCGACGATAAATTCAATACAGTCGCTCGACAGTAATTTCTCGATGATTTCACGCGCGGCGCGAGGGCTTTTTTCCCAGTCGCCGGAATCCAGGTCGGACGTAACGCGGGTCAACGTTAAAATTCCCTCCGTCGCCAGTCCCACCCCCTTCATCGTACCGGGTGGCGGAAGGGCATCGCAACCGCGAATCCCCCGCATGTTGATTTCCACCGTCGTGTTCAGTTCCCGATTCAGGATGTTCGCCGTCGTGCCGCCACAGACAATCACCTGATCCGCCCCCGACGCAGCCAGTGCCGCAAAACGGGCGTCGTCCTCCTTGTGGAACGGCGGCCCGGTCAACAGCCGCAGCGTCCGCGGTTTGCGGTAGTAAATCACCAGGCAGCTGATATCGTCGTGACACTGCCGATCCGGGCTGATGCACAACGCTTCCATCGCCACCGTGTCGGAAAGCTCCCGGGCCGACATTTCCGGAAATTTCGCCAGCTTCTCCCGCACGAACTGGAGGCACCCCTGACGCCGCCAGCCAAATTTGTACCGCCGTTGCCCCAATCCCGATTGCGTCACCCCGTCGGAACAGACCACCAGACGATCCCCCAGACGCAACGTCGTTTCCCAAACGTCCATCTCCCGATCCGGCCAACGCTGGGAAACCAACTGCGTATGCTTTTCCGCCGGTACTTCTTCCGTCCCACGCAGGTGAAGGTACGACGGGTTGCCCATCTCGATAATCCGCGTTCTCCCCCCGTCGTGAATGTCCACGATCGAAAACGTCGCGTAGCTGATTTTCCGCACCTCGCACACCGGAAGCGAATCCATGATCGTCTCCGCCGACTGCAAAATATCCATATTCGACCGCATGAACCGCAACGCCATGGTCGTCGTCATGTTGGCCAGCAAATTTGCCTTGATCCCACTCCCCAGCCCGTCCGAAAGCACCGCGATGTGCCGATTTTCATTCTCCAGTTTCGCCCACTGGAAATCGTCGCCACAGGCACTTTGCCCGGTCTTGGTGAGCTGCCGACACTCAATTTCAAGGAACGGTAAGGTATTCAGAGGAACGTTCATGTTGCGATCTTTTCTTCCAGGGATACTTTAACGAACGCCGTCGGACGACACGTGATTCTCGTAGGTGGATGCCACCTGATTGAGCAGAATCTCCGTCTCGGCCATATGCTCGCCAAGACAACGCGCAATGTTCTGCACCGTCAATACGTTTTTGCGAATCACCTCCCGCGCCTTTTCCGCCACCTGCTCGCGACGCAGTTCGGTCTGGGTCACGTCCTGAATCACCCCTCCCACCGTCCGACCGTCGGTAATGGAAAAAACGCTGATGTCGTAAATCCGATCGCCATACATCTGGTTCGACCGCTCGATTTCGCCGCCGTTGTCCAGCACCGTCCGGAACAGATCGGTATAGGCCACCAGCCGATTCAAATACGCCCCGGTGAGGTTCCCGCACGCGTCGAACGTTTCCAACATCTCCCCCCCCAGCATTCGGGCAAAATGGCGGTTGCACTCCAAAATCTGCAAATCCTGGTCGGCAATCACCACCGCTGCCGGAATGTACCGGATCAACGCGTTGCTGGTACGCTGCGAAATCTTCCGGAGCCACGACAGGCACATCCCCGCCTCCGCCTTGCCATCGACCATCGCACGGGCAAATTCGCGACACGTGTTGTACCCGCAGCCGCCGCAGTTCAGCTCGTCTTTCACCGAGAATTTCCCCACCGATTCCATCGCGGCACGAAGGAGGATTTCCTCTTTGGGCGACTCGCTCACCGGAAGCGCCTCCACCGGCTGGTTCAAATCGACCGGCACATCCCGCCCCACGCTCGACCGACACGCTCCAAACCGCGACGTCCGAAGCAGCGTTTCGACGCCCGAAGCCTCGGCGGGCATCAGCGGGCCGTTCACACACCCCCCGTCGCACGACAGCATTTCCAGGAACAGCTTGCCCCCCGACGCCGCAATCTTTTCCCGATCCGCCGTCCGAAGAACCCGGTCGATGTTCGCCAGCCCCGAAACCGCCAGAAGCTGAACGTCGCCATCCGTCGTCCGCATGGTGTCGTTCATCCCCCCCTCAAAGGAGTACAAACGCCCCTCCTGAGCCACGTGCGGAACCACCGCTTCGCCCGGCAGTTCCTCCGGCCGTATCTTGCAATCCTCGAACCAGGCCGCCAAATCCTGAAACGTCAACGCGAGAGAAAGCGTTTCCGGATGCCGATCCGCCTCGTTCTTCTTCGCGGCACAGGGGCCAAAAAAGACCACTTTGATCGCGTCCCCGTACGTCTGCCGCAGGGATTTCGCATGGGCCATCACCGGAGAAACCACCGGCAAAATCGCGTCCCGCCACGTCGGCAAATATTTTCCCACAAAATCGACCGCCGCCGGACACGCACTGGAAAGATAGACTCCCGGTGCCGCGTCCCGCAAACGCTGAGCATTTTCCGCACTGACCAGCTCTGCCCCCAGCGCCGTCTCACTCGTTCCCGCAAATCCAAGCATTTTCAGGCCCGCCGCAAGCTGCTCCAACGTCGTGTCGGGGAAAAATCCAAGAAAACTGGGAGCCACCGACGCATATACCGTCTCCCCCTGTTCCATCCAGTACATCGCCCGCCGCAAATCGGAACGCACCTTCTTCGCGTGGGCCGGACAGACCTTGAAACACTCGCCACAACATACGCACAGCTCCGGAATCACCGCCGCACGCGCATTGACGATCCGAATCGCCTTGCAATGGCAGTGCCGCACGCATTTGTAACAGTCCTGACACGCGTTTTCCGTCGTGTAAATCGGGAAAAAACTGTTCATTCCACCCCTTTTTTCCGTTCCAGGCAATCCCTCAGAATTTCCAACATCATGCCGCGATCGACCTGTTTGTAAACCTTCCCGTCCACCGTCACTACCGGCCCATGCGGACAGAGACCCGTACACAGCTTCCCGCAAAGCGCAACGTCCACCTCGTCCTGAAGCCCACGCTCCGCCAGATACTTCTCTACAAGCTCCACGTTCTTCGCGTTTCCACGGGAAAAACAGGAACTTCCAATGCAAATTTCAATACGCGGTATCATCACAGCCCACCATCCGGAAAACAGTCCCACCTCAAGAGAGGGTGCTGCCGTACCGCCTTTCGACGATACGGCAGCCCACTTTATCCATCATTTCCCGTAGTACGTCTTCAGGAAAATCTCACGAATCTCCGAAATGAGCGGGTATCGCGGATTGGCCCCTGTGCACTGGTCGTCGAAGGCATTCTCCGAAAGCGTATCCAGCGCGGCCAGGAAATCCTTCTCCGGGATGCCATACTCCTGAATGGTATCGGGTATATTCAGCCGCTTCTTGAGGTTTTCAATCGCGGCAATCAACGCTTCCACCCGCTGCTCCGGGGTCATGTCGGGCGTGGTCAACTGCAAATAGTCGGCCATGTCCGCATAACGTTCCTTCGCTTCCGGGTGTTTGTACTGCGAAAACGTCCCCTGACGCGTCGGTTTTCCCGTGCCGTTGTACCGAATCACATGCCCAATCAAAAACGCGTTGGCCAGCCCGTGCGGAACGTGGAACTGGGCACCCAGCTTGTGCGCCATCGAGTGGCACAGTCCCAAAAACGCATTCGCAAACGCCATCCCCGCCATCGTCGAAGCATGGTGAACCTTCTCCCGCGCCTTTTCGTTGTCCGGTTCCTCGTACGCCGTGGGCAAATACTTGAAAATCAGCCGGGCCGCTTCCTTCGCCATGGCGTTGGTATATTCGCTTGCCATGATCGAAACGCGTGCCTCCAAAGCATGTACCAGCACGTCCAAACCGCTGTAGCTGGTCAGTTTCTTCGGCATCTTCATCACCAGCTTCGTATCGACAATCGCCATGTCGGGCGTCAATTCATAATCGGCCAGCGGGTACTTGTTTCCGGTCTTTTCGTCCGTAATCACCGCAAACGGCGTCACCTCCGAACCGGTTCCCGATGTGGTCGGAATCGCCACCAACGTCGCTTTCGTCCCCAGTTTCGGGAACTTGTAAACCCGTTTGCGAATGTCCATGAACCGCATGGCAATGTCCTCGAACTGCACGTCCGGGTGCTCAAACAGCAGCCACATGATCTTGGCCGCATCCATCGGCGAGCCTCCCCCAATGGCAATGATCGTGTCGGGATTGAACGCCTTCATCCGTTCCAGCCCCTTGTACGCACACCCCAACGTCGGATCCGGCTCCACGTCGCAAAAGACCTCGAATTTAATATCCATCTCCTCCAGTTTCTCCATCAGCCCCTGAATCACTCCCGATTCGTACAGGAACCGATCCGTCACGATAAACGCCCGTTTGCGTCCGTCCTCTTTCAGGTCACGCAGCGCTTCCTGCAAGCAGCCGAATTTGAAGTACACCCTTTTCGGCACCCGGAACCAGAGCATGTTCTCGCGTCGCTCGGCGATCGTCTTGATGTTCAGCAGGTGCTTCGGCGTTACGTTCTGGCTCACCGAGTTGCCGCCCCACGTCCCGCAGCCCAACGTCAGCGACGGATCCAACGCAAAGTTGAACATGTCCCCGATCGCGCCCTGGCTGGACGGCATGTTAATCAGCGTACGGCAGGTCTTGGTCAGCTCGCCGAACTTCTCGATTCGATCGAGATTGTGCGGGTCGGTGTAAAGGACGCTCGTATGCCCCAGGCCGCCGAAATCCAAAAGCTGCTGGGCACGATTCACCGCGTCGTCGTAATTCTTTTCCCGATACAACGCAAGGATGGGCGACAGCTTCTCCACGCTGAACGGATAATCCGGCCCCACGCCGTCGGTTTCGCCCAACAGCACCTTAATATACTCCGGAAGTTTCAGCCCCGCCATTGCCGCGATCTTTACCGCACTTTGCCCCACGATGTTCGGATTCAGCTTCCCATCCACCACGATGACTTTCGCCACCTTGTCCGCTTCCGCCTTCGTTAAAATATACGCGCCTCGTTTGATAAATTCCTTTTTTACCTCCTCGTAAATGGCGTCCACCACCACGACCGACTGTTCCGAAGCGCAAATCATGCCGTTGTCGAACGTTTTGCTCTGAATGACCGAGCTGACCGCCATCTGAATATCGCACGTCTCGTCCATCACCGCCGGTGTGTTCCCCGGCCCCACGCCAAGCGCCGGTACGCCACTCGAATACGCCGCTTTCACCATCCCCGGCCCGCCGGTCGCCAGAATCAGGCTGATCGACTTGTGCGACATCAGGTGCTGGCTTTGCGCAACACTCGGCTCCTCAATCCACCCGATAATATCCCGCGGAGCACCCGCCGCCACCGCTGCGTCCAACACGATCCTCGCCGCCGCAATCGTGCTTTTCTTCGCACGGGGATGCGGGCTGAAAATGATCGCGTTCCGGGTCTTTAACGCCAAAAGCGACTTGAAAATCGCCGTCGAAGTCGGGTTCGTCGTCGGCACGATTCCCGCAATGATCCCCACCGGCTCCGCCACCTTGATGATCCCAAACGCCTCGTCGAACTCAATCTCGCCACAGGTCTTTTCATTTTTGTACTTATTGTAAACCATCTCGGACGCAAAGTGATTCTTCAACACCTTGTCCTCGACGACCCCCATGCCGGTTTCCTCCACCGCCATTTTTGCCAACGGAATCCGCGCCTCGTTCGCCGCCAGCGCCGCCGCACGGAAAATGTCGTCCACCTGCTTCTGCGTGTAGGTCGCGTAAACCCGCTGAGCCGCCTGAACCCGCGCGATTACCTGATCCAGATTCTTCCGATCCGCTTCGTCCCGCAACGCCTTCTCGTCTGCAACGACTTGAGCCTGCTGCACATTTTTTTCCTCTTTCTTGGCCATCGTCGGCCTCCTTTCGCAAAAATGTTAAAAACTTATCGATACAAAAATACTGATTCACGGTTAAAAGATAAATCGTTATCGGTAGGTTGTTATCGATAACAAATTATCTATACGGTAGTATAGCCAGGATCGCATGACTGTCAAGGGGGTGGAGAAAAAATTTTTCAGTTTTTCACAAGCCGCGTTTAAAACCGTTCCCCTGGGCCAAAACGAGGGATTTACGCTTTCCGACAAGGCGACATAAGTTGTTTTATTCTACCAGTTTCGTCCACTCCCAAAGAAAGCAGAGTCCGCCCCACGTGACCAGAGCAACGACCGAAACCAACAAAAGACCACGCAGCGGGGCATGGCCACGGCATGGAAATTCATCGTATGACGACGGAATGCAGCCCACCAGTCCAAACAGGAACCCTCCAAGAAGCCCCCCCAGGTGTGCCCAATTGTTGATTCCGGGAACGATGGCTCCGAAAAAAAGATTGTACGCAATGAATGCCAGGGAACCTTTGAAAACTCCCTCGAACAGGATGACCGGCAATTGCCTGCAATGGCACAGATAATACGCCACCAACGCACCATAAATCCCAAAAATGGCCCCGGACGCTCCGGCGGAAACAACGACAGGCTGAAACGTCAGCGATAAAAGGCTCCCCGTCACTGCCGAACCGATGTAAATCACCGCGAACGTGAAGTGTCCGTACAGCCGTTCTATCAAATCTCCCGATTGCAGTAAAATCAGCATGTTGAACAGGAAATGAAAGGTTCCAATATGCACGAAAGCACTCGTCAAAAGTCGCCATTCCTCTCCGTAAAGGGTTAGTGGGCCGTAATCCGCACCCAACAGAAGCAGGATTTCCACCGTAGGGGAGGTTAGCGATTCCCCATACGAAAGAATTACCATTCCCAGAAAAATCAGCGTACAGAGGCCGAAAATGCACCAAGTCACGAACGGTATGGGAACCGACTCGACGACTTTTTGCATGAATTGCTGCGATTGGTTTCGTTTTTCCTGATATTTTTCGATCACTTCCAGGAGTGCATCGGGCAAATTCCCCGTAAGAAACCCGACGATAATCCGTGCTTCCTCCTCGGTTTTCGCCAGGGCAAAAAACGTTTCGACCGTCTCCCCATCCACCCTATGGGAAAACTGAAACAACCGTCCCTGGAGCTGACGTACCGCCCCCAATGCGGTCATGGGATAGGTCTGGTAAATCGTTTTTTCCAACGCGAAAGAGGTGCTGAGATACGCCCCTTCAATTGTCACGCACCCGTCGGCGAACGTCAGGGTCGCTTGGGGACGCACTTTCTCGGCTTTCGCCGCCTGCGATTCGTCTTTCAGTAAAACAATTCGGTATGAGAACGATTCCATGAGCTTCCTCCCAAATGTGATTGACAGAACATCCCAAGGAACGTTTGCCTGTGACACCCCATGCCAGATATTATACGTTTTTTCCATCGGTTGTCAATAAAAACCCGCAGCCTGGAAGCGATAACTTACGGTTTTATGCCGAAAGATTGCTCTTGCCAAAAAGAGGGGAATCGGTTAAAGTAGGGATTATGAATCGATTCTCCGTTTATATCATCGTTTTCGCGGCGCTGGCGGCGGCGGGCTGTCAGAGCCTGCAACCGACTTCGCCGTGCGTCAAGGGGCAGCAGGGGCCTTCGCTGTACAGTGTCCCCCCCAGCACAACGACCGTACGGGGGTGTGATCCGTATCAGGTCTGGGAAACGGTGGTGGATGTCGTCCGTCTTTATTTTGACCGGATCGAAAACGAATATCCCTGTCAGAGAAATGGCAACATCATTACGGAAGGATTGCTGAAAACGTATCCGCAGATCGGGGCGACCTATTTTGAGCCATGGCGACGGGACAGCGTGAATCACGAAGAACGCAAGGAAGCGACGCTTCAGACGATTCGCCGGATTGCCAGCGTTCGGGTACGTTCCCTCGGCAACGCGTACACCATCGACGTTCGGGTGGAGAAAGAGCTGGAGGACCTTGCCAAGCCCAGTTCCACGCAATTCCCCTCCGCCACGTACCGTCTGGACACCGATATTCCCGACGTCAACGACCCGATTGCCGTTCGTAATTACCGGGAAGGCTGGATTCCGCAGGGCCGCGACGTGGCTCTGGAGCAGGAAATCCTACGGCAGCTTCAGGGGCGTCTGGGGGCCGCACAATAACGGCTCCGGGCAAGCTCCCATTCCATGAACCCCTTTATCCACCATCCACCCATGTTTACCATTTCCCGCGAAACGCAATTTTGTTATGGTCATCGTCTGCTGCACCATCCCGGAAGGTGTCGGCGTCTGCACGGACACAACGGACGGGTGCGGATTCTCTTGTCGGCGCCGCTCAACACGCAGGGAATGGTTCTGGATTTCGGGGAAATCCGCGAGACGTTTGAGCGGTGGATCGACGAAAATCTGGATCATCACACGTTGCTTGAGGAGGGGGATCCGCTGGTGGAAGCACTCCGGCAGGCGGGGGAGGAGGTCGTGGTCATGGCATCCAGCCCGACGGCGGAGAACATCGCACACATGCTGTTCGAGAAGGCGCAGAACCTGGGGTTGCCGGTGGTGGAAGTTTCGATCTGGGAAACACCGAAGTGCCGGGCGACGTACAGGGAATAGGAACCGTGTCGCTTTGCGGGGAAAACAAATGGTAAACGATTTAGCGAAAGCAGGGAACCTACGGAAAGTTCAAAACGTGTCATGAAAGAGCCCCTTTTTTTTATCCAATGTCCGACCTGCGAATCCCGTCTGCGGTTTTCAAGGGAAGATTTAATCGGGCAGATCGTTCCCTGTCCCAAGTGCGGGAGCATGGTTCTGGTTCAAAGGGAGGGGGACGCGTCCACGGAAACCGCATCGGAATCCAAGCGGTTAAAGGGAGCGGAATCGGATGCGTCGGTTCCCCCCACGCCGCCACAAGCTGCGCCCCCACAAGTTCCGTCGCTGCAAGTTCCGCCCCCGCCCCCGCCGCCGGTAAAGTCGATGCCTCAGGTTCCGCCCCCGCCGCCGCAAGAGGTTCGGGAGGTGCCGGTTCCCCAACCCCCAACGACGCTTTCCGAGGACGACGTGGACGAAATCCCGCTTTCTCGCATGTTGCTGGGGATGGGGGGGATTGCGCTGGGGATTTTTTTGATTGCGGCGACGCTTTTTCTGCTCCTTTCCCGTGGATGTTCTTCCAATCGGGAAACGGCGGAGGTTTCGGACGGGTCGTTGGCCATTCAGGTACCGGCAAACGAGGAGGAAAACGAACCGCCAACGTCCGACGAAACCCACGCAAACGACGTTCCGGAACCGGGCGTTTCCGAGGAGCCGGTCGTGGAGGAAACCGAGGAGGAAACGTCGGTTTTCCAGAGCGAAATGGGTAAATTGCTCTCCGGGGAGGTGGAACCGGAATCGGACAGGACGCCGGCAGCGGAAGAAACGGCGGCAAAGCCCACAGTAGCGCCAACGTCGGAAACGTCGCCTGAGGAATCGCAGGAAACCGAAGCAAAAGAACCGGCGGCAAAGGAAAACGACGTGGAGGCATTGACGTTCACACGACGTTCCGGGGGGGTCGAGTTTGAGGAAGATTCCCTTTCCCAAAAGGCCCCCGCTCCGAACGCTCCCCCCGACGCGGCACGTTCGGAGCCGGAACCGGAAGCGCAGGAGGCCGGGGCGGCTCCGGTCTTGTCGGTGGCAATTCCCCGACCGGAAAAGGAATACCTTGCCGAGGCGACGGCCCAGGCGTTGGACGTTCCGCTGGAAGGGGTGACGGCGACGGAGCGTCCGCTGACCGCATGGCTGAAATTTGGTTCGCGGCTTTCGGGAATCTCGATCTACGCCGATTGGAAGAAGCTCAAGGAACTGGGGGTGGAAACAACGACGCCGATTTCGCTGAATCTCGGAAAAACCACCGTGCGGGAGGCGTTGGACACCGCGTTGGCTTCCCGGCAGCTCGGTCTTTTACCGAACAAACAGGGCCTGAAGATTGCCGATCTGGATGCCGTGGAAATCTACCGCTATTCGGTGGGCGCCGGCGAGGACAAGACGTTGGAAACGTTCGATTTCAGCGATTTGGCCTCCTCCGGGCCAAACGACGCAAGCCGTGCCAAACGCGGTATCCTCGAATTGCTCGACTTCATCCAGACGTTCGTCCACCCCGGCACGTGGGAAAGGTGCGGCGGTTTTGGACGCGTGGTGTCGAACCGTGGCCCCTCACGGATTCAAATCCGGCAATATCCCGCCATGCACCAGGAAATCGAGCTTTTCTGCGACAAACTGCGTCACGCAAGAAAGATTCCACAGCGGGGCCTGCACGCTGCCGGTGAGGAATTTCCACGGGGCAAGCAGGATGGTACGGCACTTGCCGACGCGGTAGCCACCTCCCTTTGGGAACGGTCGAAAAAAGCGTGCGAAACGCCGGTTCAGTGCGATTTTGGAGACGGAACCACGCTGCGAAAGGCACTGGAAACGATCTGCCGTGCCGCCAATGTGCGATTGATCATCGAGGAACAGGCCGTCGCCCAGGTTTCCGTCCGCGACCTGATTTTCGACGCCAAAGTCCCCGGTTACGACGGGAAAACGAAAGATTTACCCCAAAACGTCCTCGACATGCGCGTGGCGTACCAGTTTGAAAACATCTCTTTCCAGAATGCCGTTTCCGACGTCATGAAGGATTTTCCGCTGGTCTGCTATCCGGTGAAGGCCAACGTCTTTTGCCTGACCACCCCCCAGGCGGCACTGGGAAAACGGACGCTGGAATTCTATTTCGTCGGCGACCTGTTCGCGAAACCGGAGGCGGCGAAAGTCTTTCTCGACAACATGAAACAAAAAATCGCACCGAAAAGCTGGCGTCGCGCCGGTGGAGCAGGGGAGATGGTGTTCGACATCCCCAGCCGCTCGCTGATTGTCCTGCAAAGTCCCGGCGTCCAGTTCCAAATTTACCGCTTCCTGAACCAATACCGCGAACAGTCCCGTGTCGGTCGCGGCAGGAAGGAGGTCGCCGACGAATGAGATGGGGATTTCTGCTGTACTGTTTTCCAACGCTCCTGTGGGCCGCGTCCGATTCCCTTACCGCTGTACGTTGGGACACCTTGCCCGAAGATAAAATGGCTGTTTTGGAGAATTTAGACAAACTTTCCTTTCCGGAATTGGACCGTTTCCGAACGCTCCATGGGGAACAGATGGTTCGCGACGGGGAAATTTTTCTTCCCGTCCACGCCATCTGCCGTCGGTATCTGGAACAGTTACAAGGCGCCAAAAAGGAAGCCTGGGATAAATGGATGGATGAGGCAATCCGTCTGCGGTTGGGCACGCGTCCCTGTTCGGGCATCACGCTACAAAAGTGGCGTTACGCGTATCCGGGGAAGATTCCCGCCGAAAACATCCCGGAACCGTCCGAAAATCTGTTGCCCCACGCGCAGGTCTTTCAGGTTTCCCTGACACGCATTCAAAACGCGAACGGACAGGTGATTTTTCAGGATTTGCTTCCGGAGGAACTCTGGGGAACGCTGTTGCCGTCGCGGAAATGGGACGAGAAGGAGAATCCCCGACGCGAAATTCGGGCGACGACCTCGCCGTTGGTCTGTCGCATGGGGACGAACGTCGTCGTGTGGCCGGACGACGAACGGGAAATGCGTCCACAAGGGTATTTGGTCGCGTTGGACTTAAACGCCGACGGACGGCTGCTTTGGTTGGCCGAGCCGGAATCGCCCGACTGGGCATTTGTTGGCAAACCGTGCCGCGTACGGGGAAATTTCTGGGTGCCGATGGTCGCGCTGACGACGCCGCGACGCTTTTATCTGGCCGCCTTCGACGCCGATACCGGAACACCGGTGGCCCGTACGTTTCTCTTTCATGCCGAAACGCACGGCACCGTCCTGCATGTTCCGCTGACCCACGACGCCACGACACTGACCGTGAAAATCCCCGGTATGGAAATTCACGTTTCGGCTGAAACCGGGCAAATCCTCTGGGGAAAAATCACCCCCTGATTTCACCGAGGCAGATTTCGGAAAAGCGTCTTGAGCTGCTCAAGCGTCTGCACGGCGTCGGTCGGGTAGTTCGCGTGGTTTGGGCCAAAGTAGAGCATGGTTTCCATCGGCTCGACCGTCACTTTCGTTTCGTCGATCGCTTCCATCTCCAAACCGAGGTGCTTCGCCATGAACGGATACATCGCCTGACGCTTGCTCTGGTCGTAGTCATGTTTTTCGTCCAGATACGCAAATTCCACATTCTCTTGCGCACCGTAAAACGCATAAATCTTTTGCAGGTAGGGGAATTCCACTTCGGGGACGTTTTTCGTCCAGTCCTGCGTCACGGCGATCACTTTCATCGGACGCGGTGCGGCCATGGCTGCGACCTCGGCATTGCAGGTACCTCCCAGATAAATGTGGAAGGGAACGCCGCTTTCGCACGGGCAGCCGCCGAAAAAGTGGCTCGAAACCATCACGACCGGAACCGAAACCGTAATCCGGGCGTCCAGTGCCGTGCCTAAAAAGGTCTGCGTTCCGCCCCCTGAAGCGCCGGTGATTCCGATACGTTCGGGGTCGGTATTCGGAAGGGTCGTGAGCCAGTCGATTGCGCGGATGGTATGAAGCGTCTGCATGGTGCCGGAAATCGGGTCGGCGTGGCACTCACGTGTCAGAGGCGATTCCTCAGCCCGCCACGCGAACATGCTGTAGGAAAAAACCACCGCCCCCATGCGTGCCAGCGTAGCCGCTCGAAGTTGCTGAGCCGTACCGAATCGGCCCAGATTCCCATGCCCGTGCGGACACAACACGATGGGGTGCTTCCCGTCTTTCAGCGGTTCGTACAGTCCACCGTTGACAAAATACCCCGGCAAAATTTCCAACGCGACGTTCCGAACCGAGTACCCGTCGTAAACCCGTTTTTCCGAAAGATGCGGCACCAAAAGCGGTTTGGGAATCGGGTTCAGATCGAGCTTTTCCAGAATCAGCGATTTCAGCGCCGTCCGTCGGGCTTCCCAGAGTTCCTTGGTGGAATATTGCCGCAGAAGCCGTTCCAGATGGGCTTTTCCTTCCGCCTCCGGGCGTACGTAATACCATGGCTCAAAGACTTCCCAAGTTTGGTCGTCCACCTGCGTAAAGCTCAAATCCAGCGGTGCCAGCAGGTACGAAAGACGACGCACCGGGTCGTTCCAGAGCTTCCAGGGGGCCATCGTTACTTTTTTTTCCAGATAGGGCTGAATGTTGCGACCGTAACGGATTTTAATATTGAGGTCTTTTTCCGCCTCCTTCAAAAGCTCGCCAAGCGGTCGGGAAAATGCGTCTTTGTGGTTCAGGAAATTTTGGTACGATTTGTCCTGTCCCGCCACGCGACCCATTCCCAGTGCCAATCCCACCAACATCACTCCGCAGAGTACCCAAAATCTCGTTTTCATGAAAATTCCCCTTCTCGAATCATGTGTCATGGGAAAGCACTCGAATAACATTTTTACTATTTTAATTTTAATTCCATCTCCCCCCAAAGTCAAGTCTCTGGGGGTTCTTTTCTCCGTTTTCTGTAAAATTTTTATAAATTTCAGGTGTGAGCATGCGAAGGTTATCCGGATTGGGGTTTACGAATAGGTGAGTGGGTAATCGTCCCTGCGACTTTCCGGAACTACGGGCTGCGCCCTTCGTTCACGGCTCCATACAACCATTAACCATTAAAGAATTTTCCTCTTGCTTTGCGGGGCGAATTTTGCTAGGATACGTTTGAGAATCTGTATACCCCGAAAGAACCGATATGCGTCCCGACCATGCCCATCCTCCGACTTTTTTCGCCGTTTGGGGGGAGATTGCCGTCTTTTTGAGCGTTGCGGTACTGCTGACCGGTTGTTCGTCGGTACGGATGCTCCGCTCCAATTTACCCTCTCCGGGATACCAGTGGGCACGACAAAGTTATTATTCCGTCGTCCCGACATCCATTAAGTATACGGATTCCACACTCGTGGTGCTGCGGACGCTCAATCTGGACAAGAAAGCCTACGACGATCCCGACGGCACCATCGCCGAGCTGGAAAACACGCTCCAAAAAGCGTGGAAGTTTGAAACCGTCGGCGTGATTGCCGAGGTTGCATTTGTAGACGCCAAGCGGAAGGAAAAATACAACCGCCAGCAGGCCGGAGAGATGTTCCTCCAATCGGCCAAGTATGCGTACGCCTATCTTTTTGACGTACGGCTCAACAATTTTCGGAACCCCTACGACCCGGCATTTGCCAACATGTGCCGGATTTACAACGAAAGCACCGAAGCGATCCTGCGTCTTTTGGCCACGAAAAACGTCCTGACCATCGACGCCTCCGAATCGTTTGAGTTGCGACTGGGAGGGAACGCCACGCAGATGCTCCACTTCCAATTCCATAGCCGCGACTGGACGCCCGGCGACATTGCCACGTACCGTTTCGCCTCCGATTTTGACGTGACCGGCTTCAAGAACCGTTATCGCGTATATGGGCTGGGGGTTCCGATGATTGCCGAGTGCAAACCCGACACCCGCAAGTCGTCCAAATACCAATATTGTATTGCCAACTACTGCCTCCCCATGACCGTATTCCTGCGGATGGAACCCAACCAGACCCCCGTGCTGGAATTTTACGACCCGATGGACACGACCCGAATCGCTGTTGCGGATCGTACCGTTCCGATGGAAATCGACTTTACGACCCCGCTGGCCTACAGTATGCAGCAGGAAGCCAGCCTGAAAATCCTCGGTTCCGTCGGCCTTTTCCGCCCGGACAGGCTCCTTCAGAAAAATGAGGAAGGAACCCGTGAAATCAAGGGAATCTACATGGCCCAGCCCTTTAATCCGGATAAAATCCCGGTTCTTATGGTGCATGGGCTTTGGTCCTCTCCGCTGGCATGGATGGAAATGTACAATACCCTGAACAGCATTCCGGACATCCGCGAACATTATCAAATCTGGTTTTATTTCTATCCCAACGGCCAGCCGTTTTGGGTTTCGGCAGCCCAGTTTCGCGACGACCTGGCCCGCCTGCGTCGCGACCTTGACCCCCAACACACGATCCCCAATCTCGACCAGATGGTGCTTGTCGGACATAGCATGGGAGGGTTGATTTCCACCCTGCAAACCGTCGATTCCGAAGATCGTATCTGGAACCTCATCAGCGACACCCCCGTTTCCCAAACCCGTGGCAGCGAAACGACCCGCGATACGGTGGATCGCTGGTTCCATTATACTCCCAATCCGTCCGTACGGTGTGTCATCACCATGGCCACCCCTTTTCGTGGTAGTAAACTGGCCAATTCCGCCACCTCCGGCCTGACCGAGTTCCTCGGAAAACGTGCCAGTCTGGTGGAAGAAAACCTGAACCAGTTCGTTCGTGAAAACAAGTCCCTTCTCAAGGACAAAACGTTGCTGAACTACTATACCAGCATCGATTCGCTCCAGATCGAAAACCCGTTCTGGCCCGCGTTGCTGGAATCACGCCCCTCGGAACAGGTCGCGTATTACAACATCATCGGGGTTTCCACCAGGTATTCCAAAGGAAACGTCCAGTCGGACGGTGTGGTGACGAAAGCCAGCGCGGAACTTCCATGGGCAGAAACGGAGTATCTGGTGGATTCGGAACACTCCGCCGTCCCCTCCAATCCCCAGGCGATCCTGGACGTCGCCAAAATCCTGCACGGTCGTATCTCCCGGTGAATCTCACTTCTGGGGATGTGGGCCATGGCGAACGCTTTTTTGCGAAGGCTGGGAGTTTTAGAAGGTGCCGTTTCTTCGGAAAAAATCGTCGGAATTCCCGGCCGGCCTTGCAAAAAAAGTCCCATCCGGTACAATGGTAGGGAGTTATTCAAAGAGAGTGTTTTTCGCTTGGGATGTAAAATCATGGCTTCGGAACAGGAATATCAGGTCGTCGCAAGACGTTACCGTCCCCAGTTGTTCGATCAATTGGTGGGGCAGCGGCGTGTGGCTACGGCACTGTCCAATGCGATTGAGACGAACCGGATTGGGCATGCGTATCTGTTTACCGGGGCGCGGGGCGTGGGAAAAACCTCGTCGGCTCGTATTTTCGCGAAGGCATTGAACTGCATCCATGGCCCAACGACGACCCCCTGCAACGAATGCGAAATCTGCCGTTCCATCAGCACGGGAGACGATATCGACGTACTGGAAATCGACGGTGCCAGCAATCGTGGAATCGACGAGATCCGCGTGCTGCGGCAGAATATCAGCATTCGTCCGGTGCGGGCACGGTTCAAAATTTACATTATCGACGAAGTACACATGCTGACGCGTGAGGCGTTCAACGCGTTATTAAAAACGCTGGAAGAACCGCCGGAGCATGTCAAGTTTATTTTCTGCACGACCGAAGCGGGCAAGATTCCCGATACGATCCTTTCGCGGTGCCAGCGTTTCGATTTTGACGGCATTTCGACGGAGGAGATCGCCCAGCGGCTCAAGGAGATTGTGGAGTCGGAAGGGCTGACGGCGGACGACGATGCCATGATGCTTTTGGCACGGCGGGCGTGCGGGTCGATGCGTGACGGGCAGTCGCTTCTGGAACAGCTGCTTTCGTTTACGCGATCGCATATCACGATGGCCCAGGTACAGGGGCTGCTGGGAATGTCCGATGCGGAAACGCTCCTGACGCTTTTGGATTTTCTGGTGGCACGGCGAACGGCGGACGTGCTGCGGCTGGTGGAGGCGTCGATTTGCCAGGGGAACGATCCGGGGCAGTTGTTGGAGCAACTGTTCGGTTATTTGCGAGATATGATGGCGATGATGGCCGGGTGCGGGAAGGAGAGTTTCCAGTACGCTCCCCCTTCGGCCGAGGAAAAAATGCGGGAGTGGTCGCAGCAGTTGGGGCTGGACACGGTGCTTTCCGCGATGCAGATTATCGACCATACCTTAACGCGGATGAAGGTCAGCACGCAGGTGCGGATTCTGGTGGAAATGGCACTCGTGCGGATTGCTTCGCTTCAGGAGCTGTTTTCGTTGGACACGTTGGTGAAGCGGGCGCAACCGACGAAAGTATTCCCCACACGCCCAGAGCCGACGGGGGCGGTGTTGTCGTCGCCGGAACCGGAACCCAGGCCGGTATCGGAGCCGGTGCCCCAGATTCCCGAAAAACAACCGATCGTGCCGCCGGAGGGGATCCTGCGGAGTTTTATGGCCGAGGCTGCGGAAGTTGCGCAGGCGGATAAAAAAAAAGAGGTTCCGGTCGATGAGCCCATGACGGAAACCGAGCCGATTTTCGAGCCGCCGTCCGAGCTGATTTCGGTGCCGATTTCCGGGCCGATTTCGGAGATTTCGCCGGAGGAAACGTTGCGTCGGGCGACCGAGGGGTTTTCGTCGGACGAGCAGGAGCTTTTTCAGGATTCGATCGGGCTGGCGGTGACGGAGCGTGGCTGGGAGATTGGGTTTCGGTCGTCGAGACGGTATCAGGTGACGCGTTTTCAGGAGCATGGCGGGGTTACGAAGTTGGAACAGACGCTTTCCTCGTTGACGGGGCGTCCAACGACGGTGCTGCTTTTGGTGGAGGAGGAAAACGTGATTCCCAAGACGTCGGTCTTTGAGGATCAGCGAAGAATACGGGAGAATCCGTTGGTGAAAGCGGCGATGGAACTTTTTGGAGCCAGTGTCGATCATACGGAGCGTTTGCAGGATTAGGAATTTTACGGGGGAAACTCCGGGGAGTGGAATCCATGTTGGGTGGTTTTGGGAACATGTCGTCGTTATTGAGTATGGCCATGACGATGGGGCCGAAGATTCAGGCGGTTCGCAGCGAGCTTCAGGAGAAGCGATTCACCGGGACGGACGACGAGCAGAAAGTCTCGGTGACGGCGAACGGGCTGACGGAAGTACAGGACGTTTCGGTGGATGCGTCGTTGCTTTCGCCGGAGTGCAAGGAGGTTTTGGAAGCGAAGTTGAAGGGGGCAATTAGCGAACTTTCAGCGCAGCTTTGCGAGGAGTACAAGCGTCGCATGGCGGACGCGGGGAAGGAAATCGGTATCCCCGGACTGGCCAATTTGTTGCGGTGAGGTTATCGAGGTGGGGGATTTTTCATGGGAAACCTGACGGAATCAATTCAGCATTTGACGGCGTTGTTCAACAAGCTGCCGGGGGTCGGTCGTAAGACGGCGGAGCGGTTCGCATACCACGTTTTGGTGGCCCGTTCCGAGGACATCCTGGCGCTTGCCGATGCGATACGGGACGTGAAAACGAACATCCGTTACTGCAAGCGGTGTTACAACCTTGCGGTGGGGGACTTGTGCGACGTGTGTCAGGACGAAACACGCGATGCGACACGTCTGTGCGTGGTGGAGCAGACGCGGGATTTGAACGTGATCGAGCAGGCGGGGGTGTTTCGTGGCGTGTATCACGTGCTTTTGGGGCGTCTTTCCCCGGCGGAGAAAATCGGGCCGGAGGATTTGACGATTCGGGCGTTGGAAAAACGCGTGGCTGTCGGGGGGATTCAGGAAATCATCATGGCGACCAACCCGAACATGGAGGGGGACGCGACGGCCCTGTATATCGGGGAGCGGTTGAAGAAATACCCGGTTAAAATCACACGATTGGCACGGGGGATTACGTCGGGCTGCACGTTGGAGTTTGTGAACAAGGACATTCTGAAAGACGCGATGGAAGGACGCCAGGGGTACGTTTCATGAGTGCCATGCGTCAGTCCTTGGGCCAGGTCGTCCGTCAAACGCAGAATCTTCGCCAACAGCAGGTGATTCGTGCCCGCCAGATTCAGGTCAACGAGATTCAGACGTTGACGCGGGAAAAACTTTCGGAACGTATTCGCGAGATGCTTCGGGAGAATCCGTTTCTGGAGCAGCGCAATGAGCCAACGCCGGTCGTGCCGGAACCGATGGCAAAACCCGGAGCGGAGCCGCCTCAGGAGGGGTGGTCGGAGGATTACACGGGGGAGGTTACGTATTCGGCCGAGGCACGGGAGGAGCTTTCCGACCGTCACGCGGAGATCATGGCCAATGTCCAGGAACGTCCAATGACGCTGGCCGATCATCTGCACGAGCAGTTGATTCTGGAGCTTCCGGAGGGGACGTTGCGGAAGGCGGCGGACAAAATCATCTACAACCTGAACGATCGTGGTTGGCTCAACGGGCCGCTGGAAGAAATCTTCCCTAACGCGACCGAGGCGGGAAAAGAGGTGGTGGAACAGGCGTTGAAGTGGGTACAGAAGCTGGAACCGGCAGGCGTGGGTGCGAGGAATTTGCAGGAATGCCTGCTTCTTCAGCTCGACCAACGCTACCAGGACGACAGAAACGACCCGGATTATCGGGACTTGCGTCGGTTGGTAACGGGGTACCTGGCCGATCTGGAACGGAATCGCCTGCCGCATGTGGCAAGAGTGACGGGGTTTTCGCTGGCTCGGATTCAGGAATGCAAAAAGAAGCTGGCCCTTTTGAACCCTGATCCGGGGCGTGATTTTCGGGAAACGACGAACGAGCAGGTGACGCCGGACGTCCTCTGTTTCAAGGCGGCGGACGGGACGTATCAAGTACGGCTGATGGAAGCGGGATTGCCGGACGTGGAGCTGAATCAGGAGGAAGTGGCTCGCTTTTCCCAAACACGCATGACGCAGGAGAAGCGGGCCGAGTTGCGGAAAAAGCTGAACGCAGCGGAGTGGCTGCTGGACGCAATGGAGCAGCGACGGACGAATCTTTTGAACATCTCTCGGTTGTTGGTGGATTACCAGCGGGATTTTTTGGAGCAGGGAAATGCCGCACTCCGTCCGTTGACGCAGAGGTACGTGGCACGGGAGCTGGATTTGCATGACTCGACGGTGAGTCGGATCGTGCAGGAAAAGTGGATGCAGACGCCCCGTGGTATCCTCAGCCTGTCGCGGTTTTTTTCCAGCGGCATTCGACGGAAACCGGAAACCGGGCTGCCGGACGCGTCGCGGGTGGCTATTCAGCAACGGATTCAGGAGCTGGTGGCGACCGAGAATCGGAAAAACCCCTTAAGCGACGAAACGCTGATGGAAATGCTTCAAAAGGAAGGGTATTTGCTGGCACGTCGGACGGTTCAGAAATATCGCGACGAAATCCGCATACCATCCTCGCGTCTGCGGAAAGAGTATTAAGCGACGAAGTAACCCTTGCCAGCCCCCTCCGCAGGCAAAAAATGGGATCTCGCCCGAATATTCGCAGTCGCCCCCCTTCCGGGAAAAGGAAAAGACGCTATAATAGCAAAATCATTGGACCGCCAATGGGCGTTCCGCACAACGGGAGACCATGAACCTGGTCAGGGGTTTGCGCCAGCAGCCATAAGTGTCCTCTTTCGTGTGTGTTGGAACTCCCATTGGCGGTCTTTTTGCGCATGAAAAAACCCCGATGCCCTGTTTCCAACACATCGAGGTTCGTCTCGAAAAAATATCAGGCGACCGGTTCCGGAACCCTGGCTCCCAAACGGGACATGGTTTGAACCACTGCGTCGTCTTGGTTTTCTCGCTTGTCACGATCCCGCCAGACTTGCAACACGTCCTCCGGCATGACTGCCAGAATCGCCGCTGCCGTGACGACCTTGCGAGCAAGCTCTTTCGCGTTTTCATCGTCGCAACCCAGCGACTTCGCTTCCAAAATAACTTGAGCGTAATGCATCATAACTTGTCAACCTCCCTGCAAAAGTTTTGATCTCAAACTCTCAACTTATTATACGGTATCCGTCACGTAAGGGAAGCCTTTCCCCACCAAAAATAAATATTTTTTGGAAAATACTCGTTAAACTCGAAGGAATTGGTAGAATGGGCAAGGCGGTTTCAATAATGTGGCGGTTTTTCCTGAACCGGGTCGAACGGTTCGCGCGATTCACTGCGCAAACGGCGGAGTTCCTCCACCACCTGCGTATGTTCCCGTTCCAGCAGAGAAAGCCGCTTTTGTAAATCGACAACCACCTCGTTGAGCGTGTCGTTCAAACGCTCGCAGAGGGTAAGCCGTTCTTCCAGTTTTCGTTGTCGTTCTTCCATGATCGCCTCACGATTCCTGATGAACCAGCCACCGTTCCGCGTCGATGGCCGCCTGACACCCGCTGGCCGCCGCCGTGATGGCCTGACGGTATACCGAATCGGCACAGTCGCCCGCCGCAAAAATCCCTTCCACGCTGGTGGCGGTACGCTCTTTCCAGACGATGTACTTCTTCGCGTCGAGTTCCACGGTTCCTTCCAGAAACGCCGTGTTGGGCGTGTGTCCGATCAAAACAAACATGCCGGCACAATCAATTTGCAGGTCGGGTTCGCCTTTGGTGCTTTTCAGTTTTAACCCCGTCACGCCGGTTTTATCCCCCAGCACTTCTTCCACCACTCGACTGTAGAGCGGTTCAATTTTTTCGTTGGATAGCGCTTTGTGAACCATGAATTTCGACGCTCGGAATTCGTCCCGACGGTGGATGAGATAAACTTTGCTGGCAAAATTGGCGAGATAAACCGCATCCTCCATCGCCGTATCGCCGCCGCCGACGACCGCCACAGGTTGATTGCGGAAACGTGGCAACGCCCCGTCGCAGACCGCACACGCACTGACGCCACGATTCTTATACGCTTCCTCCGACGGCAGGTTCAGGTAGTTGGCCCGCGCTCCGGTGGCGACAATCACGGCCGATGCCTGGTAAGTCTTTCCGTCGGACGCCGCCAGTCGAAACGGTCGCGTGGAAGCGTCGATGGAAACGATATCCTCCGTAACGATTTCCGCCCCGAAGTTGATCGCCTGCTGCCGCATGAGTTCGACCAGTTCCGGTCCGGCAACCCCTTCCTTGCGGTGCGGCGGAAGATACTGAAGCCGGTCGTGATCCACCGACGATTTCAGGTATTCGGTCAAATCCCCCTTGGGGAATCCGGGGTAATTCTCGACTTCGGTCGTCAGGGCGAGTTGGCCCATGGGGAGGGTGTTGCTCTGCTGATTTTCGTAGGACAACGCCCCCTCAAACACGAGTGGTTTCAGGTTGGCTCGCGCGGTATAAATGGCGGCAGTCCACCCCGCGGGGCCACTGCCGATGATGATCACATTCCGTTTCATAAAAATCTCCAGCGTTGAGAGGGTTTCTTCCTGAAAAACCAGGAACAGGTTCTCTTATTGTAATCTTCGTGGCCTCTGTGTCAATCTGGGGGGGAAATTTTATTGGGTACGACCGGACCTCGCTGCCAACGGTTATTTCTTCACGCCGATTTCCGTCAACTTTTCCTGGGCCAACGTATGCCCTTGATGCGAAGCCGCCTCAAACAAGACCCTTGCCTTGGAAACTTCAATCGACGTTCCCCAACCGTTCAAATAGCACATTCCCAACAAATACTGACCATCGGCGTACTTTTGATCGGCCGCTTTTTGGAACCAAAAGAAGGCCTGCGCCTTGTCCTCCTTGACCCCTTCTCCACGGAGGAAACGGCCACCATATTCTACCTGCGCCTTGGGATCGTTTGCTTCCGCAGCCACGCGAAGTTGGTCGCTTTGCATTTCCTCAAGCATGATACGAGCGGGATCGTATTTACGATCGGCCGCCATTTGTAGATACTCTTTCGCCGTGGAAAGACGCACCGACGTTCCTTTTCCTTCTCGATAACAACGTGCCAAAAGATAGATTGCTTCCAGCGATCCTTTTCCATTTTGCGAGGCTTTTGTTAGCCAGTCAAAAACAGCTTTTTCCCTGGTTGGAGTATTCCAGAAATATTTTGCCAGGTGTAACATCGCATCGACGTTTCCCCGTTCCGCAAAATCTTTTAGACAGGGGATCGCATAGCTGGGAACCCGTTCCGGTTCTGTATCGATGATGAAACATTTCACCAGACGTTGTTCCGCTTTCAAATTTCCTTTGGCGGCAGCGCTACGGAGCCAAAGAGTCGTTTTTTCGGGAACTGCCGTTAAAGATTCCGGGTGATTGAGATAGTAATCTTCCAACCAACTTTTCGCAGGAGAATAACCGTCCTTAATTCCCTGTTCCATCAACCGAATCCCCTCACTCACGTTGGGAAGCGTGCCGCAACCATCCACAAGACATCGGGCCTGTTCATAAACCGCTTCCTGAATCCCCATGTCCGCCGCTTGAGAAAAGCACCGAAACGCTTCCGTTTCGTCAAGAGGGCATCCTTTGCCTGCCTGACAACATTTTCCATACTCCAGCAGAGCGTCGCCATTTCCCTGACCGGCAGCTTTCTCAAAATATTGGGCCGCTTTCGTGCTATTTCGAGGAACTCCCATCCCTTTCTTACAACAAAGTCCATAGGCATATTGCGCTTCACAAACGCCCTGACGGGCCGCCTTGCCGTACCAATCCGCAGCACGGGCAACATCACACTGGGTTCCGACCCCTTGCATGGCGCAATTCCCCGCTTCACATTGGGCCTGTGCATGCCCTTGGTCGGCGGCTTTCGCTAACCATGTAAATCCTTCCGTCGCATTGGCTTGCCCTCCTTTGCCATCTTTCAAACACATTCCCAGGGAATACTGGGCTTCCACGTTTCCCAAAACGGCCGCTTTACGGTAACAGGAAACCGCCGTGGAAATATCCGAATAAACCGCCGTTCCGTCTTGATAACATTGTCCCAGCCGAAACTGTGCCGCCGAGTTTTTCTCTTGACGTGGATCTTCCAGCCACTGAATCGATTCCCCTGGTACCTCTGTCAATCCCTTTCCTTTCAGAACATAACGTGCTAATACCGTGGAGGCCTCTGAGGTACCGATTTTCTCCGCCTGACGCAAAAAACGAACCCCTTTCGAGGGATTCCGCCGTGCGTTTTTAGAATCCAAATAGTATTTCCCTAATAAAAACATCGCGTCGGAATTTCCTTTATTAGCGCGTTGTTCCAGCCAATTTTCCGCAAAACGAGGTGTTTTTTCCAGCCCATCGCCATTTAAGATAAAATTCGTCAGTAACAAATTCGCTTTTTTGTGTTGTTTGTTGGCCGCCTTGTCCAGCCAGGTAACCCCTTCATCTTCGTCTCGAGATACGCCAATCCCCAAAAGATAGCATTCTCCCAACTGGGCCTGAGCTTCGGTGTCGCCCGTTTCCGCCAATTTTTTTAACCTGGCAATGGCTTGCTGCGGATGGCTTTGAATTCCGAATTCCGAACGGTAGTATTCGTCTAATTTCTTTTGGGCCGCCGTGTTACCATGACGAGAAGCGGTTTGGAGCCACACGATCGCTTCGCGTGGCATTTCTTCCAACCCCTTGCCAAGAAGAAAATACTGCTCTAGCAACTCCGCCGCTCGTTCGTGGCCGTCTGCGGCGGCACGAAGAAACCATTCCACCCCCTTCGGACGATCTTCCACCGTTCCCTTTCCGTAAAAATGACAGAAACCAAGCATGTACTGCGACGCTGCGTGGTCTTGACGAGCCGCTTTTTGGAACCAGGAAACCGCTTTGGATGGCTCCTGCCAAGTACCGTTCCCCGTGTAACAACATTGGCCCGTTTCGTACTGCGCTTCGGAATTTCCCCTTAACGCAGCTTTTTCAAACCAGGAAAACGCTTTCTCTGGATTCTTTTCCACACCGGTTCCTTCTCGTAAGCAATGCGCTAAAAGAAGCTGAGCGTTTGGGTCGTCTTTTTCCGCCTGAAAAGTCAACCACACCACCCCTTCCACGGGATGGTTCTTCAATCCGGTTTGCTCTGTGAAATAATCATCCAAACGTTTTTCCGCCCGAGAATTTCCCTCTTTTGCAGACTCAAATAGCCAAACATACGTTTTATCAAACGTTCGCTTCAGTCCCGCTTCCGAAAGGTAGTAGTCCTCCAGATATTTCCGAGCATCCTCCTGTTCCAACAAGACCGCCTTTTCCAACAAACGGATACCATTATCGGTATTTTTGGGAACTCGCTCGCCTTCCATCTGGATTTTCCCCAATAGGAAAAGAGCGTCTGGATCATCTCCTGCCGCAGAATATTCCAGCCAATGAAGCCCTTCGCTGAAATTTTCCTTGACACCACGCCCCTCCCAGTATGCCATGGCCAACTGATATTGGGCCTCAGGAACATTTCGTTTGGATGCGGCATGATACCATTGGAACGCTTGCGAATCATCCACGTCGGTTCCCAATCCTTGCCGAAAACAATTCCCCAAACGAACCATGGAAAGAGTGTCTCCCCCCAAAGACGCAATCTTCCAATTTCCAAAGGCTTCGGTATAATCCTGCTCCGTTCCCAATCCATCGAAATATAACGACGCCACCTGTCGATTGGCTGGAATATAGTTTTGCTGTGAGGCTGGCAATATCCACGAAAACGCCTTTTCCGGGTCGTATTCCGGCATTTTTTCGTCTAAATATGCCATTCCTCGAAGATATTGCATGTCGGCAACTCCGCAATTGGCGAAATAATCTCGGAAATCCACCAAGTCGTAATCCCGATACTGCGTCCACGATGCCGAAACCGTCGCCCCCAAAAGAAACAACACCAACAAAATCCCCGTCGTTTGTTGCAATATTCCGGTTTTGGCAGGCTCCTCCGCGTTTGTTTTGGTATAAACCCATGTTAAAATGCTTCCCAATAACAAAAAAACAGTTCCCCAGACACACCCCTGAAAAAACCAAACGTTTACCTTCGGAGAATACATTCCAAGATACCCAACCGTCCCGGCAAGTCCCACCCCCATAAATAATTCTCCCACGGCAATACATCGGAGCACTTTTTTTGTCAGCGACGTTTTCCAGACCCCAAACAGGGCGGAAATTCCCAAAAGCGGGAGCGTCCATTTCCACGTTAACGGCAAATCCACCCATCGCGGAACCGCCATTCCCAGTCCCAACAAGGCAAACGCAAAACCACACACAATCGCCGAAACCGAGGATGCGTTCCACGATCGCAAGGGGCTTCTTATCCACGAGCATTTCAAGGTTGGCCACTTGACCCTCGGCCACTTCCAGTGGAGCTTTCTCCAATGGCGTTTGGAATTTGGAACCAATGGTGGCGGCACAGGGACGGTACGTACACGTGGGGGAGCAGGGACGGTATGTACCTGTGGCGGCACAGGGGCAGTACGTGCACGTGGGGGAGCAGGAATCGGGGAAGTTTGAATGGGCGTCTTTGAAATCGGTAATGGTGGGGATGGTAAAATCTGTGAGGAGGAACGAATCTCCGAAACTTGTGGTTTTCCCAAAATTACAGGAGGCGGCAACGGTGCTTCTGGAATCACCGGAACCTCTCCAATTACCGTGTCGGTCGTTTCCGTGTCGCCATTTTCATTTTTTACTTCTTTCACTTCCAAGTTGGAACGACGCCAGGAATTCACCCATGTTCTTAAAAAGTTTCCCGATGCGAACCATCGATGTTGGATACCATCCCAAAAACCTGAACCTGTCTTTTTTTGCTTGGGACGGTGGGGAACATGGCAGAAATTACACGGAACATCGTCTTTCCAGCAGTCTTGATGAACCAACCGACCGCAAATACTGCAAGGGATTGTGGTTTTCTCCTCCGTAATTATTTGTCCGCATTCCATGCAAACTGGATTTAGGAGAATCTCCACGGAAAAAAAGGAAATCAGTTTCGTTCCACAATGTTGGCAAAAAATCCTTTGACCGACACTCGGATTGACAATTTCTGTTTCTTTCTCACAATCCATACAATAGAGATGATACTTCATGGACGACTTTCCTCAAAACAAGCCCTGTTTTCCACTGAAAAGAACGAAACCCCGTGACACGGATAATTTTACCAAAAAACAATCGCCGACGCAAGGCGTCAGGAACTCTGAAGGTATTCGTTTAGCAATTCCCTGACGATTTCTTAAATGGATGCAACAGAAGATACCTATTGGCACCTTCTAAAAACCCAATTCCGGCCAAAACGGTGATTTATCGCCTCCAGCCTACGTTGACATAAGTCTCACTTATGTCGTCTTGCTGGAAAGCGTAAATCCCTTGTTTTGGTTTATGGAAGGGGTTTTTAGAAGGTGTTCCAATAATTTAATATTTATTTTTTAGTACGATAAAAAATCAACTGACCAGAATAATCTGGCAAAAAATCTGTTGAAATGGAGCCTTTCCAAACCTCTGCAATACGCAGTAGTTGATTCTTTTCAACAATGTAAATATCTCCATTTGACATTGCGGGAATATTGACAACGATTTTGCCTTGAGAATCGACAAATCCAACCCATGAATACGAGCTCTGTAAATTTTCGTTGTTTTTCCAATACATTTGCATCTGGGAAACCGTAAGTTTGGAAATGTCAACTTTTTGAACCAGAGACTTGGCAAGATCGCGATCTTTCTGATAAAAATAAAAATACCTCTTAAAATGACTTGTGTCAAAAATTTCTGGCTCTGTCAGCATTGGAACCAGGGTATCAACATCAAAAATCCGGTTGATGAAATCCTGATTATTTCCCATATTTCTGGAAAGAATCAAGAGAATTCCTCGTAATCCATACAGCTGGTACGGAGGATTTAGATTGGAATCCTTTTTAATGCGAGTGATACATTTGCCAATAAATTCATACAAAATAAATGGTTCCTGCGTAATTTGTTCTTCTGTTATCTGCTCTGCCTCCGCCAGCAAAGAGCGATAGAACTCATGATGATAGGCTTTCCGAACCAATTGTGGGTCGGAAATGACGACCTCTTCTCGATAGAAATTGTCGGTGTGATCGTGATAATTATCCCGGATAATGCTGAACTTTCCTCTCCTTTTCGATTCTGGAGTTAGATAGTAATTCAGTCCGCAGTAGGGATATTCATACCAAATGGGAGCGTTAAGGGAACGCAAAAAACTTTTTAGGTTATTCAAAAGGATTTTTTCAGACTGCCCCAATTTTGAAATGGTCGCGACGGAGTTCACACTTTTCCGTTCGGGAATCAGTGTCATGTCCCTATTTTGCTGTTCCTCCGACAAAGGAGCCTTTGCAAGGAAAAGATTCCAGGTAAACAGTGTCTGCCAGCTGGTTTCGTTTTCGGATAGGGCTTTTTGAAAATCTTCAACGGAATACTGTTCCGGAAACTTCTGTGCCAATTTGGCAAGAGTTCGGGAAAAATTCTGAATCCCCTCGTTGTTTTCCTGAATGGACGCCAGCAATGTATTTCGGGATACCAGTCTGTTATGGACATTTTTTTCAAGAATCTGGAGAATATCGAGCAACGTCTCATTCTTTGTCTGAGTCCGCCACTGCTCGACCAACTGTTTCTGATCCGTAATGTCCAGGGGAGCCAGTTTTAAATCCATAAATTTCCGGAAATCCGCGTTCAGAGGAATCCCTTCCATTTGAGCAAATTCCAGAATTTGGTTTCCATGTTGAACCAGCTCCATGGCCTCCACATTCTGAAGTTCATCAGGCAAAATCGCATCCAGCTGCTTACCAACGGTAACTTTCAACGCGTCTTTGAAATTTTCACGAAGAACTTGCAGCATGGCAGCATCTCTTACACTTTTCCAGAAGGACAAAATCTCGGAACTGGTGGAAAATCCTTTCAGGTCTTTCTCAAAAGCAGTCTGAAAATTCAACTCAAAGCTACGTATTAGAGCGTCGAAATCATTGGGACTCAGAGACCAACTCTTTTCATGAACTTTCAGATCATTCAGGTCCTTCCAGTACCCTGCAATTTCCATACTATTGTTGTGTCCAAAAAATAAATAATATTAGTCTAAAAGTTTTCGGAGGGGTGGGCGTCC
>JAUNBJ010000019.1 GCA_030535245.1 Planctomycetia bacterium | reverse complement strand
TACCCCTTCAAAGAAGGGGAATTTGTACGGCGCGCAGAAAATTTGATCGCACCCATTTTGAATCCCCCCACCTCCCCACGGTTGAAAAACTGCCGTAATCTGATATAATGTCAGGGAACATTTTGTCAGGAAGGACTCTCATATTATGGCTAAATATGTTTTCAACGTCATGTCCGACGACCACCCAGGCATTATCGCCGCCGTTACCTCGGCTGTCGAATCCCTGCACGGAAATATCGAATCGTGCAGCCAAACCGTACTGGGCGGATACTTCACCCTCATCATGATTGTCGATGTGGAAGGAAACATGCCGCCGGAAGATGTTCGCGAACAGATTCTCGAAAAAACCGCCGCGACGTGCAAAATCGATGTCTCGGTTCGGCTTGCCGGGGAAGATTTCACAACCGGGGAAAAGACGGAAACCTTCGTCATTACCGCGTTTGGAAAAGATCAGGGGGGGATCGTCCGCCGCTTCAGCGAATATCTGGCCGACCACGAAATGAACATCACCGACATGTACGGTGCCCGACGCAGGCGACCCGACGGCGAGATGGAATTCCTCCTCACCGGCCAGGTCGAAATTCCATCGAAATGGAACTTCACCATGCTGCAATGCGATCTGGAGTCGCTCGGCAAGGAGCTTGGCTTCACGGTTCGCCTCCAGCACGAAAATATTTTCACCGCCACCAACCGCTTGCGCTATCGGAGTTAATCGAAATGCTGAATACCGACGAAATCCTCTCCACCATTGAAATGCTTCATGCCGAACACCTCGACGTCCGTGCCGTGACGCTGGCGCTCAACGTGAACGACTGTGCCGCCCCGACCGCCGACGGTGTGGCCCAAAAACTGCTCTCCAAACTGACGACCGTCGCCGGGGAGCTTGTCCGGACATGCGATCGCGTGGGAAACAAATATGGCATTCCGGTCATCAACAAACGAATTGCACTGTCGCCCGTCTCCACCCTGCTGGCCGGACATGGAAAATCGGCACCGCTGAAAATCGCTAAAGCTCTCGACCGGGCGGCGCAGCTTTGCGGCATCGATTTTGTCGGCGGCTTCTCGGCACTGGTTCACAAAGGAATCACGCCGGCAGAGGATTTGCTAATCCGCTCGCTCCCAGAGGTGCTTTCCGAAACGAAGCAGGTCTGCTCGTCGGTGAACGTGGCGTCGCGCAAGGCGGGAATCAACATGAACGCCGTCAAGATGATGGGGGGAATCCTCCGGGACATCGCGTTTGCCACCGAAGACATCCGTGGGTTCGGCTGTGCCAAACTGGTGGTTTTTTCCAACATTCCCGAAGACAGTCCCTTCATGGCCGGAGCATACATGGGGGCGGGCGAACCCGAAGCGACCATCAACATCGGCGTTTCAGGGCCGGGCGTGGTCAGCAGCGCCCTGCGTCGTTTCACCGAGTTGCATGGCGACGACGTAACCCTCGACCAGCTTGCCGAGGAAATCAAGATCACCAGTTTTCGTGTGACGCGTGTCGGGGAACTGATCGGTCGCGAAGTGGCACGTGAGTTGGGAATTGAGTTTGGAATCGTGGATCTTTCGCTCGCCCCGACGCCGACCGTGGGGGATAGCGTGGGCGAAATCCTGAAGTCGCTGGGCATCGAAAAAATCGGCGCTCCCGGTTCCACCGCCGCGATTGCCATGCTGAACGACGCCGTGAAAAAAGGGGGGCTGTTCGCCTCCAGCTCGGTCGGTGGACTGAGCGGCGCGTTCATTCCGGTCAGCGAGGATTCCGCGCTTGCCGAAGCGGTCGGGAAGGGGTCGCTCGTGTTGGAAAAACTGGAGGCCATGACTTGCGTCTGTTCGGTAGGGCTGGACATGATTGCCGTGCCGGGCGACACGAAACCGGAGACGCTTTCCGCGATCATTGCCGACGAAATGGCCATCGGGGTCATCAATAATAAAACCACCGCCGTGCGTATCATCCCCGTCCCCAACGCCAAGGCGGGCGAGGTGGTCGATTTTGGCGGCCTGTTCGGTTCCACGCCCATTATGGAAGTCCGCAACAACGGCGGCAGCGAACGGTTCGTGAATTATGCCGGTCGCATTCCCGCCCCGTTGCAGTCGTTGACGAATTGATTTCATGGTATTTTGGAGTTCAAAATGCGTTTATCCCACCTTGTTTTTGTGTTCTTGCTTTGGATTTCCCCGATGGTTTGGGGAGAAGAATCGTTCCGTGCCGAGCCGGTATCCCTTCCGGGAGGTTCGCTCCTTGTGGCACCCCATGCCGATTCCGTGGTCGTGGTCAGCCGCGTGTGGCTCATTACGAAGGGGGAACGTGTCGAGGGAACCCTCAACGGCACTCCCATTTCCTGGCTCCCCCGTTTTGGGAACGGCACGAACGTGGCGACGTTGGGGTTGGAGATTGGCAAACAGAAGCTGGTGCTGGGCAACGATACCGTCGAGTTTGTTCTGGGACGCAACGACCAGGATCACTCCGGGCCGAAAGAGTGGCAGGTGTATCGTCTGCACAACATGAAGCCGGGGCCTAACCCGTGCATGGAGTGCCACGTCTGCGAAAAGAGCAACGATGGAATTTCGGTCGGGGCGTTGAATCCACCGGACAAAGCCTGTTTCCGCTGTCACGAAATGAAAGACATCACCCGGCAACACGCGAACACGAAACTGGAAAAAAACTGGCTGGAAACGTGTCGGGACTGCCATTTCCTGCACGCGTCGCCGAACAAATATTTGCTGCGTAAACCACGGGAGTCGTACCTGAAATGAAGCCGGAGCTTTCGATTGTCGTCCCGTCGTTCAACGAGGAATCGTCGTTGCCGCTGTTTTACGATCAGGTTTCGCGGCAGCTGGAGTCGATGGGGCGGACGTGGGAAATCGTTTTGGTGGACGACGGCAGCCGCGATCGAACGGCGGACGTGGGAAAGGAACTCTGCAAACGGGATTCCCGTGTGAAGCTGGTCTGTTTCTCGCGGAATTTTGGCAATCAGGTGGCGATCTCCGCCGGGCTGGATGCGGCAAGCGGGGCTGCGGTCGTGGTGATGGATGCCGATTTGCAGCAGCCGCCGGAGATGCTTCCGGAAATGGTGCGGCTCTGGCGGGAGGAGGGATTCCATATCGTCCACGCCGTGCGCAAACACTATACGGAGCATACCGGATTTTGGAAACGGCTGTCGTCCCGGCTGTTCTATCAGGGGATGAATTTTCTCTCGGACACACCGTTGATTCCGGGGGCGTCGGAATTTCGGTTGATGGATCGACGCGTGGTGGATGCGCTGAAAAATTTTCACGAACGTGCCCGGTTCCTGCGTGGGTTGGTGCAGTGGATGGGATATCGGGTAACGACGGTAGAGTTTCAGGCGAACGAGCGGGTGGCCGGGGTTTCGTCCTTTTCCCCGTTCAAGCTGTTGGCGCTGGCGTGCGATGGGATCGTCAGTTTTTCCACGAAGCCGTTGCGGTGGATCGTGTATTTGGGATTTTTCACGGCGGTGGCATGTATGCCGTACGCGCTGTGGGCCATCTACCAGTTCATCACCATGGGCCAACATGGGGTGCCGGGGTGGTCGTCGCTGATTGTGGCGGTGATTTTTCTCGGCGGTGTGCAGCTGATTTCGCTCGGCGTGATTGGGGAATATGTCGGTCGCATTTATACGGAAGTGAAAGCACGGCCGCTTTACATCGTTCAGGAACGGTTCGGTTTCGACACGGAGGAAGAACATGATTCGGTGGATACTCAATGCGGATGATTTGGGTTTTTCCCCCTACACGAACGACGCCATTGCCGACCTTGCGGCCCGTGGAAAAATCAACGCGGCCAGCATCATGCCGAACATGCCGTTCTGCCGTCGTGGAATCCGGGACGTGGTGAAGGCGACGTCCGATTTCGATTTCGGCCTGCACCTGTGCCTGACCAGCGGCCGACCTGTCGCGCCTGCGGAACGGGTGCCGCTTTTGCTGGACGCGAAGGGGATGTTTCGGTTCGGGTTTTTCGACCTGTGGAAACACTCCCAAAATCGGGAGATCATGGCGCAGATTCGGGTGGAATTCGACGCGCAGTGGAAAAAAACGTCGGAAATGCTGCGTCGTTATGGGCAACGTGTGCGGCATATCGACAGTCACCAGCACATCCACGCGATTCCGGCCCTGTTCGACCTGGTGGCGGAAAAGGCGCAGCAGGAAAAGATCCGCGTTCGCGTTCCGGTCGAGCGGTTCGGCGGGCTGGGACGCCTGGCAAGACGATTTTTCCTCTGGTTCCCCAGGGGGTTGATGAAGCGGGAGATTTTGCGATACTGCTGCCGGAACGTGCCGCAGGAGTTTCGCAAGGTGGGGTATGCGGGGATTTTGGATACCGGTTGGATGTTGGACGGAGCGTGGCGCGAGATTCTTCGCACGTGGCCTCCCGATATGCCGGGGGATTGGACGATGGAAGTCAACTTTCATCCGGCCACGAGTCGCAAACTGAAGAAATTTCGCCGGGAGCTTGTATGCTCGGAGAAGGATCGGATATTTTGGTCGTTTCCCAATCGTGTCCGGGAGTATGAAGCCATTTTACGCCTGCCTCCACTCCTCTTTCAATCGTCCGGGAAGGGGCCTTCCCCACCCTGAACGTATTCCACGGCAACGGAATTGGGAATTTACATTGGAACGACTCTGGGGGAAATCCCCCTCCACTTACAAAAGGGAAATAAAACATGAAACAAGTGCCTTTAAAACCATGTCCGGAGAAAGACGTTCTTGAGGAAATGACGGCGTATGCCGCGTCGCTTGTGAAGCGCCAGCACTACCAGCAGGGGTATCCGTTCGATATGGAGGTGAACCTGCTGGGCTATTACGAATGGCTCGTCAAAACAAAGCTGTGCGACGTGACGCTCATCAACGTGGGCGATCCGTACAAAGATGCGTGGGACATGCTCGACACCGACAAGTTTGAGCGTTACGTCATCGATTTTTTTGCCGACGCGTTTCACTTCAACGGAACGCACTGGGGGGTGCTTTCCAACGGCGGTTCGGACGGCAACATGCACGGACTGCACTTCGGACGCAAGTATCTGGAAGATCAGGCGCAGCGGATAGGTTTGCCGGAGGAAAAACGGAAACCGATCCTGTACGTGTCGTTCGAGGCACACTATTCCCTGCGGAAATTGGGCGACGTGCTCCAGATTGAAACGCGAAGCATCCACGCCCTGCCGGATGGACGGATGGACACCGACGACCTGAAACGTCAGATGGACGCCACGCGTCCGGCATTGGTGGCAATCGCCATCGGAGGGACGTTCAAGGGGGCGATCGACGACCAGGAAGCGATCGCAAAGGTTCTGGACGAAGTGAAACCGCCATGCGTGTATCGCCATCTCGACGCCGCGCTTTTCGGAGGATATTTGCCATGGGTGGAGGACGAAAAAGCCCGCGATATCCTCAACCACGAAAAAAGAGGTTACGATTCCATCGCGGTTTCCGGGCATAAATTCCTGGCCATGAACGAACCTGTCGGACTGTTCCTTTGCCGCAAAGAGATTCTGAACCACCTGCACAACTCGACCATTCCCTACCTGAACACGAACATTCCCACGATCAGTTGTTCGCGAAGCGGTTTCGACTGCCTGAAGCTGTACTGGCGTATCATGACGACCGGCCCCGAAGGGTTCCGAGCCGAAACGAAGCACGTGCTGGCCATGACCGAGCTTCTGAAGAAAAAACTGGCCGACCACGGCTGGAAAACCTACGTGAATCCCTATTCCACGACCGTGTGCATGACGCAGCCGGACATGCGGGTCTGCCACAAGTACGCCATGGCCTGCACGGAGTACCCCGACGTTGGGAAACTCGCACACGTGGTGGTCATGCAGTTCTTCAACGAAGCCGTCATCGACGAGCTGGTCCACGATATCGTGACGATTCGTTAATCTCTCTCCCCGGTACGGACATGCGAAACGGCCTCTCCGTACCGGTTTTTTACGCTTCCGACTGCGGAGGCGGCGACGTGCACAGACGTCATTCCTCGATGATTTCACACTGCGGCAACGACCCCAGAAATATCCTGCCGTAGTATTTCGACTTGATACGCGGATCCAGAATCACCACCATCCCCGTGTCCAGCTTCGTACGTATCAGCCGACCAAAACCCTGCTTCAATTTGATCACCGCTTCAGGAACCTGATACTCGTTGAACGGATTCCCCCCACGCGCCTTGATCGCCTCCACACGCGCCTCCACCAACGGATGATCCGGAACGCGAAACGGTAATTTCGTGATGATCACATTCCGCAACGCATTCCCCGGAACGTCCACCCCCTGCCAGAAACTGTCCGTGCCAAACAACACGCTCCGCGGATTTTGCTTGAACCGCTCCAACATCAACGAACGCGAAATCCCCTCCCCCTGCGAAAGCAGACCCAAATTCTGCCCCACCAGCCAGGGGGTCATTTCCGCCACCACACGATTCATCAGGCCGTAACTTGTGAACAGCACAAACGCATGCCCCTGCGTCATGTCCACGTACCGACAGATTTTCTGCGACAGCATCTTCTCGTAACGTTGCGGATCCGTCACCGGGTCGGGCATCGAAACCCCCAACACCAGCCGTGCCTGCTTCGCGTAATCGAACGGACTGCCCAACGTCTCCGTCCGTGCCTGCGTCACCCCAATCCGATTACGGAAAAAATCGAAATTCGCCTGACGCGCATCGTCGTTCCGCCGATTGGTCGAAAGCGTGGCACTGGTCATCACCGCCGATTCCACCCGATGGAACAACGCTTCCCGCAACACCGGCCCCACGTCAATCGGAGCGGCACAAAGCGATACCCGCGACACCCGCCGACGCCCCGCCGGTTTCGCCACGTCCAGCCAATATACGAACCCCTCCGCCGTCTGACTCACCCACGTGTCCACCCCCGACGCCAGCGAAATCAACCGATCCGCAATGGAATTTAGCTCCATCTGCGTCTCCGGCAAATCCTGCCCCACGGCGTCCGTCCGAATGCACCCCGCCAGCTTGGAAAGCGAAACGCTCAACGGATTCTCCACCACGCCCGGCTGACGAACCCGCAACTCGTTCGACTGGAACTGCGAACGGGATTCCTGCTGCTTCCGATCGTACCACTCCTCCACATTCGCGAAAAATTCGTCCGAATCACGGTAGCACGCCATCGCCAACTGCTGGGCACGAAACAGACCATACTGCGTTAACACCCCGCGATCCGTCCGTGGATTGTACAGCCGCCGCAAGAGATACTCCACCTGACCGTTCGACACCCCGATCCCCAAATGATCCCCCGCCACCCCCTCCATCAAGTGCGCCTCGTCAAAAATCACCGCGTCGTACTCCGGCAGAATCGCACCGCCCCCGCCACGTACCCCCAAATCACTGAAAAACAACGCATGATTCACCACCAGAATCTGCGCGTTGTGAATCCGCCGCCGTGCCATCTGATACGGGCATTTTCCGTAAAAATCGCACTTCTTCCCCAGACAGTTCCCCGACTCGCAGCAAACCTCCTCCCAAACCTTCGGTATACACGCGAAATGTAAATCCGACTTGCTCCCATCGTGCGTCTGGTTGGCCCAAATCCGCAAATCCTCCAGCTGGTTCAGCTCCTCCGGCTGCGTGAAAAGCGTTCCACTGTTGGAAATCGCATTCTTCAACCGCCGCAAACAGATGTAATTTGACCGCCCCTTCACCAAAATATAGGTAAATTCCAACGGTAAAAGCCCCCGCAAAAACGGCAGGTCTTTCTGAATGAGCTGCTCCTGAAGGCTGATGGTCTGCGTTGAAACAATGACACGCTGGAACAGTTTCCGCTTTTTTCCCTCCCGTTCGTATTCCTGCGTGGTCGCCAGAATCGCCGGCACCAGATACCCGAAACTCTTGCCAACGCCCGTCCCCGCCTCCACGACCAAATGACTCTTTTCCTGGAACGACCGCAAAATGTCGTTCGCCATGATCACCTGCTGCGTGCGTACCTCGTACCCCGGCATCCGCGTGGCCAAAAGACCGCCCGGCCCCAAAATGCTCTCCGGCGTGAAAAAAGGAACTACTTCGTCTGGCATGATTTAAAATATTTTTCGTAAAAAAGCCGACGAACCTCTTACGTATCCGCCGGCCTCCTGGTTTTCTCTGGCCCCCTTACCCGGAAAGAGCGACTCCCCCAAGGCTGGACGCGATCGACCCAATTTACGCTTCCAGCACGTCCTTTTCCCGTGCCGCAGCCATCACTTCCACCTCTTTTTCGTATTTCTTAATCAGCGTCTGAATCTCCTCTTTCACCGCGTCCCGGTCGTTCTCGGAGAATAACTTGTCCTTTTCCCCCTTGTCCGCCGCCTTGATCCCATCCCGACGGATGTTCCGCAACGCAACCTTCGCCTCCTCGGAAAGCTCGTTCACTCGCGTTACCAGCTTACGACGCGTTTCCGTCGAAAGCGGGGGAATGTTCAGACGAATCACCTTGCCATCGTTCTGCGGCGCAAAACCCAAATCGCTGTTGACAATCGCCTTCTCAATGTCCTTCATCGTCGAAGGATCGTATGGCCGAATCACTATCTGCGTCGGCTCCGGGCAGCCCACACTGGCTATCTGTTTCATCGGTACCTGTGAACCGTACGCCATCACCTTCAGCGAATCCACCAATCCCGGATTCGCTCGCCCCGTCCGAATCCCCGCCAGATTCTGCTTCAGCCGGGAAACCGCCTTTTCCATCCGTTCTTCCACATCCAGTAAAATGTCGTCTGTCATTGAATCCCTCTCCGTTTTGCTGGTTTATTTGTTCGCAATCAGCGTGCCAACGTCCTCGCCCGCCACCGCTTTCTCGATATTCCCATCTACCCGATAATTAAATACGCGAATCGGCAAGTCGTATTCCATGCACTTCGTAATCGCACCCGGATCCATGATCCGCAAATGCTGCGAAAGCACCTCGTCGTACGTCAGGTGATTGTAGAGCAACGCGCCGGCATCTTTCTCCGGATCGCTTGAATAGACGCCGTCCACCCGCGTCGCCTTCAACAGCACATCCGCATCCAGCTCCAACGACCGCTGCGCCGCCGCCGTGTCCGTCGTCACAAACGGGCTTCCCGTCCCCGCCGCCAGAATGATCACACGCCCCTTCTCCAAATGCCGCTGCGCCCGACGCCGTATGTACGGCTCCGCAACACCGTCCATCCGAATGGCCGTCATGACCCGCGTCGAACACCCCAACGACTCCAACGCATCCTGCATGGCCAACGCGTTCATCACCGTTGCCAACATCCCCATGTAATGCGCCGTCGCTTCATGAATGTGCGTCGCCTGCGAAGTGAACTGCGCCCCTCGCAAAATGTTGCCGCCACCCAGAACCAACGCAAGCTGCACCCCGCCGGCCAACGCACTGCGAACCTGCTCGGCAATCTTCACCACCGAGTCCATCGCTATCCCGCGTCCACCCTGAGGCGCCAACGCTTCCCCCGAAATCTTCAACAAAACTCGCCTGACCATGGGAACCCTCCCCCCACAAAAAATACGTTTATCCACAAACAAACACAGACAAAAAACGCTCAACCCTTCGTCGCCCGCTTTTCATCTGTGTTCGCTTCCACTCGCTGTTTAGTCACGACCCAGTTTCCAATGGATGAACTTCTTCATCTTCAGGCCGTTCTTCTCGGCATACTGCCCCACCGTCACATCCGAATCCTTCACAAACGGCTGGCTGACCAGACACTGCTGCGCCACAAACGCCCCCATCTTTCCGTCGATGATCTTATGCTTGATCTCCTCCGGCTTGTTGGCGTTCTTCGGATCCGCATTCATCATCTCCAGCTGAATACGACGCTCATTCTCCAAAATCGCCGGATCAATGTCGTCGGCATTCAACCCGTGCGGCTGCATGGCGGCAATGTGCATGCAAATGTCCCGCCCCAAAGCCTCGTCCCCATCCTCCAGCGGAAGCAACACCGCCGTCTTGCGGTCGTGATGAAGGTACTGCGCTACTTTGCCGTCCACCTTCAAGAACCGCCGGACCCGGAACACTTCCCGAATGCGGTTGAACAATTCTTCCAAAACCGCCTGCAACGTCTGACCCGGCTTGCTCGGCGCTTCCTTCTCCATCAACGATTCCACCGTGTCAAACAACGGATTCATCGCGACCACTTTCGCAATGTCCTCGGCAAGCTGCAAAAAGTCCGCGTTCGACGCCACCGGAGCGCTTTCGCACAACAACTCGACCATGCCCGTACTTCCATTCTCCGAAGCAATCGCAATGACGCCCTCTTCCGTCGTCCGTTCGGCAATCTTTTCCGTCATCTTCGCCAGACCCTTCTTGCGAAGAATCTCCATCGCGGCATCCTCGTCCCCGTCCGCTTCGGTCAGGGCACGTTTGCAATCCATCATCGGCAGTCCGGTCTTTTCACGAAACGCTTTCACAGCGGCAGCGGTAATAGCCATAGTATATCTCCTGTTGAGTGTTGAATTTTCAGATGTTTCGTCCTGTTTCTGAATGATCGCCCCGCGAAACCTGCGCCCCGCGGAGCATTTTCCAAAAGATCATTCCGCAGCAGGAACTTCCTTGTCCGCTTCCTGAACCTGTCGGGCCAGCAGCACCGAGTCGGCCAGATATTTAATGATCAGCTCGATCGAACGAATGCTGTCGTCGTTGCCCGGAATCGGCAAATCCACCTGATCCGGATCACAGTTCGTATCGATCAACGCAATCGTTGTTACATGCTTCTTCTGAGCTTCCGCAACCGCGTTCTTTTCCTTCTTGGGGTCCACAATCACCAGCACTTCCGGATCCCGGTTCAACGTACGCAGACCGTTCAGGTTCCGGTACATCTTCCGATACTCACGGTTCAGCGAGGACTGCATCTTCTTGGAATAAAGCTGGAATTCTTCGCTCTCTCGCAGCTTCTCCAACTCCTCCAAACGTCCCAGACGGTTGCGAATCGTTCGGGCGTTCGTCAACGTTCCACCCAACCAACGCTCGCTCACAAACGGCATCCCGCACCGGCTCGCCTCGCGGCAAATAATCTCCGACGCCTGACGCTTCGTTCCGACAAACAGCACCAGACTGCCACTGGCAACCACCTGCTGCAAATACTTCCGAGCACGCAAAAGACCACGCACCGTCTCACGAACGTTGATGACGTGAATCTTATTGTGCTTCGCGTAGATGTACGGACGCATCTTCGGATTCCAGCGACTGGCGCGATGCCCGTAATGCACGCCCGCTTCAATCAATTCCTGTACCAACAAATCTGCCATGATAAAACCTCTCCAGCAGTTAGAGCCACATCCGACAGGCAAAGCAATTTGCCCATAATGTCTGACGTTTCTTCAATCGGCTTCCAATGAACACGGTATTGTGAGCCGTACACAATACAGAATCAGCAGATTATACCAGATTTTACGCTTTCCACAAGGGGAACACTCCAAAAGGTGCGATCCAAGTCCCCTAGTGCTGTGTCCAAAAAATAAATAATATTCGTCTAAAAGTTTTCGGAGGGGTGGGCGTCCCCGCCCACCCATTAGGGCGTAAGCCCTAACAAAAGGTTAGGAAAAGGCTAACGCCTTTTTGGGTGGGCGAGGACGCCCACCCCTCCGTAGATATTGCCATAATTTATAAGAGGGACGGAACACTAGGGCGTTGCCCCAGGCTATTGAAATTGCCCCGTTGGGGCACGAGAGGAATAAACGTTTTTCCCTATTCGTACGACGCGAACGGCCTAAAGGTCGACGCGAACGTTGCGTGTTTTTCCTGCGTTTTGCCCAAATTCTCAACCCGGATTGGAAGGTGCCCTCGATTCAACGCATTTCAGCCCAAAATTTTCGGACTTTTCCAGCGTCGCCGGAGAATCAGACTCCCCAGACCGAACAGAAGCATCCCCCACGTCCCCGGCTCCGGCACCGAAGCGGCATTTCCAAAGTACAGCTGCAAATCGCCCCCCGCACCGATGGCCAGGCCACCACGCAGTTGAGAGTTCAGGAACGAGATCGAAATCGCGTCGATCAGACCTGCCCAGTCCGTCCCGTCCTCTCCATCCAACAGCGTCAGCGTCGTCAATTTGCTCGCCACATCCCCTTCGTAATCGAGGACCAGCGTCACATTCTCCAGTACAACCTCACCCGTGGTGGAAAGCCAGGCAAAATCTTCCGGGAGGGGTTCCGCATCCAGTCTCGTCAGATCGAGTACCAGCGTGGAATCTTTAATCTCCAGCGAATCGGTGGCCTCGAAAATGCCCGTTTCGCGCCCCAGTTGATACGTCACGTTCTCCAACGAAAGGCTTTTCGCACTGTTTTCCGCGTTCGTCAGCCGGAAATGACCATTTTGAAGCTTCAGTCCCCCCGCGTCGCCGGAAATCTTGCCACCCAACGTCACTTCTTTGGATGCGGAAGCGGCGTTGAACGTCACATCCTCCTCCAGATTCAGATTGTTGTTGAGGACAAATACCTCCCTCATCACTTCCAGAGGAGTGTTCATCAAAATACCATTTTCGTCAAAAGTCAGCAGTTGCCAGGGATCACTTTCGGAAAGTCGCGCACCAAAACCAATTCCCGTTCCCAAATCACCACCGGCTCCTCCGCCGTACGCTGCATTGCAAAGGCGAATTTCCAACTGGTAGTCATGCCCCTTTTGGAACGCGTAATTCCAATTCGTCGTGGCATCGCTCCAGCTGAGATTCTCCCCATACTGGCTATCTCCCGTGGTCAAATCGGTAATTTTGTACGAAGCGTAATCGTCGAAATCTTCCCCCAGCCAAAGTGTAAAATCGTCCAGTGCCGTCAACGGAGAGGAAGTATAAACATACGTGGTATTTGAAGACGAGACACTCCCCTGCATGTAGGTCGGTTCCGCTTTTTGTACCGTACTGGTGGGGAGGGCGGTTCCCAGGCCAGATGTGTTTGAAATGCTTCCTTCCGCCCAGGCTTTATAGAAATTCGCGTCCACACGTTCGTTCAAATTCACCGTCGTGGCTTCGGTAAACGTCACATCTCCCGATCCCCACGCCATAGAATTCCCAAGCGTTAATTCTTTCACACCCACCGTGGTTCCGCCGTCGTAGGTATTCTTTCCAGTCAACGTCACCGCTCCAGAAGCCCCCTCCAAAATCAGATGGCTCCCCGCACCGGAAATCGTTCCTGTCGAGTGAATATGCCCTTTGTTTCCAGGGCGAAGCGTCAGCGACTTACCTGCCGCGATGGAAATATCGGAGGCAACACTCAATTCTGGCGAAATGACTTCCAGACCGGCAATTCCCGCAATCAGGTTATCGGTAACGGTCAAGGCACGGTATTGTCCTATTTGGTCGGAGTTGGCGACATTGCCTCCCGCCTTGATACCAATCCCCAAAGTTTGCCCTCCCGTGGGGCCGACACCGCCGCTCCCCTGTCCGACGCGGACTTCCAGAAAATACCGCCCGGCAGCCAGGGTCGTTTCGCCTACCATATACGCATTCCAGTTTCCGGAACTACTCGTGTTCAGATTCGTCCCAACTTCCGTTCCCCCATCACTTTCAACGACCGTCGTTCGAGTACCGAGCGTCCCATCTTCCAAAACGGGGCGTATCCAGACATGCCCATAATCGTCGAAGTTTTTCAGGAACGACAGCTGCATCTCTTCCGCAACATCCACATACGTCGTAAACGACATGGTTGTATTCGTGGGAAAAACTGAATTATCCTGGCTACGATTCGTATTCACTTCCGCATCCATATTCGCCTGATACGCCGATGGAGCAAAAGAAGATGTTGTGTTATTACTCCCGGCCAGAACCGTTTTTCCCCAGCCATGTACCGCTTCCAGAACCGTATCGTCCTGCAAAATCAGCGTTGCCGTATCCATCTGCGTAACCGTCAGGGTGCCTCCCGCAAAATCGACCGTTCCCGCTCCTTCGCCGGTTCCCAGGGCATGGTTCCCCTTCTCCGTAACCTTTATCGTCACTCCATTCTGAAGTGTCAACGTTCCCGAAGCCGCTTCGACGCTTATCGTGGCAGGACGGGTCGCGTACGACGAGTTCTGAATCGTACCCTGTCCGGAAATCGCCCTGATTTGCTGATTGTAACCGTTCAATTCCACGTAACTTCCACCGTAAGCATTCTCCATCCCCAATTCGGACTGGGGATTCAGGACATTCTCCGCACTCAGCTGGAGCGTCGCTCTGGCAGACGCATTGGTCCACGCATTCGTCGCCGTACCGACCTGGATTTTACCTGTGTAAGATTTCTGCGCTCCCGAAAATCGCACCCAGCCCCCGTCGAAGGGAATCATCCAGGTGCCGGAACCGCTCACTTCTCCCGCCAGTTCAAGCGTCGAACCGTTCTGCATACGAAATGTGCCGGTTCCTGAAAGGGCGACCTCCTGCGTCAAACGGAAAGCACCTCCGCTCGCCTGAAAATTAACATTCAATCCTGAAAATTCGACTTTCCCACTCCCCAACGCCTGTGTGTCGACAATCACCAGGGTACCCTGCGAAAATTGGGAGCCGCCCGTATGCGTGTTTGCCGAACGAAGATTCCGCGAGCCAGTCGAACTCCACTCCAGGCGTATCGCTCCCTCCAACGGGGTGTACAAATATCCCCCTCCTGTCAACTTCAACGTCGCCGTATTGGCGGAACTGTTCTTAATCGTCGATACGGTGTCCTGATACGTCGTTGTGGTGGTCGTGCCAGAAGTGGTCGTGCTTGTGGGGACGGTAATCGTGCCTGCCGTAAGGGAGTTCCCGTTCAAATCGAGAATCGCCCTGTCAAAATACAGGTTGCCCGTAAACCCACTGACCGTGGCTCCGGTTCCCAACTGGAACGTTCCGTAAGTCGAGACCGTATTTCGCGTTCCGTCCGGGGTCGTCAACGTCAGCCGCCCCGTTCCGGTAAGCGAGTCGCAAACCACCGGCGTTCCCAACGTCAGATTCTGCGTCACTCCGTCCGACCCAACCGTCAGGGAGACGCCCTGCGCCATCGCTGCCGAACTCCATCCGACGGCAAGCAACATCGCCACCGCCACCGTTCGCTTCTTCCGTAGAGCGAGAAAACCTCCCGCCAAACCGAGCAGCAGAAGCACGCAACTTCCCGGCTCCGGCACTGCGGCACCATCCACGGTGAGGTTCAGGGTATTCCCCGCAAAACTGGCGTTGAAAAGGTACGCCGTTTCCGGTGAGAGAATGGCATTCCAGTCAAAATCGGGCGGCAGAACCAAACCGCCATCAAATTTCAGGATATCGTAGCTGACACCACCAACCAGAGACACATCCGACAAAAGATTCACGTCGAGCAACGTCGTGTTCGCCAACGTCGTTTCTCCTGAGAAAATCAGCGAATCCGCTCCGTTCAACCCAATATCCGCCTGAATCCGTGCGTTGCTCAAATCGGCGGTTTTGCCAAAGGTCAGCGTACCAACGCTCCCCACCGTCCCTGCCGACACCAGTCCGTCATCCACAAACGAAACAGGAAGGTTCACCAAACCCGTTCCCTGAAGCGTTCCGGCAACCTTCATCGAAGGATATGTCGCGGTGACAGCAGCAGACGAATTATTTCCGCCCAACGTCCCATCGACCGTTACCGTTCCCCCCATCGTGAAAATTCCATAACGCAAATTCCCCGTCTTTCCCGATTCGACGACAATATCCGCTCCGACATACCCCGCCACTCCCTGTCCCGAAGTTCGGATTCCCGCGCCATTTTGCAAATAGACCGTCCCCTGCCCGAAGGTGTAATCCCCTGCCACACTGGGCGTTTTGGTACCATCGTTATCAATGCAGACATAATCCACATTGATATGCCAATCCCCTTGATAGTGGGAGTTATCACCACGCAGATAAAGCGTATAACTCGCTCCATTGAGGGTCAGATCGCCCGTGCCGGAAATGGCTCCGTTGAGCGACAGTTCATGCGTCGTGGCTTTTAAGGTACTATCCGCATTGACGACAATATTGTTCAGCACATACGCACGACTTCCACTCCGCGCGGACTGAATCGTCCCCCCGTTGAGGTAAATCGTCCCCGAACCAAAACGGGCATCCGTCCCGGTACTCGTACCACTGTCGGTCGTCACCGTTTTTCCCGACCCGATGTACCAATCCCCGGAGAATCCCGTATTGTCGCCACGCAGGTGGACGAGTGGCGAGGAAGTCGTCGTTCCAACCGTTTACAGTTGAATATCGCCCTCCCCGGTAAGTTTCCCGGACAACGTGACCGACTTTCCCCCCTTCATGAAATTCGCATGCGCCTGGGTGACTACCAGATCGTTCCAGACGTAATAATCCGTTGACCCGCTTGCAAACGAAATCCCGCCGCCATTGAGCGTAACCGTTCCCGAACCGAACGAATAGTCGCCCGTGCCAGCCCAGCCATCTCCCGCCGAGGCACTGGTGTTATAGCTCCACGTCCAGTCCCCCGTAAGCGTCCAATTTCCCTTATACGCCGAATTGTCGCCACGCAGGTAGAGCGAGTACGTCACATTCTCGGTCAAATTCCCCACTCCAGAAATATTTCCAAAAAGGTACATCTCCGTATTGGCAGTTGATGAAAGCGTCGAATTGTCATTCACGACAATATCATTGCTGATTCGCCGCAGCCAGGCATTACTCGAGTATTCCTTCGTATCCACCGTCTGCAACGTACCGCCATTGAGAATAATCTGCCCGGAACCAAGCGTACTATCACCCGTTTCTTTCGTGCTTCCATAATTGTTCGTCGTCAGCGTGTATCCCGCGTTAATCGTCCAATTTCCGGAAAACGTTCCATTTTCCGTTCCCCGCACATGCACTGTTGGTGTCGAATAAACCGCAGAACTCCCTGATCCAACCGTTTGCAGCGCGATATTTCCCGCCCCGGAAAGTTTCCCCAACAACGTGACCGACTTTCCCCCCTTCATGAAATTCGCATGGGCCTGGGTGACTACCAGATCGTTCCAGACGTAATAATCCGTTGACCCGTTTGCAAACGCAATTCCACCCTTATTGAGCGTAATCGTTCCCGAACCGAACGAATAATCGCCACTCCCCGCCCAACCGGTCTGTGGGGTACTCCACTGATTGAGCGACCATGTCCAGTCGGTATTCAAATTCCAATCCCCTGCATACGCCGAATTGTCCCCAAGCAAATAAACCGACCAGTAGGTGTTTCGCGAAATGCTTCCACTTCCAGAAATGGGACCGGAAAAACGCAGTTCCATATTCTCGCCACCCAAGGTAACGTTACCATTGATCACCACCGGGTTGGAAAGATGGGTCGTATTGGCGACTCCCGGCAAAAGCTTCGCACCGTTATTCAACGTCACCGTTCCCGACCCCAAAGCGTTGTCGGGGGTCTGGCTGCTTCCGTTCATGGATTGCAACGTTCCATTGACAATCCAATTCCCCGTGAATGCACTGTTCGTGGTTTGCGCCACCCCCGTATCCCCAGAGGCGATCGTAATCGCATCGCTCCCTGTCAGATTTTCATACGTCGTCGTCGCTCCCCAACCAGGCATGGCGAAAAACACCAGAAACAATCCCACGCCCGCAACAGACATACCGAAGGTTCTTTTCGTAAATTGAAACATTACCCTATTTCCTTATTTTGTGTGAAATCTTCCCCAAGATTGATTTTACCTGAACCCCCATTATACCCCAATCCCCCGGCCCTGTCAAGAAGCAGCTTTGTTTAATTGATAATTGATAATTAAATAATGGTTAATGGTTAATGGTTAATGGTTCATAATTTATCAATTAACAACTATCAATTATCAACGTTCCCCAAGAAAAAAGACGGGAGTCCCTTTCCCAAAGCCCCGATTCCATGGAACCGGGAACTCTTTCGGAAAACGACTCCCAACCTCTTTCATGCCACGGGAAAACCCCGCTTTTCGTTACTCGGCTTTCGCAGCGGCAGCAGCGGCGGCAGCTTTGGCCTTGGTACGGGCCTTTCCACGCAGTTTCTTCGGCGCCTTGTCGGCAGCCTCGGCTTTCAACGCGGCTTCGCTCTTGACCACCTGACGCTGAACCAGACGGGTCGCCTTGCCCACGCGATCACGCAGGAAGTACAGCTTCGCACGACGCACCCGCGCCGAACGTGCTACCTCAATCTTCGCAACTCGCGGCGAATGCAACGGGAACTTTCGCTCCACGCCTTCCCCCTGCACAATCCGACGAACCGTGAACATCTCACGCGTTCCAGAACCACTCCGGGCAATCACCACACCGGTGAAAACCTGAATACGCTCCTTGTCGCCTTCAATAATGCGGCAGTGTACGTTGACCGTATCGCCAATCTCGAAATGCGCGACGTCTTTTTTCATGCTGGTCTTTTCCACCAGTTCCATGATCTTCTGACTCATGATTTTATCCTTTCCAATAGTCTTGGTGTGTTTATTTCGTTGAATTTTCTTCGGTATCGGGAAGTAAATCCGGACGCCGTTCCCGAGTCAAACGCAGGCTCTCCGCCTTCCGCCATTTCTCGATTTCCGCATGGTTCCCCTGAAGCAAAACCTCAGGAACCGTCCACCCCCGAAACTCGCGAGGACGCGTGTACTGCGCCGATTCCAACAAACGATTGCCGCTCGAAAAGGAATCCGTCACGCTGCTCATCTCGTCGCCCAACACGCCGGGAATCAGACGAATGATCGCCTCCATGATCGCCATGGATGCCACCTCACCCCCGTTGAGGATAAAATCCCCCAACGATATTTCGTCCGGTTGAAGAATCTGCCGAACACGGTCGTCAAATCCCTCATATCTTCCACATAAAAAAACCAATCGCGGACACTCCGCCAATTCCTCCACCACCGTCTGCCGTAACACCCGACCCTGCGGAGCCAGCATGACTAAATGCCCCGGAACGCCTCGCTCCACCGATTCCCCGGCGGAAAACTCCTGCGAATGCTCGCCAAACGCTCCTGACTGTACCGCCTCGACAGACTCAACCACCGGTTGAACCTTTAACACCATTCCCGGCCCTCCGCCAAACGGACGGTCGTCCACCGTGTTGTGTCGATCATGCGTCCAGTCACGCATGTTGTGAAGTCCCACGCTCACCAGCCCCTTTTCAATGGACTGGCGAAAAAAACTCTCCCCAAGATAGTTCGGAAACATCTCAGGAAACAGGGTTAATACGTCGAAACGCATGGGAAAATGTCCGTGGTTCTACCCTTCTCACTCGGTAACGGGCGTTTCCGCAGCAACCGGTTCCTCGGCAACCACTTCCGCAACGACCACTTCCTCCACTGCCGGAGCCGCAACCACTCGCGTTACACGCGGAAGGCTCGGACGAGGACGACGCGCAAACGCCAACTTCTCCATGGCCGCCTTCTGCTGCTCCAGACACGTGCCATTCTTGCCGTACTTCTTAATCAGAACGGCCACTTTCGGGGTGGGAAGCGCCCCGACACTCAACCATTTTTCCACACCCTCAACATCCAGAACAACACGCGCGTCGGTGTCCTGAATCATCGGATCATACGTGCCCAGCTCCTGCAAAACACGACCGCCTCGCGGTGCTCTCGAATCCATCGCGCAAATACGATAAAACGGGCGATGGAGACGTCCCAACTTCTTCATACGAATTCGGACTGCCACTTGGATTACTCCTTCTTCTTAAACCTGAACTATCTGACGGGACAAACAACCCGCCAGCGACCAAACCTGTCCGGAATACCCCCGGAACCCGGGTTTGTACGATACGCGAAAGGGTTACTTTCGCTTCTTTTTTCTTGCCTTCTCACGAAGTTTACGCATCTTCGCCTTGTCCGAAGCCGTGAGACGCTTCCCCGTGTCCCCCTTCTTCGCCGCAATCTGCGCCGTCGGATCGGCCTGCATCTTACGCATGATCTCCTGCATGGCCCCCATGCGACCCATCGCCCCCATGCCCGACATCTGCCGCATTATATCCGCCATGCCGATGAACTGCTTGATCAAATCGTTTACCTGGTTCGGCTGAACCCCCGAACCTGCCGCAATACGACGCCGACGCGAAAGATCGATCATCTTCGGATTCCGCTTCTCCGCAGGCGTCATCGAGTTGATAATGCCGCCGATTTTGTTCATCTCCTTGTCGGCATCCACATCCCCCATCATCCCCGCCAGGCGATCCATCCCCGGAATGAAACTCATGATCTTGCCAATCGAACCCAAACGCTTCGTTTGCGCCATCATGCGCTGGAAATCGTCCAGCGTAAATTCCCCCTTGCGAAGCCGCTCCTCCTGCCGCTTCATTTCGTCCTGGTCGAATTCCTGCTGCGCACGCTCGATCAGCGACATCATATCGCCCATGCCCAAGATCCGACCCGCCATGCGATCCGGATGGAACTCCTCCAACGCCGTGAGCTGCTCGCCGGTTCCCATGAACTTGATCGGCACCCCGGTGATATGCTTCAGCGAAATCGCCGCACCCCCACGCGAGTCACCGTCCAGCTTCGTCATGATCACGCCGTCCAGCTCCAACGCCTCGTTGAACGCCTTGGCACTGTTCACCGCATCCTGACCGGTCATCGCGTCCACCACCAGATACACCTGATCCGGGCGACACAAATTCTCGATCCGCACCAACTGCTGCATCAATTCTTCATCAATATGCAGTCGGCCCGCCGTGTCCAAAATCAATACGTCGCACCCCATACGCCCTGCGTATGCCACCGCGTTGGTACAGACCTTAACCGGGTCGGTCTGCCCCGGCTCCGTGTAAACCGGTATCTCCAGCTGCTCGCCAAGCACCTTCAACTGCTCGATTGCCGCCGGACGCTGAAGGTCGGCCGCCACCAACATCGGCTTGCGTCCCCGAATCTTAATCATTCGGCCCAGCTTGCCCGTTGTCGTCGTTTTACCAGACCCCTGAAGCCCGCACATCATCAACGTCGTGACGCCCGAACCCTTCAAATGAAGAGAATGATCCACCGGCCCCATCATCTCTACCAGCCGGTCGTGAACCATCTTCACCAACTGCTGCGTCGGGTCCAGCTTCTTCATCACCGCCTCCCCGAGCGCTTCCTCGGAGATTTTGGCCATGAAATCTTTCACTGCCAGATAGCTCACGTCCGCTTCCAGCAACGCCTGCTGAACCATCTGCAAGCCTTCACGCATATTGGATTCGGTCAGTTTGCCGCGCCCCTGAAGCGTTCGCAGTGCGGAACTTAACCCGTCTCGAAGGGAATCAAACATGATGGACACCAGTAAATAATCAAATCAATCGATAAAATAACAGACCGGTCATTATATACCATGATGAATTTCCTTCAAGGGGTGCCCATGGAGAACCTCAAATTTCAAATTCAAATTCGGAAAACGTATTCCCCTCCCCTTGCGAAAAGCGATAAAACTGATAGAATGAGTGAATCCTTGGAGGATAAGCGAATGGTGAGCAGGCTGACTCGAAATCAGTTGCCGGGAAACCGGTTGCGAGTTCGAATCTCGTGTCCTCCGTAACGCCCGTTTGCAAACGATTGCAAGCGGGCTTCTTTTTTGCTCTTTTCCTCGCAAATTTGGGGGTCTTTGAAAACCGTTTGCGTTTCTCGTAAATCGTCGAAAACGCCTTGCGTGGACGAAAACGGGGACACAACAGGGACACAAACGGGGACACGCCCCAAATTATCCAACGCGGAAAGAGCCTGTTCCATCCCCGCCGCAAGCCGCCCGCCCGTCATAATCTGGTAATGCTTCACGGAAACGGAATAGGAATGGTCGGTTATCTGCTCATACGTGGGAATATCCTTCACAACCTGTATCAAGTCCGTACAAAAGCTCTTTCGGAGGTTGTACCATGGATTTTTCCACCCTTCTACCCCCGAACGCCGTGCCATGCGTTCCGTCATCACGCTAAAATTGGTTTTCTTTTTCATCCCCGGAAATACCATCTGTTCACCGTCCGCCGCCTGTTCGCCCCACTCAATGAAACACTTTTCCACCATCGCGGGAAGGGGAACAACGCGGTACGTTCTGCCATGACGCTTATTCTTGCAAGCACGAACCGCCAACCAGCCCGATTCTTCCGCCGTGGAAAGGTGAACGTCCCCCCATTCCATTTGATACATTTCCGACGAACCACGCAAGCCACAAAGACGCCCCAAAAACAGAATCAATTTCCACCGGAGCGGGGCCGCGTCCACCACTCGGAGGAATTTTTCCATCGGAACGTATTCCAGCTTACTTTCATTGCTCGAATCGCCGCCATGGAGGAAACGAAACGGGTTCTTTTCCAACCAGCCTAATTTTTCGCCATAAGTAAAAACCGTTTTGGTATGCCCGATTCTCCGACTAACCGTGGCGGCACTGTACGGAACGGGAACCCTTGGGCGGTTGTTCAATGGAGCCGTTCGCAACCATTCTTCATATTTTACCGCGTCCGTTTGGGTGATTTCTTCAATCCGCTTTTCCGCTCCAAAAAATTCCAGCAGGTTTTTGGAAACCTTGTCCCATACCTCTTTGGATTCCTCGGTAACGCCGCCGCGTTTCCGGTGCTCGTCCAGAAGGTTTTTCAACGTTCGGGGCTTCCTACGTTCCGGAACCAATCCAACGTTGGCCAATCGGTCGTATTGCTCCGGGGCGTCTCGTTCCAACCGAACCACTTTAATTTTCAGCTCTTCCCCCATACTTCCGATTTTCGCCGCCGCTCGCAAGTCAACCAGGAAGCATTGGAACCGTTTGGCCTCCCGCTCGTTGGTGAACCCACGGAAGCGAACGTCCCCGCCGTTGTACTTAATACGGGCTTCGTACTTATTGGAAACTCTTGCCATTGTCCATCCTCCTAAAAAAATCTTCGGTTCAAAAAATATAACCCACCGCTTGGGAATTTGTCAAGGGCCTCCGGCACCATCTTCTGGACGGGAAAGGGAAAGCAACTTCCCCGGCCAAACCCTGATACTTTTGAAGCCAAACCCTGATACTTTTTGGAACAGCCCTGATACTTTTCACCATGGAATCCCATCGTTACCTCTTGAAATGGAATTGTTGTCACAATTCAAAAACACTCCCTTAATCATCATCCGCAATACACCTCCGACCCTTCCACGGTATTTGTCGACCTTGGAATATTTCTTCTGCAAGTATTTGACAATGGCCGGAATAACCGTATTACTGCCCATGGGACTTCGCCCCCGTGCATAGCAGTATTTCCGGTATGCTTCGTACAAGTTCACCGTATCGACACGATTTCCGGGGTCTTCCACGATACAATCATCACAAAACAGTTCTTCCGGGCGGCTGTTCTTTATCTGTTCCGCCTTCATGGCTTTGGCCGTCTCGCTTTCGGCAGGGCGGGCCAACCCCGAACACACGAACGCACGCAGTCCAGCAATCGACCAGTTCAGAATCCCCGGTAGTTCATTTTCAATCAGCCAGCCAGAAAGGTTGGCCACTTCCCGCCCGGAATCCCTAAAGTTGTTTGGAAAATAAATCGTTCGTAACCGGTCTGGAATGGCTTTGGAACGGTCGGAAAACGTGGGGAAACTGTTGGAAGCGAACACACAAAGGGCCGTATATCGGCGGTGTTCCGGCCTTTGGTGCTTGCGTTCAAATTGGTCGGATTCCCCCATCGTCACCCGCTTAATCACTCCTTCCCGTCTGGAAACACGACCGTCCCCCTCGAAAATGGATTCCATATCGGAAACAAGATTGACGCGACAAACGGAAAGGGGGTAGGTCTGGAAGCGTTCGCCAAAATCCCCCAGAGAAACGGAACACGTGGCCCCGGTGTTCAGTGCTTCCAGCGTTTCCATGGCCGTACTTTTTCCGCTTCCCCCGTCTCCGTACAGGATATAGAACACCCCATACTTTTTGGGGGTCAAGGAAAGCCCAAACATCGTTTGAATGGCTTCCGCGTCATCAGGGCACGCTTCCGCAACGTACTGCTCCCATCGCGGGCACGTGGCCGCCGGGTCGTAATCACACGGCACGCAACCCGGCGTAAATAAGGAACCATCCATCGGGAGCGTTTCGCCGGTTAGAATGTTGATGTAATGCGAACGCGTGGCAATCCAGTTTTCCGCCGGTTTCGTCTCGACGCGGAACCCGCCCGCCTCCATGCCGATGAAAAAATCCCCCTGCACGTTTTCCGGAACCGACACCCTCGCCCGAATTTCGTTAATCCGTCTGGATAAAGTCGCGTTTGATAAGCCGCCATCGGTACTCAATGCAATTGCCATTTCCCCGATTGTCGATTCTAGGGACTGTTGAGAAACGGCCTTCCAGCCGGTACCCACCGTGAACCGATACCAGACACCATCCCGGAAAATATAACGTTCCCCGGTTCCGTAAATGTTGAATATCTCCGGGAACGTTTTGAAACGTTGTACTTCGTCAAAAAGTTGGGGTTTCTTCCGCTTCGTTTCCTCCGGCTGTTTCGCCGCGTCTCTTTCTGATTCTGTTGTCAATATGGAATTTATCTGGATTATCTTGGAAAGCTCACTCATTTTGCCCGCCCTTTCTGAATTGGTTGTAGTCCCTCACATCTTTGATTTTTTGGCCGTCTGCCGTGGTTCCATAGTTGGTAAGCGTTTCCACGTCCAGCCCTTCACTCAGAAAGAACCGTTTCCACTTTCTCGCCCAGTCCGCTGTAACTTTCGCTTTCCCCCCTTCGTCCGCCTGAATGAACAGATTGACAATATCCACGCCAGCGGAACGTAGCACGGCGGCAAAAACGGCGTCCCATGCTTTCGGAACGTGTTGGTTTCCACACGTGGCAAAATGGCCAAAGTGTTGGTTTCCTCCGGTCATCGTCTCGACCGCCACCGCGTCGGTAATTGATTCATGGAAGGAAATTTCCTTGACACCGCCGGTATCCAGCCGCCCGAATGTTCCGGCCAAACCGTATTTGTACGAGTGCCCCCACCCCGGAGCAGAACAGAATAAAGACTTTGCCCCTTGGAATCGGAACGCCGAACCATCTCCCTTGCGTAGCGTCCACGCACAGACGCGACGTTCCCGCGTCTCGCTTATATGGTCATACTGGTATTGCGGAAACGCGACCACGCCCTCCCCATGGGAACCGGGAAACCCATAATCCCCCACCATCGCACCGCAAGCCGCCGCCGCTTCACCAGAAACGCCACCGTAAATTTTCGCCCATATTCCCAGCTGTTTTATCTTGACTTCTTCCCCCCACGGAACGAAAACGGGCTTCCGGTCATTCGTTTGGCCAGCTTCCACACCTGCCCCCACGCGGGGGGATTTCGTCCGGGCGGGAAGGGAAACCCCAACGTATTCCGCGACCGCTCGCACGGCTTGGGGAAAGCTGCTCCCTGTCATCGCCTGTACCACGGCGAAAATATCGGCGGTTTCACTTCCGCCACCCGTGAAGCACTTTTGCCAACATCGCACCATCCCCGTTTCCGCGTTCAGCAGTCGGAAGCGGTCACGCCCGCCACAATGGGGGCACGGTCTGTCCTTCCCGTCCAGAACCTCCGGCGATATTCCAGCGACGGCGGAAAGCACCTCGACGGCACGGCCGCTTGAAATGACAAAATCTTTGACTTCCGCTGCGTTGAACCGTTGACTTTTTTTACAGTTTGAGTATAATTTATTCATAGGTTGTCCATAGTTGCCCATGTAAAAACCCACGGCGTTTGTCCCGCGTCCGTGGGCTTGTTTTTTTACACGGCCTTCGCCTTCCTGTTCATCCGGCGTTTGGCTTTGGCCTTCGCGTTTTGCCGTTCCCTCTTTTGTGAAGCCGTCAAGCGTTTCCCGCTTTCGTGGGGGTTGCTTCGCTCGCCCGCCAGCTCCGTTTTCCGAATCACCTTGGGGTAGGTTGCCGCGTTCCGCGTTCGTTTCCCCGCCTTGCTTGCGTATTGTCCCGTTAGTCCCATGATTTTTCCTTTCTGCTATTTTCCAGCTCTACAAAACTTTTCAAGCACTTTCAAATTGTCTTCAATCCCGTCCATGATTTCCCATGGCTCCGGCCCCGTGAACGTTCTTTTCAGACGGTCAAGCCCTTGCCGAACGTTCTGGAGGGTATCACACATGATTTTTGCGTTAATCTTCCGATACCTTCTGGTTCCAGCGGTTATCAAGACCATATTCAGCGTGTATTTTGTCACGTCAACACCCCAACAGCCTTTCCATCCGTCAAACTAGGGCACGCCCTCCCGACCGTTTCCCGGTTCTTAATCCATTCCTCGACGGCTTCCAGCCGAAACCGGATAAGTTGCCCCATCCGGCAATAGGGAAGTTCCTCGTTTGCTCGCAAGTAGTCCACTTGCCGAACACTCACGCCCAACAAATCCGCCACACCCTTTTTGTCCATCATCTCGCACATTGCACACCTCGCACATGGTAAACTAGAATTTTCGGCCTTGCCAAATCGTGGCCAACGCTTGCAACTATAGCAGAAAAAAAGCGACGTTCAAGGAGAAAAACGCCGCCGCTTCGGAAGGTTTCGGAAGGTTTCGGTTATTACTTTGGATTTTTGCTTTTTTTCATTGTCACACGTATGGCGTCGGGAGTACAAGCCACAATATCACCATTATCAACAATCAAACTGTTGCCTTCCAATGGAAGATTCTTTTTTTCCCATCTTGCAAGAGCTTCCCACATAAAGCCTACCGCCATTTGGTCTTTCCGCCGTTCCCAAACGTCCTCGCTGTTTCGCCGTGGCCAACTCCGCCACCTGATTTCACGCTCGACGGCTTCCGCTTCGCCCCACGCGGGAACATTCTGGACGGGAAGGGAAACCTCCCCACCTTTAAGGTCTTGACGAATCCCCATCACTTCGTCCCGAATCTGCTCCAACGCAACCACAGCTTCATTCTTGGGCGGGGAATGGAGCGACGCAACCGGGGGAGCATACGCCGAACCGTCCTTGGGTACGATAGGGGAAACCGGCTCCCCCATCGCGACCGCTCGAATGTTTTCCAGCCGGGTTTTTAATTCTGGTTCATCGTCAAGGTACTTAATGTTGGCCCGTTCTTGGGACGAAAATTCACTTTCTGGAAACGCCGCGACGGATAGAATGTTGAATTGTTCCGGCGTTCCGTCGGGGCCGTGGTCAAACACGTATTGTACCAGTCGTTGAATAATCCGCCCGTCCAGATTGTCCAGAAACTGCTTGACGGCTCCCGTGGCTACGTATCCGTCCTGTTTGTAATTCCAATACGTTTGGGTTGTTCCACTCAGATTCCCAACGTAAAAAAGGGGAGAAAAATTTCCCCATAGGTGTTCTTCCACCCATTCCGCGTGAAACTCAATTTTAAGAACGAACGATTCAACGTTTTCCATGATTCTTCCTCCATTGTTTGGGCCGTTCCCGACCGCGTGCCCCTCCAATGGAGTAAAGGAACACGCGACCGGAACGCGGGGAGCTACCCCACAAGCGGCCATCCGAATTGTATTCACCACGCCGGGAATTGTCAAGGGTTCCGGGCGGGAAGGAGAAAACACCAACCAACGGCGTCCCGGCTTCTTTCCCCCTCCCGACCGGTTTTCAGTCCATCGCCGCGACGGTTTCCGCCGTTCGCTTCACTTTTTTGAAACTCTTTAATAGGTAGTGGGTCGGGGTCAATTCAACATAAAACCCGTAATTCTCAAGCTGCGTATTTAATCTCGAAATGGACTGTCGCATGGCTCCTTCCGGGTCTTTCATGGTGAGTTGTCTGGATTCTGGAATCACCTCATTCATCACGTCCAATCGGCTGCACTCCCCCGAACGCAGGCAAAAAAGAATGGTTCGTTGGGTCGGGGTTAATGGCAACGTTTGCCCGTTGATTTCCACCTTTCCGTCATCGTAAAAGGAAAAGATTTCGGGCTTTTCTCCCGCTAGGTACGCGTCCCGGTCTTTCCTCCACCCGTCCGGGGAATCGTACTCGACAAACCCCGTAGCCAAATTTAACCGCCCGTACCTCAATTTGATTTTAATCACTTGTTTACCTCCCTGAAAATAAGATTTCAAGCAGGAACGACTTGACGGCCCGCAAAAAAGGGGTATAATCAGAATCGTTCTTGCTTTAACGTGGAACACGCCCTACCGGTAGAGGTTCCAAATTCGACCGGTGGGGCATTTTCATTTCTTGCGTTTCTTTTTTACAATGTTTTCGGCATGGTCTAACGCCACGTCCCGAACGTATGAACCCAACCCCTTTTCCGGGGCCTCTGTATCACGGGCCGTTTCAAGCGTTTCCCGTTCCTTTGGAGAAAGACCAACGGGAAAATTCTTCCGCTTGTCTTCCGGGGCCTTTGGGGGCTGTCCCTTCCCTACCATCATCAAGAATCATCACCTCCCTTCTTGTTTCGATTGTTGCATTATATCAGATACAATTTAATCCGTCAATAAACTAGATACAATTTATTCCCAAAAAAGTGAAAAAAATTCTCTTGGGTGCTTTCAGCTTCCAAAGCCGCCTATACTACTTCGCATATTTAAACGCTCCAAAGTGTGTAAATCCGCCATTTACGATGCTTTTTGTGTTTTTCCATTCTGTAATTTATCCAGTGGTTTTATTCCGGTATTTGCGGGAAAACCATTGGTATTTTGGGGTATATTACGTTCACGCGGCCCGCCGTCTTTGGTGGTTCGCTCCGGGGCTTCGCCCCTACGCTCCAATAAAGAGTACGTCCATCCGTCGGGGGGATTCCGAACGTTTCCCCATTGGTGACGTTTTCGCCCCGCTTGCTTCCGTCCGTGTCGGTGAACGCTTTCTATCGCTTCCGGGTTACGCGGTTAAAAAATCAGGAATCCACCCTTGGGGTGGTTCCCGATTTTTTATTTTCATCCCCATTCTTTGCTTTCCATCAGCCGGACGGCCCCACGGCTTCGGCCCGCTCGGAAGGGTGAATCTTCTACGGGCTTCCCCAACGGCCCCAACGCGGGCCGCCACGGAGGGCCAACGGCCCGGAGAATCGGGAATGGCTTCGGGGGATACCCACGGGCACCGCCCATCTTGGAGCGTAGGGCCAACGGCCCGGAGCGACCAGAAAGAAAAGTTCCCATAGCCACGCGAACACTTGGCCACGCTTCCGCTCGTGGCCGCGTGTCAGAAGTCGGCGTTTGCCGCAATGGAAGCGAATTTTCTCGTTCTTCAACGTCCGATAATGTTAATTATGTGACGCCTGATTACTTCCCCGGACGTTACGGCAATTTTTGCCGAATCGTCTTTTTTCTTTCGACGGCTCCACGGTCTGCAAGGTGTTGGAGCCGGGCGGGAAGGGAAAGCGGTTTTTGCTTTGAGGGTTTCCAGTTCAGGGCCGCCGCCGTCAATAATTCCGAAACCGTTACGCCGGCGTCTTTGGCTTTTTGGCGTATCGCTTCTGCTTCGGCTTCGGTAACTCTCGCAACCAGTCGTATTTCACTCAATCCCCCATCGCCTGATTTTCTTTGCCGTGTCATTGGTCAAACCTCCTATGGCTCCAAAATACCACCATTAGGGGCGGAACGCAAGCCCCCACGGGGTTATTTTTCCTTTCTGCCACTTTGGGGAAGGTACAAGCCGTCCAGTTTGTGGCGGTCTTCCCATGTTGTTTCTGAAACGGTTTCCATGAGTACCCCATCCCGCCGAACGAAACGTATGGCTTCCCATCCGGTGGATTTTTCATAGATTACCAATTCTCCATCCTGTTCTTTCGGAAGCCGTCGTTCAGCAATTTGGAAGGCGTGGGAAATGGTTCTGTTGTACAGGCAGAACGGTTTTTCGCCGTTCAACCTTGCGCAATACGTGGGGCGTTTTCGGTTTCGGTTTTTTCGCTTTATTGAAAGGGGTTCCAACGCTTCCACAAGAGCCAGTGGAATTTTAACACCATCAAGGACGAAAACCGACTTCATTTTTAACACCTGTACAAAATCAAACAAGCCGCGTTTCAAGTTTGCCGCATAAATTCAACGCCACGGGACAAATTCCTCCCAGAACGTTTCTTTCATGGAAAAGAAACCGCGTCCGGAGGATTACCCGCCAACGCGGGACGTTTTCGGCAAATAGTTTATAAGCCCGGAGAGCACCCGCACAACCTCCCGCCGGTCATTCTCGTTCAACGTTAGGAAAAAATCCAGAATCGCCCGTTTGGGTTCACATGGGGGCACAAACGGGGACACGGAACCCGTACCCTCGCATTTCATCCCCTGTTTTACGGGGTTTTTGCAAACAGTGGCAATCTCGTGTCCTCCGTAACGCCCGTTTGCAAACGATTGCAAGCGGGTTTTTTGTTTCCCCCCGCTTGCGGATTCTTGCTTGACAACGTACCGGTCGTAAGGTACAATAAATCGTCTTTAAGACGTTTCCCCAAACGCTGGAACCTCTAAACATGGAAGCGGAATCCATAAAAAACTTCCGGCAAAATCGTGAAAATGCGGAGGAATACAAAACGATGAACGCAAAACATGGCGTCGTGCTGGCAGGATTGCTTCTGCTCGGATGGGTAGGGTTGGCGTGGGCGGAAATTCAGGTGGACGGCGATTTTCCAGGAGGGAACGTCGTGGTCGATTCGATCAATCCGGAAACCAACGTCGTCCAAATCCGTCCGCGAGGAAATTACTTCTTTTTCACCTTTCGCGTACGGGGAGCGGAGGGGCGTACCCTCCAATTCGAATTTGAACCCGGTTCCCACCGTCTGGGGTCGCTGGGGCCGGCGGTCTGTTCCAACCTGAACCCCGACTGGAAATTCCTTTTCGCCGAAAAGAATCCGGAAAAACGGCAGTTCCGCTACACATTCGCGCCGGGGGAAACGTCAGTTTTCTTCGCTCACGCGATTCCCTATACGCAGCAAAACTGGGACGCCTTCCTCGAACCATACCGCTTGCGGCAGGAGATTCGCCTGGAAACCCTCTGCCGTTCCCGGTCGGGAAAACGGGAGGTGGAAATGCTCCGGATATCCCCCAAGAATCCCAATGCACGTTTTTTCCTCGCATTTACCGCACGGCATCACGCATGTGAAGTCCCGGCCAGCTACGCCATGGAAGGGATGATTCAGGAATTTCTGGCGGACACCCCAGAAGGAAAATGGCTGCGGGAAAACACGGAATGCGTTTTCATTCCCTTCATGGACAAAGATGGTGTGGAAGAAGGGGATCAAGGGAAAAACCGTATGCCGCACGACCATAACCGAGATTACATTCAGGAAATCTATCCGACGGTCAAGGCGTTTAAGAAGGTTCTGCGGGAGGAACCCCAGGGGAAACCGTTCGTGTTCATGGACATGCACGCCCCCTGGATTCGGGACAACGAGCACGAGCAGCTGTTTTCCCTGGGGCCGGAAACGGAGAAGTTCCAGGAACGCTGGAACCGATTCCGTGTTCTCCTACAGGAAAAGCAGGCGGGCGGAGCCTTGAGCTACGATCGCTCCTGGGACATTCCGGCAGGGGTCGGATACAACCAGACAAAGAACTTTATAGGGGACGGAACGCTTCTTTCGTCCAATCGCTGGGCACAGACGTTGCCAAACGCGTACTGCGCTTTTTCGATGGAATTCCCCTACGCCCTTTGCGGAGGAGGCGTCATGACTCCCCAAAATGCCAGGGAACTGGGCAGGAACATCGCCAAAGCCTGGGCCAGCCTGCTGCGGGAAGAAGTGGAAAAGGTGCAGGCCAGGTAGTCCTTCGTCACGAAAAGAAACCCTTGTAGCCATCGTAAAAACTTTTGCTCGGGTGCGGGCAGCACACTACGGCCCCGGTACGACCGGGAGCGACTACGGCTTCCGCCGGTTGCTACATCACCGGGAGGCAGGCGCTTGCGCTTCTGGCCTCCCTTATTCCATTCAAACGCTCCTTCAAAAATCTTTTCGCACGCTCACTCGTTCATATTCACCACCATTTTCCGGTACTTCGCATCCTCCGGGAGCCAATGGACGTCGATGTTCAGCGTATCGTTCTTCCCGGAAACGGTGGCCGTCAGGTTGCTGGTCTGGTGGCGCCCATAGCGAGGAGGAACCAGATAACGCATTTTCATATTTTTCTGCTCCGTCACGCGGACTTCCACTTTGTAATCCCCCGCCGGGCAGCCGTCGTCCGCTTCGTAGTTCCCAAGCACGAATTTTCCCCCCGCATCAAGCTGCGCCGAGGCGGGCCGCCCCCCAGTAACCGGAATCAAACGCACAGAACCGACAAACTCCCCCGCAAGCGGTTGGCCGTCCACGGTGACAACCCCTTCTACCGGATAGCGTCGGGGTCTGCCATCGCCACATCCTGCCACCAGCATCACCAGAAAAAGAATCACCCCAAGACGTCTCATCCCGTTTTTCCTCCTCAGTACCCATCGACCGTTTCGCTTCCCGCACGTGTGGAAAGGGGCTGATATACCCCGGTATGGTCGATCCCTTCATGCAGCATTTCCACATGCCCATCCCCAAAAGCAAAATTCGCCCCGCCAGCATGTTCGCTGGCAAATGCCCCATTCGCCTTGTAACCATACAATTCCAGAACCACCCCCTGCTCGAACGGAGTGTTCAGGGGATTGTCGGTCGTGCGGAAACAATCAATATGGCGGCTCGACTGGAACCACGCGTTCGTGGCTCCCGCCTGGTGCCCATTGGTCACTTCCCCAATAAACAACGTTCGCGAAAGCCCGTCCCGGATCTCCGCAACGTTCATCCGCTTGCGGTAAAAAAAGACACCGTCATTCTTGTATTTCACATCGTTCCCGATCGGGCCGGTCGTAGTGGAAGGGCCGTTCGTCCCAGCACACATGGCATAACACCCAGTCGCGTATTTCGTGTTGCTTTCATACGTCGGAAGCATGGTGCTGGTCGGGCAGATAAACACCGCAGGACGTGTCGCCAAATACGTTGAAGTGACAACCGATTTGACGTTTTTCCAATCGGAAACCGTACTGTCCTCCGATGTGGGGAGAATCTTTCCATAGTTCAAAGAATCGTACAGCGACTGCTGCTCCAACTGCGGCAGAACCTGAAGAAAACCGCTCGAACCATAACGCTGGTCGGAAGGTTGGGAGTTTCCCAAATCGGGACAGGTACCGTCACACCCCATTCGAGCAGGCGGAAACGACTGGTGCGCCGACTCGTGATTCAGCATCGCCAATACAATGTTCTTCAAATTATTGGTACACTGCATACGACGAGCAGCTTCCCGTGCCTGCTGCACCGCCGGAAGCAACAACCCCACCAACATCCCTATAATCGCTATCACCACCAACAACTCCACCAACGTAAAGCCCGGCCCCGGGTGCGGGGCGGCACATAACGGCTGCCGCCGGTTGCAACCGCTCCGGGAGGCAGGCGCTGCGCTTCTGGCCTCCCTGCCCCGGGTGCGGGGCGACACATTACGGCTGCCGCCGGTTGCCAGTGGCGTCGTGAGGCAGGCGCTAACGCTTCTGGCCTCCCTGCCCCGGGTGCGGGGCGGCACATTACGGCTGCCGCCGGTTGCCAATGGCATCGTGAGGCAGGCGCTAACGCTTCTGGGCCCGGGTGCGGGCAGCACGCTACGGCTGCCGCCAGTTGCCAGTGGCGTCGTGAGGCAGGCGCTAACGCTTCTGGCCTCCCTGCCCCGGGTGCGGGGCGGCACATTACGGCTGCCGCCGGTTGCCAATGGCATCGTGAGGCAGGCGCTAACGCTTCTGGGCCCGGGTGCGGGCAGCACGCTACGGCTGCCGCCAGTTGCCAGTGGCGTCGGGAGGCAGGCGCTAACGCTTCTGGCCTCCCTTACTTTCAGAACGGCCTCTGGCCCGGCTACGCCTACGATTATTGAGCCGGTACGACCGGCAGCGACTACTGCTGCCGCCGGTTGCAATATCGCCGGGGGACAGGCGTTTCGCTTCTGGCCCCCCTTGTTCCGTGACACGATTTCGACCAAGCCGCAACGTGCAGCGGTAACCAACAATTCCATCAGCGTGAACCCGTTTTGTTTTTTCAAAATTACTCCCCAGGTAATTTCCTACCGATTTCGTCTTTTCCAAATCAGTCCGAGCATCCCCAACAGCAAAATCATCCACGACGACGGTTCAGGAAAGGCTGCGGAAATGGCCCCTCGTGTCCCGGCAAACAGAACGTTTCCGGCAAGCTGCGCGACCAGATCATAGCCAGCCAAAGCCCCAACTCCGGAAATATCAATCGCCGACCAGTCGAAACCGGTCGTGTCGCTGAGGTCGAACACCTCGTAAACCGCCACCGGATCCAACACAAATCCGTCCGCCGCGTCCAGTTGCAGGGCCTGAATATCGACCGTTCCCTTAGCAACCAGCTTCTGTTCTCCCAAATCCAACTGCAACGTTCCCGCGTTTTGAGTGTAATCGCCAAAAAGGGTCAGGGTGCTTCCCGAAGTGGTCAGCGTACCACCATCCTGAACAAGTTCCAGCGGAATCGCTTCCGTTCCCCACACACCGACGTCCAGCGTTCCGTCGGTGAAATTGAAATGGACGACCTCGTTTCCCTTCGCGGTGCCTCGCCGCACTTCGCCGACCTTCAGGGTGCCCCCGTTGAGATTGAACGTGGCGGTGCATTTACCGGTAGCCGATTGATCAATCTGCGCCAGAACCAGGCTGTTGACATCCACCGTTCCGGCATCCATGGTGAAAGTTCCCTGCGTAAAAGTGACACTCTCCGACTGCTGAGCGACGACCAGCTTATCCAGCAAAACCAGGGAATCGTCGGTGATTCCAGACAGATCGACCACCCCCTTGGAACCGCCCCCCGTAGAGACGGCTGCCCACCCCACTTTCATGTTCGCACGACGGACCCCATCCGTACCGGTAAGGATCAGTTTCCCCCCCTCAAGCGCCTTAAGGGAACCCCAACCCTTGGCACCGGTCTGAAGCGTACCGCTTTCGTTGTAGTAATTTCCACCGCCGATATGGAGGGTATCCACCGCAATGGTCGTGGACGTTTCCCCCAGATAAAGGGTATTTTCCGACGTATCCACCCCTAACCCCGTAGCATTCGAGGAGGCAATCGACAACGTATTCGCCTTCACGATACTTTCCGGGGCAAGTCGTACCGTTACCTTGGGGATCACGTTGGGGCCGCTTGTGCTGGTGCATATCTCGAAGTGATCGACCTGAATGGTGGAGCTTTCCGCATCGCTGAAATCCAGCGCAACATTGTAATAAGCTGCACCGGAAGCAATCGAATAAATCTGCCCGACCGTCGGAACCCACAGCGAAGTGGACAGATCGCTCTTACCGATCACCACATCCCCGCCCGTTACCGTTACACCGACCGATTTCAGGGTCAGGCGGTCTGCCGTAAAACCGTTGGCAAACGACACCGTTCCCTGGAAAGCGTTGGGGGTATAACTCGTGCCAGGATTCAAGTCCAGATGTTGGGTCGTGATGGTGCCGGTGCCGGTAAATTTAGGGGAACCAGCCCCGACAACTATCTTCTCGGCGGTAAGGGAACCGGTCGCGGCCAACTCGACCGTGGCGGTGTCCGAAACGTTGACCGCACGTAGCGACTGTTCGCCGGCAATCTGCGTCAGGGAATTTTTCGTCGCGTTCAGGGTTCCAGAACCGAGGGCGTTATCTGCCGTCGCCGAAAGCCAGGCATCTTCATTCACGGTAATGGCTCCGGTGTAGGCGGAATTGTTTCCGGAAAGGATGGTTCCGGCTTGGGTCGCCATGGTTCCACTGGTGATATTCACAATACCGAGATTGGCGGAACCGCTGATTTTCGACAGGATTTGTACGCTTCGATTGAAATCCGTCTCTATGGAAGAATCGGCCGCCACAACGATGTTTCCATCCAGTTTGTTGGTCGTGTTGGGGTTCAAGCCATTACTGATTTTTCCGCCGTTGAGAATCAAATCGGGAATATTGACCGTGGCTTTCCCGTTTTTCAACGACAACCACCCTCCATTCGCGTCAATGTACGTTTTCGCAAGGAAATTTTGAACCACCCCAGTGCTGTCATTCGTATTGCTGGTTCGGAACGTGTGTACGATATGAACCGTATCCCCCACCGTGGGAACCACCGTGGAAACCGTTCCCGACGACGACCCGATCGACCAGACATTCACGTCGTCCCAACTGTTTTGCTGCTGCCCCTGTTGGTTGGAATAATACGTCGCGGGAGCACGGGTCGAGGCGGTGGAAGTAATCACGTTCCCGATTTCCGCCGAAATCCCCGCCACCTTCAAAGCGGCCTGCGTGTTGGCATCGGAAACGGTAATCGTACTTGGCATAAGGAACGCTTTATCGCCTGTTGCACTGTAATAAGTCGTGTTCCACGTCCCGATATCTATATTGCTTTTCGTCTGAATCGTGGCACCTTTGGCGGTGACGACCTTGACCGTATCGCTTCCGAGGATACCCTCCGACGTCCCGTCGTACAGGGAAAGCGTACCGTTAACGTTCAGCGTACCGGAAAACGTGTTGTTGGGATTCAGAAACGCTACTTTGTTTCCGGTTCCCGTGGACGCGCTGGTTGACAGCGTTCCCGACCCGGTGATTTTTGCGGCAATGAACATGCTGCGATTATCCGGGGATTGAGGATCAGCAGCGGATGAAATCCCCCCGGAACCGTTTACGGTGAATTCCCCATAGACATATACCTGTGCATTTACGCCATTCGAGATCGTGCCATTGACGAACACCAGATTGTTCAGCGTTGCGCGATGCGATTTGAATACGAGAGTACCCGCCGTCGTGGCGTCCCCCAGTTGCAGCCGGTTCCCCGCAAACGTGTTCACCCCGCTATCCGTCGATGTGTTTTGCGGCGTACGAATGATGTGTCCCTTGGTAATGTAGTAATCGTTCTCGGAAGAGGGGGATTTTCCATCATCCCAATACGAACCGGTATTCCAATCCAGAGGAGGGGTCTGCAGTCCTTGAGACCCGGTCGAATAAACATCCGCCCCCCAACATTCCACGCAAAGCAACCAACAAAGCAAACACCCCGCGAATTTCAGGTTCCGTGTCATCACTCGAATATCTCCTGCCTGTTTTTTTGTTTTCCAAGTATCCTCGACGCGAACTATTTCTAAGGATGAAAATTCACGTGGAATCCGGCATTAGGCCTTCCCGCATGTTGCCTATTGTACCCCCCCCCCCCGTATTTGTCAATAGTTCACAAGTGGGTATCCGGAAAAATTTTCAAAAAAAATCGAAAACATGCCCCCTTACGAAAACACACCGGTTCGCGTCGGCCTTTCGGCCCTTTACACCGCACGAAGCGATCGATTGGAACGGCCAGGCACCCCAAAAATTAAAAATTCGGAAATACCTGCCACCGGTTGGTTTTTCCCAGAAAATATGCTATAATCCCCTTTGTTCCCTTATGCCGTTTTAGAAATTGTCCACGACCTTTCATCAAGGAACCCTCATGAAAAAATTCCTCAAACTCGGACTTTGGATGCTGATTCTCGCAATCCCGGCTTTCGCCGAAAATTATGTGCGGGTCAGCCAGGAGAATCCCCATTACCTGGAACTGTCGGACGGCACCCCCTACCTGCCCATCGGAGTGAACCTGTGCGTTCTGCGCGACACGGACAAAAACGGCAACGTCCATTTGCTCGACGACCATGCGGCTTTGGAACGTATCGCGTTTTATTTTCAAAAACTCCACGAAAACGGGGGGAATTACTGTCGTATCTGGCTCGGAATGCCGCCGTTTGAAATCGAAACCTCCCAGGCTGGACATTTCGACGCGACCCGAATCGCCAACATCGAGAAACTGCTGGAGCTGGCGAAAAAATATGGAATCTACGTGAAATTCTGCGTGGAACACTTCCGCACGCTGGAACCCAGAGTGCCGTATGCGTTCGGTGTCGTCACCTTCGGCAAGCCGATTTATAAAACCAATCCCCCCTCCAACATGACGGAATTCCTAAACGGCGAAGTGGGGCAGGCGTATTATCGTGCACGCTGCGCGAAACTGGCCGAACATTTCAAAAACCACCCCAACGTTTTCGGCTGGGAACTCTGGAACGAGGTAAACTGCGTGCCCGGCGGGCTGGATTGGACGGAAAAAATGCTCCCATCCATACACGCCCTGTTCCCCAACCATCTGGTCTTTCAGTCGCTCGGAAGTTATGACAGCAACTGGGCGCCCCAGCCGTATGAACGGCTCGTGAACATGCCGGGAAACGACCTTGCTCAGGTACATCGTTATCTCGACCCCGGTGCGAAACTGGACGTTTGCCGTGGCCCGATGGACGTGCTGGCTGCCGATTCGGTGCGGGCATTACGAAAAGGGAACGTCGCCAAACCGATCCTCTCCACGGAGCTGGGAGCGGTTCAGGCCAACCACGCCGGCCCGTCTTTGTTGTATCCCCTGGACAAAGAAGGGCTGCTCCTTCACGACATCCTGTTCGCTCCGTTCTTTTCCGGTGCGGCCGGGTCGGGACACTGCTGGCACTGGAACGTTTACATCGAAAAGAACGATCTCTGGTGGCAAATCGGGCGATTCACCCGATCGATCGCCGGCGTGAATCCGATTGCCGAAAAACTGGAACCGTTTTACGCGGAAGCCGCTCCGGTCCGTATTTATGGACTGAAGGGAAAAAAGAGCACGCTGGTCTGGCTGCGGGATAGCGAATACGACTGGCAACGCGAGCTTCTCGACAAGCAGCCCGCCGTCACGCGAGAAAATTTGAGCGTTTCCATTCCTGCCCTGGAAGGGAAAACCGTCACGGCATACGACCCGTGGCTCGACCGAGACGTGGAAGTGACGCAGGACGGAAAGAACATCCTTCTTCCCAAATTCCGACGTTCGATCATCCTTCGGGCAAAATGAGTCCCACTTGCGAAAACTTTTTACAATAATAAATATTTATAAAATATAATCTGGAGAAAAAAATGGATTGGTTCCTTTTAGTTCTGGCGGGGTTGTTGGAATGCGTTTGGGCGGTCGGCCTGAAATATTCCCACGGATTTACCCGATTGTGGCCCTCGGTTTTTACAATCGTCGCCATGATAGTCAGTTTCCTCATGCTTTCCAACGCGATGAAAAATCTGCCGATGGGAACCGCCTACGCAGTCTGGACAGGAATCGGAGTCATCGGAACGGTTCTGCTGGGAATCGTTCTTTTCCACGAATCTGCGTCGTTGGGGCGTCTATTCTGTGTCGGGTTGATTTTGGCGGGGATTGCCGGATTGAAGCTCTGGCATCCCTGAAAAGCAACGAAAGACGCCATGTTATAAAAACATTAAATTAATATAGCGAACGTAGTGAGCGTAGTAAAAGTTTTTTGAAGGAGAGTTTGAGAGGAAACAATTTTTCAAAAATGTTTCCTCTCAAAAGGTTGGAAGCTCGGTAGTTCTAACCATCACGCTTCCAACCTCTCCTTCAAAAAACTTTTAGTGTGCTCACTACGTTACGTTCGCTATGTTAATAATGACCTTCTAAAAACCCAATTCCGGCCCAAGGAAGCGGTTTTTAGAAGGTGCCAATGTTTATTTTCTTTTTGTGCTATTTATAACTACGGACAAAACAGTCGTTGCCTCAAAACGACTTCGGCACCGCCAGACGCAGGATAAAACGCTCCAATAACAACCGCCTGGAAACGCTACTGTCCCCCTTCAAATCAAAATCCAACGCCACCAGCTGATCCAGCACCTCCTGGCACCGCTTCCGCCCCAGCCATTTCAACTGGGCCAGCGTCTTGCTCACGAAAAACGAATTCACCCCCGACTCCAAAATCGCACGTTCCGTATCGGGACGCCGCCCCTCGTAACTTTCGGTCAGCACTTTTCGCGTAATCAACGCCATCCGCCGCAGCGTGAATGTCATCGACGCCGCGATCATGATCGGATCGTCTCCCGCTCCAAGCAGTTTATCCAACGCCTCCAACGCCTGCCGCGCCCGGCCCGCCAGGATGAAATCCATCATCTCCCACGTCGTTTGAGTTTTCCACTTCCCGGCATATTCACGCACCATTCGGGACGTTACCGGACGCCCTTTTTCCACCGTTAACGCCAGTTTCGCCAGCTCCTGATTCAAAACCCCCATCTCGGTTCCCACCTGATCGACCATGACCGCCGCTGCGTCTTTGGGCAGCTCGAAACCGTACTTTTCCTGAGCCGTTCGTGTCAACCAGTCGGCCAGTGCGCTGGACGCTTCGTACTTTTTCCCCTCAAACGGCTGGCAATCGATCAACATCCCGTTTTGCAACAGGCTTTTGTAGAGCCGGGTGTTGGACGCACACGTTTCCAAATCCAAAACCAGCACCCCCGTTTCAGGCGGCTGTTCGAGATATTGAATCAGCTGCTCGCTGTAACCGCCGGAATTTTGCGTTTCTTCGGAGCCGGCTTTTTCCGTTTCCTCGGTGCTTTTGGAAGTGTTTTTTGATTTTCCCCACACGAACTTGTCGGCGTTGTCCAGAATCACCAACCGTACGGGAGGCCCGAACATGGAGAAGGTTCCAAGCTCCTCGTAAACGCGCGACCATTCCGCCACCGTACCGTCGAAGGAAGCGGAGTAATCTTCCCCATCGTCGGCTTTTTTGGCAAAAATTTCGCGTAATTTCGAGAGCACCTGACGCCGAAGAAACGCTTCCTTTCCGAATACGGCGCAGACCGTTTTAGGGAGGTGTTTTTCCGGAGTTTCGAGCCATCGCATGGCGGGGATGGGGCGTTTTGTGGTATTGGATTTTGCCATGGTGAAAAAAGTGGGTCCTGAAAGCGTCGTTCTTAAGGGAGCGGAAATTTCCTCTATTGTAATAAATTTTGATAAAAACCTCAGGGGGGGGCTATACAAAACGACTGAATTTGCTAGAATATCGCCATCATTCCTGAAATGATGGAATTGCCGCTTTCGGTGGTTTTTCCTGGTATTTCGGGCGCGTAGCTCAGTCGGTTTAGAGCACCGCCCTGATAAGGCGGGGGTCACAAGTTCGAATCTTGTCGCGCCCAGTAACGGTTTCAAGTCGTGTTTTACGGGTTGAAACCGTTTTTTGTTCCAACAATTTGCCTGTTGTTTGACACTGCAAAACCACCCCATTAACGGGGGTATACCCCCGTTAGCAGAAAGGAGAATTGCAATGTCAAAAGTGGAACGACGAAAAAGAACCGAACTCCCCTCCCTGAAGTTGAATGCCAAGAGCGAATATTACATCAACGTCGGTGGGAAGAAAATCTACATGGGACGAAATCTTGAAATCGCCCGACAAAACCTAACCGATTTCGTCGCCGGACGACGACCCGGAGAAAATGCCAACCTGTTGTCCGAATTGGCTCTCCGGTTCCTCGACGCGAACGAACATCATCCCAAGTACCAAAAGTTCCAACGTGCCGCCATGCGTCTCGTGGAAACCTGCGGAAGCCGACCGGTGGACGAGTTCGGCCCCGTCATGTTCAAAAAAGTGCGTGCGAGCTTCCTCGCCGACGGGCTGGCCCGGTCGTACGTCAACGAACTCATGGATCGAATCAAACAGATCATCCGGTTTGCCGTGGAAGAAGAAATGGCTAAGGAATCCACCGCCGCCGTCATCGACGCCGTGAAGCGACTGCGAAAAGGACAAGGCCGGGACAACCCGCCTCGCATGGACGTTCCCGACGAAGCCGTTCTGCGAACGCTCCCCTTCGCTAATCCGACCCTCCGGGACATGATCACCATCCAACGGCTCAGCGGAATGCGTCCCAACGAAGTCATGCTCATGACCATGGCCCAAATCGACACGTCGCAAGGGGATGTTTGGATTTATCGACCTACCCAAAGCAAAACCGGAAGTAGCGTCGTGCTGGGAAAATACGAAATAGCCATCCTCCAGCAGCGAATGATCGGGAAAAAACCAACCGACTTCCTGTTTTCTCCTCAAGAATCCCTTGCCGAACGTCACCATCGCCCCATCAAACATTGGGAAAACCGCCACTACTCGCGGTACGGATACAATCAAGCAGTCGGAAGATGCGTCGAAAAGGCCAACAGGGACGCCGCCAAACGTGGATTGCCACCCGTGGAGCATTGGACGCCCTACCAGCTGCGGCACGCCTCAGCAACTTTCGTATCATTGTTGTACGGCCCCGAAGCCGCCCGTGACCAGCTGGGACACACCAGCACCAAAACCACCGCCCGTTACGACCATTCCGCCGAGGCGAGGCAAATCGCCCTGGTTCGGCAACGCGACGCCGATTCCTCCACCATGGCGGTTGGCATTTTCCAATCGTTCCGGAACAAATGATTCCCCCAACTGGTCGATGGGCAGGCCCGCCCGGGGGGAGTTTGAAAACTAAACGGTTTTCCTTGCCCCCCCTTGTCCCCACTGTCCCCCCATAAGTTGTATACCGCTCTCTATATACCACCCCTTAACTATTTAAATACTTATTTATTTATACCCCCCCTTCTATTATCTAATATTATTTTATTTTACTAGGGACACTAGGGACAAGATAATATAAATATATATAAAATAAGGATTTACGACTGCCCCCACTTTTTAAAAAAAGGGGGGACAAAGGGGGGAGATGGG
>JAUNBJ010000155.1 GCA_030535245.1 Planctomycetia bacterium | reverse complement strand
CAGAAGCAGTCGCAGAAGCAGAAATGGTCGTATTAACCCAAACCGTTTGGAGAATCAGAGATGAGAAATCAACCATGGTATCTTTTTTGGGGAGCATTATTGTTATGTTTCTCAGGAACACACTGGAGCATGGCGGAGGAATTGGGGTTGAACTGGCAGCTTGGCGACCGGTGGACCATTGAGACCCAAACGATTCAATCCCCCGCCTCGTTCCGCAACAAAGATGGCGGAACGGTGGAGTGGAACTTTCAGGTCGCAGGAAACGAGAAGGTATCGGGCAAGGACTGTTTTCGTGTGGAAATCACGTGTGCAGATTCGAGTCGGCCGCAGCCGAATGTAACGATCTGGGTGGATCGCGATTCGGGAATGCTGATGCGTTTAACGTCACGGATTCCTGTGGATGGGAAGTATACGGAATATACGGAATCGTATTCCATGGCGGACGGTGTGCCCACGCCCGTAATGGGGATCATCCCGTCGCTTCCGTTGGATTTACCGATTTTCAGTCGCACATTGAGGAACAGCAAATCGCTTGAGCCGCAGGTTTACGAGTCGGTTGCCGGAACGGGTCAGGGAAAAGACATCAACGAAATGCGTTTTGCGTATGCCGTGACGCAGACCGTATCGGCCCTATCAACCAACCAGATGAAATCCCTGTCGAACGACGATAGCGACTCCCAGGGGGTTGCGGTTCAGATCGAAGCGGGGAATCGAAAGGTGGAACAGGTTTGGAAAGAGGGGCGTCCGTGGCCGATTTACAGCACGAACGGGGTATCCGTATCGCGTCTGAAAGGCTTCACCCCTGCGGAAAAGGAGGTGAAACCATGAGGAACATAGCAAAATGGACGGGGATGTTTCTGCTCGTAGCGTGGTGCTTTTGGGGCAACATGGCGGCAGGTTTTGAAGAAAGTGCCGTTTCTAAAAAAGTAGCGTGGTCCGGGTACTGGTGGCCGATTCGCAGCGGCGGGATCATTGAGCCGATGAAAAAATACGACGGGTTGGCTCAAAAGAAATCGGTGCAATGGGAGTTGCAAAACAATCCTCCCGGCCCGAACGTTCCGAAATGGTTTGGATTTTGTCATGCGTGGTCGGCATCTTCGGTGATGGAGCCGGAACCTCGCAAGGTGTTGCAACTTCGAGGAAAGACGCTCCATATAGGCGATCAAAAGGCGTGGCTTGCGGCCAGTCATGCGGAAGATGTGTGCAATTTTTTTGGCACACGCTATGAAGCGGGCGGCAACCTCCAGGACATTTCCCCGGAGGAACTCTGGAAGACGCTGAAAAGCCACATCAAGGAGCAGGGCGTTCCGATTGTGGTGGATATTGAACCTCGCGAAGCGGTCTGGAACTACCCGGTTTACAAATACCGTGTTCGACATACCATTCAGGGGAAAAAGCTGGTCGGTACCATTGAAATTTGGTTTGCGGACGATGCGGTTCCGCCGAATTTTATCGGCCTGAAAAGTGCGTATAAAAAATACAGTTTTGAGGCGCAGACACGAAACGGTGCTTTGCTCATGGGTACGGGGAGATGGACCGGGAAAAGCGTCAACGACCATCCCGATTTCCTCTGGTTTCCGTATGTTGCCAAGCCTGAAAATCCCGAAGTGGATTACAAGTGGATTTGCACGACTTTGGCTCAGTCGCTGTCGCAGCCAGAGCCGCAACCGCAGCCGCAACCGCAGCCAGAAATTCCCACGATTTCTCCTGAGGAGTTGATCGAGCTTGTGGCTTCGCAGAAATCGGATTTCATGCTGGACGCGACGGTGGACAAGTTTGATGGGGGTGTTTATCATGAAGGGGAACCGCTTCAGATTGCGTTGAAATCGCAGCGGGGCGGGTATCTGTACCTGATCGGCATTTTGCCCAGCGGGAAACCTTTCATGCTTTACCCTCAGGCGGGCGACAACAATCAGATTGCGGCGTCGCAGGAGATTACGATTCCACGTCCGAATTCCAGGTATCGCTTTACCCTGCGAAAGAACATGGGAACCTACCATGTCAAAGCGATCGTGACGGACAAGCCGATTGCGTTTGCGGGCTGGACGCCGACTCCTCCGGAATCGCGTTCTGTGGAAGGGGAGGTGGATCTTTCCAGCGACTCGTTCCACTGGCCCCCGACGAGTGCCGACGCGACGGCTCGCGGTATGCAGGTGATGTATCATGATCGCCAGGAATCGGATGTTCGTGGCTTGCTGAAGGAACGTTTTGGAATTACCGCTTTTGCGCAAGACGAAACGGTTTTCGTTCTCATCCCCTAAAAGCAGAAAGGCAGGAATTACGTGAAAAATTTAACCCTATTGGCACTTATGCTGAGTTTGTGTGTGGGCCATGCTTTCGGACAGTCCTTCAGTTATTCCAGGGGAATGCTCGTGGAAGAATTTCAGAACGACACCCCACCGTTCTACGTGCGTGTGTCGGTGAATCATTCCAATCTGGAGTATCGTGAAGGCGACCTTCTGGAAGTTAACGTTCGCTCCAGCGAAAATGGATACCTGTACCTGTTTTACAGCGACGCCAACAAAAATGTGAGTCTCCTTTTCCCGAACCAGTTTGAGCCGAATAATTCCATTCGCAAAAACACGGACGTTCCCGTCCCTGCGCCCGAGCAGAATTTTCGGATTCGTACTGCGCCGCCTTTTGGGGAAGAAGAGTTGTTGGCCATCGTTTCCAAGAAGCCGTTAGAAGCGTGCAATTCGCTCCGCCTTTCTCGGAACGCGACGTCCCTGAATCGCATCGACATGCAGAATTTTTACAAGGAACTGGTGAATGACACCCACGGGCAGCCGCTGGCGACCGACGAATGGGCGGAACAGCTTTTGAAGATTCGCACGTTCCCCGCAGCGGGAACTCCGCAACCGCAACCGCAGCCGCAACCGCAGCCGCAACCCGTTTCCAATCGGTTTTTGGTATGTGTGGGCGTCAGTCAGTATGCGGATGAGACCATTCGTCCGCTGCTCCCGTGCCAGGCAGACGTTAAGGGGGTCATGGAATATTTTCAATCGGCAGGGATTGCGGAAAATCATACGGTTTTGTTGCAGGACGAACAGGTCACGATGGCCAACATGAAAGTGTTGTTCAACGAGGTTCTTCCCCAAAAGACCAAGCCGGGCGACGAGATCATCCTTTTTTGGACCGGGCATGGAAGCGCCTGCTCCGACGTGAGCGGTGATGAAAAAGATGGCAAAGACGAAACGTTGGTGTTGTATGATTCCAAACGTCTTGATCCGGAAACGCAGTTACTGGACGACACGTTTGGGCACTGGATGCAGAAGTTGGACGGTCGCAAAATCCTTGTGATTCTCGACGCGTGCCACAGCGGAGGGCAGGCGACTTCTTCCAAATCCCTGTTTCGTGAAAATTCCGCGTGGGATTTTGGGTTTGAGGAAGCGTCGTGCATGAAGGATTTAGGGCAGCGGAACCTTGCCATCATCGCCTCGTCCACAAGCACCCAGCCTTCCATGCTGCGGGCCGAGAACGACATGAGCGTTATGACCTATTTTCTTCTGCAATCGTTGAGAAATCAACGAAATTTAACCCATACGGTTCTGTTCCAACAGATCGTTCCGGAGGTTAAAGAGTATGTGAAAAAAAATTATTACGGTTCAGACCAGGACATGATCCTCCAGGATGATCTCGACAGCCCCATGAAACTGAATTAACCAATGTTCTGTGAATTGATAATTGATAATTGATAATTATTTTTGTTCAAACCGTTTTTGTGGAAGTGAGTACCCTTCTCACCACCCAGAAAACACCCGAACACCGCCATTAACCATTAACCATTAATTATCAATTATCAATTCCCCAATACCAGGAGTTACTACTATGAAAAAAAAGTTCATTCTCGTATTTTTTGCCATATGGGGTTTGACGATCTCACTTCCTGCGGAGGAACGGCACCTTGGAGAATTCCTTTCCCGGATGCGTTCGCAGCAGGGGGAAACGGGGTCGTCGCCACGGACTCCGCCGGCTTCGCGTACCGGGGCGTTTCTTGTGGAAGTTGAGAGCAACCACCCGAACAACACCTGCAAGCCTGGTGCGGTGGTGGAGTTGTACGTCACTTCGGAGAAGAACGGATACGTAACCATTCTGGATGCCAATAACAAGCAGGTTTTTCCCAACACGTATTGTCCGAAAAACGGCATTGTGGCAGGGCAGAAGCAGGTGTATCCTCCCAAAGACGCGTCATTCCAATGGAAATTTGACGGAAAGAAGTCCCAGGAAACGCTGACCGTACGGGTTTCCGAAATGCCGTTGCAAGAGAAAGATTTGGTGACAGAAGTTAAAAACGCGATCGTCGATGTACCCATTACGTTTACGATCACGGAAGGTGCGGCCCCACCGGAACCGACGCCGACGCCAGCACCGACGCCGGATGCCAAACGTTATTTTGCCATGTTCGTCCAGACCCACGTAACCCATGCGGGAACGGGGGAAGGACTTCTGGATGACAATATCGCTTTTCGGATTGGGAACAGCACATTGATGCGGCATGTTTTTCTGGGGATTGGAAAATGTGAGGAGTTGGCCCTGGTGGCAGGTTTGGATTTGAACAAACGGAACATCCGAAAGACGTTCCAACAGATGGCGGATCGAACGAAGCCGGGCGATGAGATTTTCATTTATTGGGAAGGGCATGGCGGGCCGGTAGAGGGCGTGGGGAACACCACGGGCGAAACGGACAACGTAAATGAAGCGTTGCTGCTTGCCACGGTCAAATACGATCCGGAAACCAAAAAGTCCTCCTATTCCCTGGACGACATTCTCACGGACGATGAGTTTGCGGAGTTGGTGCGGATTCTTCGGGAACGGAAGGTAACGATTTTCATGGAAGCCTGTTTTTCCGGGGGAATGGTGATGGCACCTTCGAGGAATTTCCCTGCTTTTTCCTACCGGGGCTTACGTTCTCGCAACGAGCTGGAAGAGATTGGCAGACTGATTCGGGATTTAAGCGAGCAAACGAAAGATTTGCAACCGGTATGGCAGGAAGCCACGCACATTTGCAATTACAATGATGTTCCGATGAATCGGATGTTTGGCAACCGGCGTTCGGTCGCGAGGGATCGTTTTGTGAATCACTTTTTTGCGAGGATTAAGGACTTGGAGAATGACGAGAAAAACGTTGCGATGTTCATGTCGTCTTCGGAAACGGAAAGTTCGTGGTGTGCGTTGGTCAATCCGAACACGAACAAGAGATTCGCGTTGCACTGTGGCAAGCTGGAAGGCGAGGATTTGGTGTTGCCCATTGGAGCGCCTACGTATTCGCTTCTTCTAACGATGCTGGACAGGGATGGAAGATATACACAAACGGCGGGGAGTCCGACGTTCAATGATTTTGTGCAGATTGCCAATCGTTTGATTCCGGCAAACAATGCGCGAATCGTCCGGCTCCATCCGGAGGAGGAGGGGCACACACAGACGCCTCGAAGCATCAACAACATCGGAACGATTCGGTTGATTCCATAGCGTTTTTCCAAAATCGTATCCGTTTCTTTTTTTGCGTCACTGTGCGGCATTTTGCCGTACGGTGATGTATGCGTATTAAGGTTTCAAGAAAAAACAGGAGAAAACAGGATGAAACATCTTCTTTTTTTGCTTCTTTTCGGGGTTTCCAGCGTCGCGATTGCGCAGAATCGTGGGATGGAACTCGTGCCGAAGGAAAATCGGTTTGCACTTTTAATCGGTGTCAACGAGTACCAGAAGCCGATCCAAAGTCTCCGTTTTTGCGAGTCGGACATTGATTTGCTCGAAAAAACGTTGCGTGAAATCGGCGTGGAGCACATCGTTAAAATGACGACCTCCGCCACGAAAAGCCGGTATCTTCCGACGAAGGAAAACATCCTGCGGCAGGTGGAGCGTATCACGGGGCTGGCGGAGGCGGGTTCGCAGGTTATCATTGCCTTTAGTGGGCATGGCGTCACGATGAACGGCAAGGCGTACCTTTGTCCGATGGATGCGAACGTGAAGAAGTCGGATTCGTTCGTTTCGCGGGACACGATTTTCAATCTGCTGTCCGAATGCCCCGCCACGCAAAAGCTCTGCTTTATCGACGCGTGCCGGGACGAATTCATGGTCGAGGGTGCGAAAAGCATCTCGGGCATGAAGGGCTTAAATCCGGCGGAAATCACCGATCCGGGTTTCGTTTTGATTTCATCCTGTGCGAAGGGGGAACAGTCGTGGGAGCATCCGCAGCTGAAAAACGGCGTGTTTACCTATTTTCTCGTCGAGGGGCTGACCGGAGCCGCCGCACAGGATGGGGAAGTGACGATGATGTCGCTTTTTTCCTACGTCAACCGCAAGACAAAATTCTATGTGGACGAGCATTTCGAGGTACTTCAGCGGCCGCAAATCCGCTTCAACCAACAGGAAGTCGGCGATTTCGTCCTCGCGCGAGTGGATTCGACGATTCCTAAACCTGTGCTACCCATTTCGTCCGACCCAACGGCTGGGGAGCGGATGGTGAAAACCATCAACGGTGTAGAATACGCCTTCCGCTGGTGCCCGGCAGGGAGTTTCATGATGGGTAGTCCAGAGGGGGAATTGGGTCGATATAACGACGAGACGCAACACCGTGTAACGCTCACGAAGGGTTTTTGGATGTTGGAGACGGAAGTGACACAAGAAATGTGGGTAGCGGTGATGGGAGATAATCCGAGCTGGTTTTCAAGTACAGGAATTGGAAAAGATAAAGTTTCTGGCATGAATACGGACAATTTTCCTGTGGAGAATGTTAGCTGGGACGACTGTCAGGAGTTCTGCCAGAAGTTGCGTTCCCAGGGCCTGAACGTTCAGCTTCCGACGGAGGCACAGTGGGAATATGCGTGTCGTGCAGGGACGACGACAGGTCTTAATAATGGAAAGGATATTACAAGCGAGACAGTAAGTTGTTACAACCTCGACGAAGTCGGTTGGTATGAAGAAAATTCGGATTCGACGACCCACGTAGTGGGTCAGAAGAAGCCGAATGCGTGGGGTTTGTACGACATGCACGGGAATGTGTTGGAGTGGTGTGCAGATTGGTATGGCAAAGATTCTTACGCCAAGTCGCCAACGAGCGACCCGACGGGGCCTGCATCTGGCTCGCTCCGAGTGAGTCGTGGCGGTAGCTGGAGCGACGACGCGAAGCTCTGCCGTTCGGCGTTTCGGCGCGGCAGTACGCCGACGTTTCGGCGCTACCGCCTCGGCTTCCGCCCTGTCCTTGTGCCTTAGTTCAATCCGTTTGAGCTATCGCGGAGGCGGTCGAACGAACGCGAGGGGGCGATGGCGGACGCCCGCCCCCAAGCAGGGAGTGAGAAACGCCGGAGCGTAATTCCCCTCTTTTCAGAGGGGTGGCAGCCGTAGGCTGACGGGGTGTTTTGACCTGGGAAAGCGTTCACCACTTCGGAACTACCCCCCGCCCTGACGGGCGTACCCCTTCAAAGAAGGGGAATTGCAGGAGGAGACACCTCCTCCCCCCGAGCCGTGAACGAAGCGAAGCGTAGTTCCGGGCCGGTACGACCGGCTGCGACCCGGTACGACCGGGAGCGACTACGGCTACCGCTGGTTGCCAATGGCGTCGGGAGGCAGTCGCTACGCTTCTGGCCTCCCTACGTGCCCCAACGGGGCAAATTCAATAGCCTGGGGCAACGCCCTAGGGGAATGGCTATGCACCACGAAAATCCACGGAAGCGGCCTAAAGGCCGACGCTAACGAATCCGTACCCGTTTTTCGAGCCGAGAACGAAGCGAAGCGTAGTTCCGGAGAATTGCCGAGCGATTTTCCACTGCTTCCGGAACTACGGGCTACGCCCTCCGTTCACGGCTCATGGTGGAATCGTTGTTACGGCAAGGGAGGCCAGAAGCGAAAGCGCCTGCCTCCCGGAGATGTTGCAACCGGCG
>JAUNBJ010000154.1 GCA_030535245.1 Planctomycetia bacterium | reverse complement strand
CTGCCGCCGGTTGCAACCGCTCCGGGAGGCAGGCGCTAACGCTTCTGGCCTCCCTGGTATTTTATTAATGAAATATTTAGCGAACGTAGTGAGCGTAGTAAAAAGTTTTGGGAGGAGGGGTTTGGGGAGGAACCTCTTTTTCAAAAGGGTTCCTTCCCAAAGGCTGGAAGCGAGATCGTTAAAACCATCGCATTTCCAACCTCTCGGAACAATGACGTCCGGAGCCGTGGACGGAGCGAAGCGTAGTCCCGGAAAACTGCCGAACGATTCCCCTTGATTTCCAGCCCGGTACGACCGGGAGCGGCCCGGGTGCGGGCGGCACACTACGGCTACCGGCCCGGGTGCGGGCAGCACGCTACGGCTGCCGCCGGTTGCAATATCACCGGGAGACAGGCGCTTCGCTTCTGGTCTCCCCTGTCCTGTGATAAGATTGCCGTAAAGCCTTTTTTCATCCACAAATTCCCCCACGTTTTGCGAATCGCTTTCTTCGGTAAATCCCAAGCAAAAGTGCCCAACCACCCAAAAGAAGGGCCAGGGTCGAAGGTTCCGGAACAGAAATATCCACCGTCCCGGAAAGCCCGGTAAGCGTCACCCCCGTTCCAAATTCAGAGAAATCCCAGAAAAACTTTTCCCCCGCCGCAATTGCTGACAGACTGCCCAGTGTAAGCTTGTTCCCCTCGAGCGTCGCATTATGATCGAAATACGTCCCGTCATTCAGCCATGTGAGAAAAGCGTCTGCGGAGGAACCACTCAAATCAACGTTCAAAGTCAAGTCGGAAATGTCGTACGGCACTTCAAACCAACCGGAATTGGCAGCGGTGAAATCCACCGCGTCGCTGGAAAACGTGGCTTCAACCTCCAGGGCGGAGTTCATACCACTTAGCGTAATGGCATTGCTTCCCTTCTCGGTGGTGAAAAGTCCGGTACTATTCACGGTGCCACTGCCTGCGAGCGTATTCGTTGATTTAATCAAATCGTAACCTTCCGAAAGCGTCCCCACCCCCCCGGCGTAGGAGACCTTCACGGAGCCACCAATGTCGACATTCGTCGCCTCCAGCGTGGAGAAACCATTGGATGCCACCACCAGATTGGCCGTTGTTTTCGCGTTCCAGTAAACGGCGGAGATGTTCCCCGTTCCATCGTAGCTACTCCAGTGGATGTTCTTTCCATAAATATTGATGGTTCCTGCCGTATCTGAATCACCCTGGCGATTTCCGAATCGGTTGACGGCGACGGTACCGCTGATGAGGTCGATGCTGCACCCGGTACTGTTTCCAAAAACAAGCCCGCCCGACGAATTTGCCGCCTTCAACGTTCCGCCATTCAGCGTCAGAGAACTGTTACTAGCATACCAACCAACCATGATATTCCATTTCGCGTCCAGCGTTCCCCCACTAATCGTGGCCGTCCCCTTTCCATTTCCTCCAATGAAGGCACTGTAATTCGTGTCTCCCGCAGTATTCGTCCCGACGGTTACGGTTCCTCCTGTCATGGTCATCGTGCCATTCTCAAGCCGGAGATTGTAACCCATCGTTGTATCTCCACCAGAGACGTTGAGTATGGAGTTGTTGTAAACACGAATCCCGTCTGCTTGAGCCTCTACACGCCTTCCGTTGATCGTGTTTGTACCGTTGACAATATTCAGTGTGGCACCCTCGGTAACCAACACATATCCCGTCGCCGTCAGATTCCCGGCATCCGTCGCATCGCCCAGGCTTAATTGGGTTGAAGAACCGCTAATCGTCATGGCCGTATTCAAATTGATGGCATTATCCTTGACATTGCCCAGCAAAACGTTCGTTCCTGCCGTCGCCCCGTTAACCGGTATGGCATACTCCGCACTGCTGTTCCTCAACGTCCCCCCCTGCATGGAAAATCCGCCTGTATAACCACTTGTCGCCTTGGGGTTGAGAAACTCGATGATTTCGACCTCTCCCCCCTTAATCGTGGTGACCCCCGTATAGCTATTGGCTGCCGACAGTTGCAACTTCCCCGTTCCCGTTTTCGTCAGGGTTCCTGTGGCACCCGAGGCATTTTTGAGCGTTCCCGAAATACGGGTAATCGTGTCGGCATTATTGACCTCCACCGTCAGACCGCTATTTCCAAGCGTATAATTGATCCGATTACCACTGTAATAAAGAAAGGTGTAATCCGAACCGCCGACAATGTTCGTCGTCTGATCAGCCCGGACGGTGCCACCATTGATATAGATATTCACATCTCCTGTACTACTTTTTTGAATGGCAGATTTTTGCACACCAGCGACAAGCGTTCCATAGAGATTCAACGTTTGCCCGGTTGTCATTTCCCACGCACCGTTCAGCGTGAGGGTTCCCGTAGAATTGACGTTAATCGTCGTATCCGTAAGAGCCGTCTCTGGATAGGCAACCGAGCTATCTATATCTAGTGCAAAGCACCTATTCCCCCCCCCCCGGCTAAATTAACAACGATTGTTCCCCAAAACAACATTCTCCAGACGCTTTTTTTCATAGGATACCTCACACTCCAAAATTCGATTCGGGCTAAAAAAGGGGAACCCCGCCCCGCTCATGTTTATCACCGTACAAACCAACAACAGATTCCATTATACACGCACCCCCCAGAGAAATCAATCCTCTATTTTCCATTTTTTCAAAATTTTCCAAAATTTCACCACCTTCCCACTTTCACATCCGACTTTTTCATCGCTTCGGGATTTTATTAATGTAATATTTAATGGAATATTTAGCGAACGAAGTGAGCGCACTGAAAGTTTTTTGAAGGAGAGTTTGAGAGGAAACAATTTTTCAAAAATGTTTCCTCTCAAGAGGCTGGAATCGCGATCGTTAAAATCCATTGCACTTCCAGCCACTCAGAACAATCACGCCCGGAGCCGTGGACGAAGCGAAGCGTAGTCCCGGAAAACTACCGAACGATTTCCCATGATTTCCGGCCCGGTACAACCGGGAGCGACTACGGCTACCGCCGGTTGCAACATCGCCGGGAGACAGGCGCTAGCGCTTCTGGCCTCCCTGCCCCGGTTGCGGGGCATAGGACGTCCGGAGCCGTGGACGGAGCGAAGCGTAGTCCCGGAAAACTGCCGACTGTTTTTCCACTGCTTCCGGAACTACGGGCTACGCCCTACGTTCACGGCTCAAAGGTTGATGTCGTTTTGCAAACAATCCCGATGGAAACGCCCCCACCCATAAAAATTTTTCCCATTTTCCTTGACAAACGTGTCGTCTGTGAGTATAATGGGTGGTATACCACTTTGGAATACCATGAAAAAGCGAGAAAAACGAGCCTGTGTCGGGATGAAATATTGAAGAAGCAGCAGGAAAAAGTATACGACGCGATCCATCAAAAGCTGTTGGCGCGGGAATTGACGCCGGGAATGAAGATTTCGGAGCGGAAGATGTCGGCTGCGTTGGGGGTGAGCCGCACGCCGTTGCGGGAAGCGGTGCAAATCCTCCAGCAGGAAGGGGTTTTGGAGCGTCAGGAGGATGGCACGATTCTGGTCAGGCAGAGTTCGGAAGAAGAAGTGGTGGAGGTTTACGAAGCCCGTCTGGCGCTGGAACCGTTCTGCACCCGGCGTGCGGCACGGCGTGCGACGGCGGAATCATGCCTATTTTTGCGGGAGTGTTGCCGGAAAGAGGGGGCGTTGGTCGAGCAGATGGAGTCGGGCGAAATTCCGGCGGAAGATTTTGCCTGCTATCGTTATTTGCATACGACGGAGGTGGAAACACCGTTCCATCAGAAAATCGGCGAGATGGCGGGGAATCGGCTGGTTGCGAAAATAATGAGTACGTTGCGATTGTTGTCCCGTTCGTGGGTGATGATTCCCGTATCGGAAAAGACACCGGAGGAGATTATTGCCAATTATCGTCGTATTGCGTTGGAACACGAGCGGATTTTTCAGGCGATAGAAATGCGTGACGAGGCGGCGGCATACGAAGCGGCCCGATTTCACGTCCAGAACGCGTTGGACATTGTATTGTCACAAATCGAGAAACAGCCGGCGGAGAGTCTGGAGCAGAAATTGTCCCGGATTCGACGGTCGCTGGAGGCAGGGTGAAAAAAGACAAATTGTTCACAAAACCAGAGATAGCCGCGTAAGCGGCGCTACCATTTTATTGAGAAAGGAACCGGAAAATGAGCAAAAACCTTTTGATGGTTTGGGTATTGTTGTGGGTTGGAACGGCGGTTCCCTGCTGGGGGAAGACGTATGAAATAAAAAATAGTTATGGAACTTCGACGGTTCCCGTAACGTTGGAAAGTGCAATATCGGCAACGTTAGCGATAGGCGACACGATTCGCATAACGGGTGGGACAAGTTATTGGGACAGTCCTTATACTGCGGGCATAACCGCAGGGACTTCGATGAACGAACGTATTACTACGGAGGTTACGGGGGGATCGCACTATTTCGATAGGGTCTATTGCCGTTTTTACCGTTGGGGAGAAGTTACGCTTACCTTTACGGTATCGGGAGCGAATACCACGGTGAGTGCCGGGCAGGTTTACAACTGGAACCCTGGCGGTATCTGGACGGTGAAAGAGGGTGCGACCGTGACCGTGGGAAGCAAGCTGGTGGATGATAGTTATATGGCTCACGGAGCGCAGTTGAATCTGGAAACGGGGGGATCGCTGACGTTGCCTCGTCTCAACATCATTGCCCCCAGTCAAGACCCGGATGGCCCGGCCATCATCAACGTTTCGGGACAATCGACGTTGAAGATAAACGAGTACCTGACGTTGCGGGCAGGCAAAAATTCAACCGTTGCAACCTCTGTGGACAGGCATTCGGTTCTCAACCTTTATGGAGGGGGGAATACGATCACGGTCGGCAGCACGTTTTCCGCAGAGAACTATGATAATACCACGCCCGCAAATCTATCCGAGTTGAATGTTTTCATTGATTCTACGGGCGCGTCGTGTATCCAGGCGAAGGATGTGTCGATTGAAGTTTTGAAAACGTCGGCACAACTCCAGTATTCAGGAGCGTTGACCGACCAGACTTCCTACAATATCGTGACGGCCACAGGGAGTTTTGTTGGCCCCGCTCTGGACAATCTCACGGACTACGCGGGGGGAACCTACAACAACCTGACCGATCTTTGGACAACGAATAAAAGTACCAACAACAAGCAGGTTAACACAGCGTTGAATGCCAATTTTTCCGACGGTTCATCGAATTTCGACTGCATGAAAACGATTACCAAAGGGGAGGTGGGCTGGTTGACGATCGGGGCGACAAAGACGGGGGTGACGTACGACCTGACGACGACGTTTGCCGGTGACGCGACCGCGTGGAGCGATTTCGCAACACATTTCGTGCAGGGGATGGGGGGGTACACTTCCTACACCATCGACAACGCGGCACAGTCCATCACGTTTGAGGGAATCGACTCGGCCAATCATTATCTGAGCTGGGACACCTCCACCTTCACGGGAGGAACGTTCACGCTGGCTTCGGTCCAGACCGTTTCGAGCGGTTTCACCTACCAGCTGGACCCGGTGGCAAGCGGCCAGAGCGGCTACGGAACGGCTGCGTCGCCGGTGGGGATTCTTTCGTTGTGTGAGAATATTTCTCCCAACGACACGATTGTTGTTTCTTCCGGGGAAAACTATTTCAAGGCTCTGGGTACAGGTTTCGACGCCACAACCTTTCCTGGTTCGCTACAGGGAAATCGTATTAAAATCCAATTTACGGGGGGCACCTCCCAGTTGGAGAATCTGAATACGCTGATGAATCTTAACAATTCCACAACGTATTACCCCTACGTCGATTTGGTAATTTCCGGCGAAGATACGACCGTTTCGGCCACGCGGATGTACAACTTCAATCAGGGTTCTACCATCACGGTGAAAGAGGGGGGGACACTGACGGTTGGATCGACCAATGCGAGCGAGGAGTTGTTTGCCCTCGGAAATACACTGACGGTCGATGGTGGGAACCTGAACATGGCGACATTGACGATTCAAGCGAATAGCCAGAACTCGACTGAAGATCGAGCGACATTCAACGTGGCGCATGGGTCGAACGTTCAGATCAATGGAAATGTGACGCTCACACGAACGGACATGACGATTACCGGGGAGAATGCCATTACGTTGGGGGGACTTACCACGGAGGATTCCACCGCGATGAATTTTCTTGCCGATGCGACCGGATTTGGAAAAATCACCACCACTGGCAACGTTACGGCAACTGCGGGAACGATTTCGGCAGGTTTGGCAAGTGGTCTGGTGCCACTGTCGGGGAAAGAGTGGACGATTTTGGAGAAACAGGGAGGGGGTACGTTCGAGGTTTGGGGGAATTTAGATTCGGAACTCTTTGCGATGACCTCGGGCACAACCACGGTAACGTTGGGTATGAATGCGGCTTCCCAGGCGGGGGTGTTGTCGGTTGGCGAAACGGTGGAGGTTGCGACGGGATTACAGGAATCGGGTTGGTTGGAGTGGGACGCGACCCCGAATCAGAGGTTAGAAATAACGCTGACCGTTTCGGGAGCGACAGAGGCGACGTGGGATGCGTTTACCGATTTTCTCCTTCAGGGATGGGAGGAGTTGGGTTATACCACCACCGACGACCTGGCAACCGGCACGCTTTCTATCGTGGGAATCTTCTCCAACGATGTTCTGGCGTGGGATTTCACGTCGTTCAATGCGGAACATACCACCCATTACGGGCTGCTTTCCATGGGGAATGTGGAGGTTCCCGAACCGGCTACGTGGCTGCTTTTGCTGGGGTTGGCCGGGGGAGTAGCGCTGCTGCGAAAGGGAAATCTTCGCGTCCGAAAGGGAGGCCTCCATGGCTGAGCGAGGGATGGCGAGGAAAATCGGACGGGGCGGTTTCACCCTGGTGGAACTCCTCGTTGTAATCGCGATTATCGGGATGTTGGTGGGGCTGCTCCTTCCGGCCGTACAGCAGGCACGGGAGGCGGCCCGGAATTTGCAGTGCAAAAACAATATGAAGCAGCTGGGTCTGGCAGCCCTGAACCACGAAGCAACGTTGGGACATTACCCGACCGGGGGGTGGGGCTACGACTGGATAGGGAATCCCGAATACGGTTTTTCCTCCACGCAACCGGGTGGGCCGTTTTTCAACCTGCTCCCCTACATCGAACAGACCGCTCTGTACAACTATACGGATCAGGAAGGGGCGACGCGGATGATCCAATCGCCGATCGGGACGTTTTACTGTCCATCCCGACGTGCTGCCATTGCGTATCCCAATGTAAATCCGTCGGCGTCGTGGGGAAGTCCGTTCTACGGCGGCTCGTCCAAAACGGGACGTGTGAAGCAGGTTTCGGCGGTCGCACGGTGCGATTACGCAGGCAATGCGGGAAATGGAAACAATCTTTCCGGTAGCGGCCCGTCCAGGTACGATAATACATGGAAATACACCGGTTATAGCACGACCCCTGCGTCTGGCGTGATTTTTATCCAGTCCACAACGCAGACCGCCGAAATTTCCGACGGTACCAGCAACACGATTTTGTTCGTGGAAAAATTCGTCCGTCCGGAAAATTATACGTCAGGCAACGATGCCGGCGACAACCAGTCGGCGTACACCGGCGGAGATGTGGATGTGCTTCGGTATATCGGAACGACGACCAATGTGGCCAATTTCACACAAGCCACGTTTCCTTCCAACCTGGTACTCCCCCCCGGTCAGGATTATGCCTCAGGGCATGCGCAAGACCACTGGAGAGCAGGAAGCGCCCATCCGGGAAGCATGAACGTCAGTTTGTGCGACGGCTCCGTTACAGGAATGCCGTACAATATTAATTTGTTCGTTTACTCCGCGATGGGAAATCGGATGGATGGGCATGTTTTTCAGCGAGATTTTTAACCTTTACCAATGGAATAGACCATGACAACACGACGCGAATTTATCCAACAGGGTATCACCCTTTCCGTTTTGGCAG
>JAUNBJ010000153.1 GCA_030535245.1 Planctomycetia bacterium | reverse complement strand
ACCCCTCCGAAAACTTTTAGACGAATATTATTTATTTTTTGGACACAGCACTAGTTCATAGCCATCGCGGAGGCGTAACGAACGAACGCGAGGGGGCGAATGCGGAGCCGCCCCCAAGCAGGGAGTGAGAAACGCCGGAGCGTATTCCCCTCTTTTTAGAGGGGTGGCAGCCGAAGGCTGACGGGGTGTTTTGACCTGGGAAAGCGTTCACCACTTCGGAACTACCCCCCGCCCTGACGGGCGTACCCCTTCAAAGAAGGGGAATATTCCCCTCACGAGCCGTGAACGAAGCGAAGCGTAGTTCCGGAGAATTGCCGAGCGATTTTCCACTGCTTCCGGAACTACGGGCTACGCCCTCCGTTCACGGCTCGTAGTGGAATCGTCGTTACGGCAAGGGAGGCCAGAAGCGCAAGCGCCTGCCTCCCGGTGATGTATCAATCGGCGAAAAGCCGTAGTCGCTCCCGGTCGTACCGGGCGGGCTAAAGCCCTCCGTTCACGGCTCGTAGTGGAATCGTTGTTTTCAGGCCGTTCACGTCGTACGATTAGAAAAAAACGTTTATTCCTCTCGTGCCCCAACGGGGCAATTTCAATAGCCTGGGGCAACGCCCTAGGGGAATAGGGGAATGGCCATGCGCTTCCAGCCTTTTGAGAGGAAACATTTTTGAAAAATTGTTTCCTCTCAAACTCTCCTTCAAAAAACTTTCACTACGCTCACTACGTTCGCTAAATATTTTTCTTTTCCTTTTTTTATCTTTTCTTTCTTCCCGCTACTCAATACGCGTTTCCCGATTTTTCGTGCCGCACTCTTTCCCCCCCTCGGTCGCACGAACCAACGCCTCAATAACCCCCGATTTGAGCGGCTTCACCGTCACTTTGAACGTCGCTGTCTCTCCCGGCTCAATCTTCGAAATGGGATCAAACTGCACCAGCCCGTTCGCTTCGTCCACCTTCGACGCCACCGGCCCCTGAACGCTGTCCTTCACAATCGAAATCGTGTCGGTCGGCAACGCTACGAGTAATGCCACGTCGTTCATCGTTTTGTTCGTGGTGTTCGTCGCTGTGAGGACATACTCAAACGGGCTTCCCACCTTCACCGTGGCAGGCGTTTCGGTAATTTCCATGACCAGCGACGGATTGTCCTGCGTTGCCATTTCATTGATTAACGAACCGATCGTGGGGGGGTTTTCGCCATTCACGGGATTGGCCGGCTGCTTCTCCTCCGAGCCTGCCGACGACAAAATCGACGTCTCCTCCGCCCCCTTTTGAATTTCAACCGAAAACTCCTTCGACGCCAGTTCCTTCCCATCGTGGAGCAGTGCAATCCGGCTTTTGGCGGCCGGCGTCACGGTTTTGGCCGTCATGGCGAACAAAATCGATGCGGAACCGTTGGCCGCAAGCGTTACCGTACGGGTCGCCACGTTATCGACCACATGGAACCCCTTGGTATCGCCATAAATCTGAAATTCAGGTGCCACGGTAAGCCGAATTTCCACTTCCAGCGGCTCGGCATTTCGGTTCTCCGCACGGAGTTTGAACGGAACGCTCTCCCCCGTTTTGGCCGTTTCAGGCCCCTCCAGCGTCAGCAGCGGCGGCTCGGATTTCGTGGCAGGCTCAGGCGGCGGCACTGCCGAAGGGAGCGTGCTTTCCGGCGTCGTCGGGAGGGGGAGTTCCGGCGTCGCGTCCGGGGCGGAACCGTCACCCGTTACCGTCACCGTGACATAACGTTCGTACGTTTTTCCGTCTTGCGAGGTCACTTTCACCGTCACCGTCTGTTTGCCGGGTTGGATCGTCTTGAAAAGCCCCTTCAGCCGAAGCCGTTTGCCAGGTGGAAAATCGGGCATCGTCCGCTCCATGCGGGTTTTGTCGCCGGAACTGGCATTCGCCAGACCCGCGGTATTCGTAACCAGTACGGTACTCCCTTTCAAATTCGTCGAGGAAAGGTTGTTCAACTCGAAAATTACCGGTAAATCCGTCCCTTGGGGAACCGTCGCGCTGGCCACCATGTCCATGCTCAGCAGGGTGTTCGGATCCTCCAACGGAAGCACGGCGGCACGGGAGGGGGAACTGTCGTTGACGCTGGGCGTCGGAGGCGTCGCGGGGGTTTCCGGAACCGGCAGCGGTGCGGAGGGGGTGTCGGAACCAAACGGATCGGTGACTCCATCCTGCGGCGTTGCGGGCGGGGTGGACGGCTCCGGCTGTTCCGGTTGGGCCAGCGGTGCCGTCGCCGGAGGTTCCTGCGTTTGGGGAGTGTACGGCGACGACGGATCGCCCGCCGAAAGCGTTGCGCAGCTCTCCACCACCAGCTCGTTCCCCAGCTTTTGTACCTGCACCCGGGCACAGGTCGTGTACGTGCCGGGACGCTCCACCTTGTAATTCATCCGGATGGTTTTCGTTTCACCCGGTGCAATCGCGTCGAGAAGCCACTCCGTGCCGTCCACCGCTTCGCTCCCCTCAGGAATCGAGCCGACCCGCTTTAAGCCATCCACCCGCAAATCGGTGACGCGAACGTTCCGCAGCGTGTCGTTTGTGATATTCTGCACACAAATACTTCCCGGAACCACATCCCCAATGTACGCCTGCTCCTGGATCGATTTCGACACGTTCACCGTGTTCGGAACCCAGCGGTAACGAACCTGCGACTGCTGCACCACCACCGGCTGCGTGAAGGTCGTCCCTGGCTCGGCAGGCCGGATAATCTGGACGTTCACCACCGTATCTTCCTGCCTGGCAACGGTTTGCGATATTTCCTGCTTCGCCTGCCCCCGTGCGTCGGTCAGCACTTCCAGAACCTTCAAACCGCTCCCAAACGACGCCGTGGAATTTCCCAAAATCTCGTAACGAACCCGCCAGTTGGCCAGGGGCTGCGCATTGCTCCGCTTCCGGAGCGTCGTTACCAGCGTATATTTTCCGCCAAAATCAATGCAGCGGCAATCCGGCATTTTGTATTCCGCATCCACCCAGACAATCTTCGCCGTCTTGTTCGCACACTTGCAGTCCGCCATCGACGCCGACGCCGTAACCCACGTGATCCCCTCACGTGCTGACGAAACCCCAATCCACGTTTGCCCCCGCCTGATTTGAATATCGTCTTTTGTATCGCACGTTCCCCGGTCGAGCGTTTCCTCCACACGTCCGGTCGTGGCGACGGCCCGCGTGTCGGACTCTATCGTCGGGACGACAAAATCCCCTACAAAAATATTTCGGGGATTCCGGGGCGGAACGCGCGTAAAATGCCCGACGCTTTCGTTGCTGATGCTCCAATTAATTTTCTGATTCGTCCGCAGGTAACCGACCCGGTCGCGAACGCCCACCGTCAAAATCACCTCGGCCCCCGGCAATGCAACGACATTCTGCGGCCCCAAAAGCAAATCTGCCGACTCCCAGCCACTGTCGCACGGATTGGATGGCTGCTTGACTTCCGTACAACGGTTGTCGTTGGCTCGGACGGTCAACGCCTGCGAACGACGCGGCGGGCATTGATTCGGTGCGGGAGGGCAGACGTCGCTAAACTCAGGACGCGAGTTTCCGGCTGCCATGTCGCCAGTACGTTGGGAATCGGGCGTGACGGCAGGATTTTTGCAGAACATGTTGCGCATACCAAGAGATTGGCACCCTCCCGCGAAAAGCAGCAGGGGCAGACACAAAATAGCGAATCCTGTCGCAATCTTCCTCTTTCCCATGGAATAGTCCTCCAAAATCTACTCTACCACATTTTTTGCCAATATGCAAATCCGATTTTTCAATATTGGGAAATTTTTTCCAAAAAGCCCCCGTTGCCGTAGATTTTCGCTTCGGTTATTTGTTCTGTTTATCCCCCAGGAATGGTAAAGGCGTTCCCCAAAAGGGTTGTGGATTCGGACGTCCTCCGGGTTGACTTTTCCAGAAGTTTTGTGGATAATGGGAATATTCCTCATGGAACAGGATACGTCGTTTTAGAATAACCAAAGAAGAACAAAGGAGTTTTCATGAATCCGGAAACACTTCAAAATTACGCGAAACTGCTGGTTCGTAAAGGGATCAACGTCCAGCCCGGACAGAACGTGGTGATCCTCGCGGAACTGGATCAGCCGGAGTTTGTAACGCAATGCGTGGAGGAATGCTACGCAGCGGGGGCGGCCAAAGTGGTGGTGGACTGGACGCACCTCCCCATAACGCGAAGCCATAGCGAACACCGGACGTTGGAGGTGATGTCCCGCCTGGAAAAGTGGGAGATGGAAAAATGGCAGTGGCAGCTTGAAACCCTCCCGGCCAAGCTCTATCTGGATTCGGAAGACCCGGACGGACTTTCCGGAATCGATCAGGACAAATACACGAAAGCACAGCAGGCAATTCGCACCGCCATCAAGCCGATTCGGGATCGGATGGAGAACCGTTACGCGTGGTGCATCGCCGCCGTTCCGGGCAAAGCGTGGGCGAAGAAAATGTTCCCCCATTTCCCCGCCGAACATGCGACGGAAGAACTTTGGAACGCCATTTTGTATGCGTCGCGGGCATGGGGCGACCCGATAGCGAATTGGGACGCGCACAACGAAGAACTGATTTCCCGCTGCTCATACCTCAACGGGCTGGGGTTGGAATCGCTGCATTACACAGCGTCGAACGGTACGGATTTTACGGTGGGACTGCTTGAGGATGGACGGTTTTGCGGCGGGATGGAAAAAACGCTTTCGGGCGTCCCGTTCAACCCGAACATCCCGTCCGAGGAGATTTTCACCTCCCCCCGTTCGGGCGACGCGGAAGGAATCCTTTACGCCTCCAAACCGTTGTCGTGGCAGGGGGAGGTGATCGACCGCTTCTGGGTACGCTTTGCACAGGGCAGGGTGGTGGACGTCGGCGCGGAAAAGAACGAGTCGCTTCTGCGGCAAATGGTCTCCATGGATGCCGGAGCTGCGAAATTGGGCGAAGTGGCGTTGATTCCTCACGATTCGCCCATCAGCAATTCGGGATTGCTGTTCTACAACACGCTGTTCGACGAAAACGCGAGCTGTCACGTGGCATTGGGCAAAGGCTTTTCCAACTGCCTGCGGGGGTACGAGAACCTGACGCAGGAGCAAGCGACGGCCCGCGGAATCAACGATTCGTTGATCCATGTCGATTTCATGATCGGGACTTCAGACTTGAACATTCTCGGACGCACCCGCGACGGTCGGGACGTTCCGATTTTCACGCAAGGGAATTGGGCGGAATGATTCCTTGCCCAAATACTACGGAGGGTGGGCGTCCTCGCCCACCAAAAAAGGCGTTAGCCTTTTCCTGTACCTTTTGTTAGGGCTTGCGCCCAAATGGGTGGGCGAGGACGCCCACCCCTCCGAAGCTTCATCCGGAACTACGCTTCGCTCCGTTCACGGCTCGAATGAAACGGCAGGGAGGCCAGAAGCGTAGCGACTGCCTCCCGACACCATTGGCAACCGGCGGAAGCCGTAGTCGCAGCCGGTCGTACCGGCCCGGAACTACGCTTCGCTCCGTTCACGGCTCCGACGCTTCCCGCGCGACCCCCGCAAGCGGGGGGGGGATATTTTTACGCTACGGCGCTTCTCTCTCACTGCTTGGGGGCGGCTCCGCATTCGCCCCCTCGCGTTCGCTCGTTACGCCTCCGCGATGGCTATGAACTAGGGGACGAAGAGAAGGCGGAAGCCAACGTCATACCAGTTCGCATGGACATTGTAGTACCGGTACGCGGACCGACAGCCCCCGGCGAAGTAGTACCAGCTACCGCCACGATCCACTCGGGACGAACCACTATCAGGCCCTTTCGGGTCGCTCGTTGGCGACTCCGCGTAATAATCTTCGTCATACCAATCTTGGCACCACTCCCACACGTTACCGTGCATGTCGTACAAGCCCCATGGGTTCGGCTTAAAACTCCCTACCGGCGCCGTCTTATCGTGACCATCCGTGTGGGAGGTATCTTTCCAAGAAAAATCCCCCGTACAACTTTTGTCGCAATAATTACCATATCGATAAAGTTCATCCTTCGAATCGCCAAAACTATAAGCCGTCGTCGTACCCGCCCGACACGCATACTCCCATTGCGCCTCCGTCGGAAGTGTGATTTTCAAACCCGACTCCTGCGACAACTTCTCGCAAAACTCCACGCAATCATGCCAACTCACACACTCCACGGGACGTTTGGAACCCTTATAATAGCTTGGATTGCTGCCCATCACGCTCTCCCACATCGCTTGCGTCACTTCCGTTTCCAACATCCAAAAGCCTTGCGTCAGCGTCACGCGGTGCTGCGTATAGCCATCTCCCCCCATCATGAAACTCCCCGCTGGGCACCAACGAAACGCATATTCCACACCCTTGATCGTCTTCACCATCCGGTCTCCCGGGGTGCGCGGTATGATGAAATCCACCACCCGACGAATGTCATCCAACGACGACTCGGGACTCAGAAGCGTGAGAAACTCCGCCAAGCGCGTGACCTCACTCTGCGCCAGCTGAACCGGTTCTGCGGTCGAGCGGTATCCTTCCGTTTGGAGACGCTCCAGGTCGGCAAGTCGCTGTTTGTGGAATATCGAACAAAAATTCCGAAGCGTCGAGGCGTGCCGACGAATCCGCTCCTCCACCAAAAGCGCCCTCTGGCTCGTGGGGAGAAAATCTTCGAGAATCTTCGCGTGCTCGGTTAAATCCGCAACCAACAAATCAAGCGTGGGGCGGATCGCCTGCGAAAACGTCTCCCACGTCTGGTTTCCGGGGAGCGTTGGTGTCGGCGGAAGAACGGGGGGGAGCGATGTGGTTTCGAGCTTCGCAATCACCATGCGCGACATCTCGCCTCGGCACTCGATACGCGGAATCTGCTTCGTTTGCCCCGGAGCGTTCATGACCAGGCGTGGGTTCCAGCGAATCAGCTCCTCCGACTCCGTTTCGGTGCGCTTCGCGGCATAATCAAACCACGAAAATGGCGTCAAATCCCCATCGCGGGTGGCGGCACCGCCGTTCGCAAGACCCTCCAGAATGTACTTGAAAAAGAGACCGTTGGAGCCAGTGTCGATCGAAACCTGGCGTGGAGAGCAGGAGGAAATGAGAACGTATCGATAACCCCACGTTTCCGACGGCTCCTCGACCGCACGCAATACCGGCCCGCCGGAACGCGACGCAAGCTCGCCCAGCTTCGCAAGACTGAACTCGTTCCGACACGCATCGGAGAAAAAGATTTTCCGCTCGGCCGGGCACTTGTCGATCTGCTCGAATACCCACGATCGATTCACCAGCGTTTTCGTATCGGGCAACTTCGCGTCGGTCGGACAGAGCCACGACTGCGCTTTCGTTCCGTCCTGCATGTCAATCATCACGCCATGCCCCGAAAAAGCGACGATGAGAAGCGAATCCTTCGGCAATTCCCCCAGCTTTTCAATTTCCGCACGGATTCTCGCCCCCGTCGGCACCCGTTCTTCGTCTACCAGCCCCGATTCGTCCGGCTCGTCGGTCAGAATGATGATGTTTTTCCGCTCAAAACCTGCGTATTTTTCAAGTGCGTGAGCGATATCCACCACATCCTTCCCGCACGAAGGAAGACGTGGCAAAAGTTTGTCGGAGTAACTATTCACGCCGACAAGAAGTGCGAACCGCCTGGACGATTCGACGACCTGCATCCCTTTCGCCCCCACACCCTCGCCAACGGAACGATTTTTCGCAAGCCACGCCTCCAAATACTCGCGATCCGCCTCCGAAATCCGCTCCGCCCCCAGCCGAACGACCTTCCCGTCCGACTTCCGCAGCCGCAACGTTTCCCCATCGTGAATCACCTCGATCAACTCCGCCTCGACGAGATTCTTCCCCGTTTTCGATTTCCACGTCCGCACCGCCTCGTCCGCGAAAAGGAGGGAGGGAAGGAGTGCGAAAAACGATAATATCCATAGTTTTTTCATGGTTCGGCACCTTCTAAAAACCTTCCCTGCGAAGGCTTGGTCACAAATTGGATTGTAACCGAACT
>JAUNBJ010000152.1 GCA_030535245.1 Planctomycetia bacterium | reverse complement strand
CGTCGTCAATTATCAATTATAAATTATCAATTGAATAAGGTTTTCCGAAAGATACCTTGACAATTTGTCCGATTTCGGGGATACTGGGGGGAGATGGAGAATCGATGGATAATTTTTTACAGGGGCACAGCGATGATTGAAGATTTGGAACGGTATTGTTTTGAGGTGGCTCAGCGGGCGAAGCAGGCGTCGGCGGAGCTGGCGCAGGTAAGCGGTCAGCAGAAAAACGACTGGCTGAACCGTTCGGCGCAGCTTTTGCGGAAGCGGCTGCAACCGATTTTGGCGGCCAACGACAAGGATATAGCCGCCGCGCCGGACTATGGGTTGACGCCGGCGGAGGTGGACAGGCTCAAGCTGAACGAGAAGCGGGTGGACGACATTGCCGGGGCGTTGGAGTATATTGCCAAGTTACCGGACCCGGTGGGGGAGATCATTTCGTCGCAGGTACGTCCGAATGGTCTGGACGTGCGGAAGGTGCGGGTGCCGTTGGGGGTGGTGTTTTTCATTTACGAGTCGCGGCCCAACGTGACGGCGGACGCGGCGGCGTTGTGTGTGAAAAGCGGTAATGCGGTGATTTTACGAGGTGGGAAAGAGGCGATCCATTCGAGCCGGTGCATTGCGGAGATTCTATCCGAGGCGGCGGCGGAGGTGGGGATTCCGCGAGACGCTGTGCAGTTGGTTGCGACGACGGACCGTTCGGCGGTGGGGCACTTTTTGAAGTTGAACCAGTTCATCAGCGTGACGATTCCGCGAGGGGGCGAGGGGCTGATTCGTCGGGTCAGTGCCGAGGCGACGATGCCGGTTATCAAGCATTTCGCGGGGAACTGCCATGTCTATTTGGATGCGGCGGCGGACGAACGGATGGCGGTCGAGCTTACCGTCAATTCCAAGTGCCAGCGGATGGGGGTTTGCAACGCGGCGGAATCGTTGGTAACGCACCGGGATTCTGCGGAGCGGTTGTTGCCGGTAGTGGCGCGGGCGCTTCAGGAGAAGGGGGTCGAGATTCGTGGCGACGAAGCGACGTGCCGGCTTGTTTCCGGAGCGGTTCCGGCGACGGAGGAGGATTATTACACGGAGTATCACGGCCCGATCATGTCGAGTGTGGTGGTGGAGACGCTGGACGCGGCGATTCGTCATATCAATCAGTACAGTTCGGGGCATACCGAAGCGATCGTGACGCAGGATTTAGCGGCGGCGAAGGAGTTTGCGCTGCGGATTGACAGCTCGGCGGTGATGATCAATGCGAGTACCCGATTCAACGATGGGGGCGAGTTTGGGCTGGGGGCGGAGATCGGCATCAGCACCGACAAATTTCATGCGCGGGGGCCGTGTGGTTTGCGGGAGCTGACCAGTTACAAATACGTGGTGCTCGGCGACGGCCAAACGCGGGGTTGAGTGGAGGATACGAGGGGATGAATGTTCCCGCTGAAAACGAACCGATTTCGAGGATTCGCCCGCTGAATCTGCGGCGGCGCATGCGCTTTTCGGGGGAGCGGCTGGGGCGTTTTGGGGAGCTTTTTCTCTCGGCCTGCCATCGGTGGGAGACGCAGCTTTCCCCGTTGCTTCGGACGCCGGTAGAGGCGACGCCGGAGAGGGTGGAGCAGACGTTTTGGAAGAACGTTTCCCTGGGGGGGGCGTACGCGCGGAATCTTTCGGCGGCGGGGTTGCCGTCGGTGGGGGTGGTTTTCCAGAACGGGGCGTTGTTTCCCATGCTGGATCGGATGCTTGGGGCGGGCGACGTTGGGACGTTGCGTGCGACCGATTCGGGGGTGTTGACGCGGCTGGAGGAAAAGCTGGCGGATCGGATTTTCTCGCAGATTTACACCGGAGCGATCTATCCGTGGCGGACGGACGACGGGCAGAAAACGTTGGAGCTTTGTTCGTCGTCGGAGTTTCCGTTTACGCCTCGTGAAGCGTTGGTTCGGGTTCCGTTTACGGTGTCGTTCGCGGCGGTTTCGGGTACGGTGGAGCTGCTTTTTTCGGCTTCCGTGGCGGAATCGTTGTTGGAGGATTACATGCGGAAGCACCCGGAGGCACGAGTGATTTCGAGCGTTCCGGAGGTGCTGCGGAGCGTGCCGTTGCCGGAGGGGGAGGCGGTCGTTTCGGGGCGTGGGATGGCCGATGCTTTGGGGGGGGCGTACGTGGACGTTTCGGTGCAGATGTCGGGCCGCAAGGTGACGCCCCAATCGGTAGGCAACTGGCGGGTTGGAGAGATTCTGTCGTTGGAAAAGAGCGACGACACGCCGTTCGACGTGCTGGTGGAGGGGGTTTCGCAGTTTCATGCCGCAGCGGGAAAATACAAGACGCGAAAGGTTTTCCGAATCGTGTAGCGTTTGTGCTTCTGGCCTCCCTTCATTCTATTGCACTTCCAACCTCTCAAACTCTCCTTCAAAAAACTTTTCGTGTGATCACTGCGTTCGCACTTATAAATATTTCTTTTTTATGCAGCACGAAAGGGGTTTAGTGCTTCTTTTTTTGCAAAAAACAAAAAAAATTACAAAATTTTGAAGATTTTCCTTGACAGGCCGTTTCTCTGGCGTTAAAATAATTCGTAATAGGAAATTTTAGAAAGTGTGAAGCCTGCGGGAAACGACGTTTTCCCCTCACCGGCTCAGAATTTTTTACGAGGAGTTGAATCATGACCATTTTCCAGAACGCGAAAAATAACGCAGTCTGCCCCCCCCCGTATTTTGCCATGCGGTGGCGGTTTTTCTCTTTCTCTGTGGAGCGGTGCAAGGGGCTGAATACTACTGGACTCCCGGTGCCAGTGGAAGTTTTACGGATGCCGCGATGTATGAGGGGGGAGTTGCGCCCGATCTTGGGGATTGGGGAGTTTTCACGAGTGGAGATAACACCATCAGCGTTAGCTCCTCAGGCACTTTACAAGACAATGCGTTTCGTGGCGGACGTTCCATGCTCATTACCGGTGGGACGGGGACGTTCACAACGACCGTCAGTCTCTGCGACAATTCTGCCATTACGCTTAATGGGGACGACACGACCTATTATACCCTGAACGGAACCATCCGCGTCGGGCATCTGGGGACAGGAACGGCCACGTTGAATGTCCATGGCGGAACGTTGGAAGCCAAAAGCTGGTTTGCCGTGGGGCGTGCCAATCCGGGGGAAGTCAATCTGACGGGGGGAAAGATTCTTGTTTCTGGAACGTCTGCGATTGTGTTGGGAGATTCCAGTGGCTCCTCCGCCACGGTTCGCATTTCTGGAGGTATTTTTGAGAATAGGAGTGCTCCTTTCTATATTGGTTCGAGTTCGTATACCAAAGCTCTTATAGAATTATCCCAGACAGGGACGTTGAAAAGTGCGACACTCCTGGAGATGGGCCGTGGAACATCAAGTACCGGCACAATCCGAATGACGGGTGGAACGTTGGAGGCCAATAAGGGAATCACCATGGGAGGTGGGAACGGTTCTACGGGCAACCTCAACATTTCCGGTGGAACCGCCACGGTGTCGGGAGCGGATTTCATCATTGGAAATAATGCCACGGCAAACGCCTCCGTTACGCTTTCTGGCGGGTCGCTTTCCAGTGCGACGAACATTTTAGTGGGGAACAGTGGCACGGGAACGCTTGCCGTTTCGGGGGGATCGTTGACAGCAACGGGAAGTATTCAAGCTGCTGTCAATGCGGGAAGTACGGGAGAAATAAACGTTTCCGGCGGGACGATTCAGACCCCCCAGATTCGCCTGAACTGGACGGGAACGGGTACTGCACCGAGTGCCACGGCGAAATATACGCAGAGTGCCGGAACGGTCAACGTGAATGCCTTCCATGCTGGTGGGGGGAGTGAAATTAAAATCTCTGGCGGAACGCTTAACACTCTTAGCGACATAAACTATTGGGGGGAAAACACCCACTACGTTCAGACTGGCGGAACGGTTACTATTAACAACACCCTTCGGACAGGGGTTAACGAAAATGTGGCAAGAGGTAGCGCGGGAACGACCGTTTTGGACATTGCCGGAGGAACGTTGGAGGGAAAGGGCTGGATCGGGTTTGGCTATGGAAATGCCACGGAGGTGAATGTTTACACTGGCGCGACTTTGAAGCAGGGAGCAGGGAACACGGGTAGCAGATTGGTCGTCGGCGATGGTTATAAGACCACATTGACCTTGGCGGGTGGAGAAATTGACGCACGTTCCCTTCGTGTCACGAGCGTTGGAACGTTGCGGTTGAACGCGGTTTCTTCCGGTTTTGGTACCCTTTATGCCTCAGGTGCCGACACTACAAATCTCTCCTACGAAATATTGGGAACGGTCGCATGGGGTGTCCAGACCGGTGCCACGGTTTTGAGTGCCAAAGATTTCGCGGGGGTCATTACTTCCGGCGAGGCAATCAGTGGGGACTTAACCGGGGTGAATGGAATCTGGAACATCACGACAAACGATACGAAAACCAGTTATTCGGCAGAATTGGCCAGCGGGAGCCAGTTGGGCGGAACGTACAGCGACTGGGGGAACGAGTATCTCTTTGCGAACCCGACGGATAAGGGGTGGATCGCGTTGGACAAAGCGGTTACGTCGCTTGGAAATTATGAAGTTTCACTCTTCCTGACTGGTGGAACGGAGGAGGCACTGGGAGATTTGGCACTCTGGATGAAAGACCTCCTGCAATACGACCCTGAACTGGAACTGGCGGACTACGACACGAGTGCGATGAGCCTGACGCTGCGTGGATTTGCCACGGAATTGGGGGAACGGTATCTGGCGTTCGATTTCAGCCAGTACAACCTCGGGGGAACGAATTTCATGGTGCGAGGTTTTTCCGCCGAGCCGGTTCCGGAACCTTCCACCATCCTGCTCCTTCTGGCAGGGGTGACGTTCCTTTGGAGGAGACGTCGTTTCTGACGCTCCGTTTGGGGAAGGGGGACCGTCGAGGTTGTGGAGTGTTTCGGAATGAGCGACGCTTTACTACCTTGAACGATGGACCAATGGCAAATGCTGGAAAGCTCATTTTAATGGGGGAACCGCCTTTCATGGATAAAAAAGGAAACTCAAAAGGCTTTACGTTGGTGGAGTTGCAGGTTACATTCTTGTCACCGTGTAAGAGAGGCCAGAAGCGTAGCGCCTGCCTCCCAGACTACCGGCAACCGGCGGCAGCCGTAATGTGCAGGCCGCACCCGGCCTTTACGCTGGTGGAGTTGTTGGTGGTGATAGCGATTATTGGGATGTTGGTGGGTTTGTTGCTTCCTGCGGTGCAGCAGGCGCGGGAGGCGGCGCGGCAGATGCAGTGTGGCAATCATCTGCGTCAATTGGGGTTAGCCGCGTTGAACGTTGAAACCACGACCAGGGCATTTCCTTCGGCAGGGTGGGGGTACCGATGGATGGGAGACCCGGAGGGGGGGATGGGTTGGCAGCAGCCGGGCGGGTGGACGTATGCTTTGTTGCCCGCACTGGAGCAAAACGCGCTTTTCCAGCTCCCTTCGGACGGAGCGGTGCCGGAATCTCCCAGCGATACTCAAAAAACGATGGCGACGAAGGTGATTGAGACGCCGCTTTCGGTTTTTAACTGTCCATCTCGCCGTCCTTCTATTTTGGTGGAAGTCCATCCGACTACCCTGAACAACGCAACCCAGCCAACCTACGGCATGAAGGGGGATTATGCGGCTAATTTTGGTGCGTATTCCTCCGGGAACAGCGTTTGGGGGAACTATACCGGTCCCACGGTGGAGGTGGCGAAAAAATACCGCAATCGCACAGAGCGTTGGCCGGATCACACTTCGTTGTATACTGGAATCTGCTATCCTTTCTCCAGAGTCTCGACCGGTTCTGTTCGGGATGGGCTTTCCAACACGTACCTTTTCGGCGAGCGCTATACCCAGCCGGAAGTTTACACGACGCACAAATACGACGGGACGACCCGATGTTCGGTGAACGATTATTCCGACTACTTTGGGGAGGGGGACTGCGACCATACCCGAACCGCGTATTGTGGAAGGTACAACGGAACCACTTTTGTTCAGGATGGAGTGCCGCGGGTTCCTCTCCAGGATCGTGCCGGGTATCGTGGGGCGGTTTACAATTTCGGAAGTGCTCATGCCGGGACTTGGGGAGCGACTTTGTGCGATGGTTCCGTCCATCGGATTGCCTACAGCATCTCTCCGGAAGTCCACCATTGCATGGGGGATAAAGCGGATGGGAAGGCGGTCAATACCTCACAATGAGCAATGAACAATGAACCGTTAGCGTCGCGTTTTGTGGGAATGCACGCGATGAATTCGGTGGTTCCTTAATAATAAATCTGGAATCCGAGCGAAATTTGCTGGGTTTGGGTTTTGGAGTGGTCGGCATATTCGCAGCGGGCGAGGGTGTAGTCGAGAAGCCAGCGGCAGTGCAGCGTCCAGAACCAGTTCAGTCCCACGGTATGTTCCCACATCTGCCCGGTTTGGGGGCCGGGGAGGTCGGACAGGTCGATCCAACTGAAGCGGTACGCGATTTGCCACGCTCCGGGGCCGGAAAAGAGCTGGCAGCGACGGCAGTTCAGGTGCAGCAGGTCGTTACGCGGTTCCATCCGGGCGAGCGTGCCGCGGGAACGGGAGTAGGTGTAGTGCTCTCCGGTGAGCCACCAGCCGGCCTGAACGCTGACTCCCTGGAAAAACGCGTTGGAATCCCCGTCGAGGAACGTGCCGTAATATTCGGCCTGAACTGCGAGGGAGCGGTACGTCCAAAGCAATTCGGGGGCGAGCGTCTGTGTCCATTGCGTTCCGTAGAAATCTCCTGTGGAGAGCAGGGCGGAGGTGCGGGTGTCCATGCCGACGCTGAAATTCAGGGCATCTTCCGTTTCCCACCGTTTGAAACCGTACCCCATGCCGACGTGCAGCCGGGCGGCCGTTTCGGGGTTTTCGTAAACCAATCGGGCCAGGCGGAAGGAGATTCCATGCCCGTGATTGTCGGCGAACTGTTCTTCAAGGTCGGTGTTGGTGCGGTAGTAATAACCGACGCTCCAGAGGAGATCGCGGTTTCGCCAGGAGTTTCCCACGGCGGCCCCCAACGCACGATCCATGGCAAACTGCGAAAGAACCCGGTCGGCGGCACTCCGTTGGATGAACCAGATATCGTTGCTGCTGGTCAGCATCCCCAGTCCGAGGGCCTCTTTGAAATACCCGATTTGCAGCGACGGCAACCGTTTTGTCCCGACCCACTTCAGGTAAATATCCCTGGGCATGACGCGTGGCCCGGCGAAGTCGAGTTCGATTTTTCCGTAGCCGAGACTTGCCCACGGGAAGGTGTCCGAGGCATGGGGGAGATCGACGTCCACCCGATCCGCCGAATCCCACGAACTGTTGAAGTCGTGGGGGCCATCGGCATCGTCGCCGTTGAGGGCCTGTTCGATGATTCCTTCCGCCATCATTCCCAGGACGCCATGAACGAAGAAATGGGCAAAGTTGGAATGCAGGTAAAGCCGCCCCCGTTGAAACGCGAAGCCGTCGTCGAAACCTTCCGCGGGGTCGAACGCAGAGCCGTAGAAATGGAAACGTCCGCCCAACTGTGTGGAGTCGCCCAGCTCTTCTTCCGGAGCGTAGGGGAACCAGTGCCGCAATTCTTCCTCCTCCGCCAGACGTCTCGCTTCGGCGGTTTCCTGTCGGGCCAGAAGGACTTCCCGGTCGGCTTTCGCCTGGCGATCCACGGCAGCCAGGTAGGCTTCGAGGGAGGCGTAATCTTCTTTTCGGATTTCCTCGGCGATGCAGACTCCGGTCATGAACAGACAAAGCACAACGATCTGCACTCCCCAACGTGAGCATCTCATGGCGTTTTTTCCTTATCGTGAACGTGAACCCATTTCCCATGTACTTTTATCCGATTTTCAATATTTACGCAAGTGTAATTTTCTTCATAGGGGTGCTCCAATTGGGGTTAGCTGCTGCTAAATATGTAAGACTTATGTCAACACAGTGTTGCATCCATGTTATAAATAGTACAAAAAGAAAATAGACACTAATAACATAGC
>JAUNBJ010000018.1 GCA_030535245.1 Planctomycetia bacterium | reverse complement strand
TGTAGCAACCGGCGGAAGCCGTAGTCGCTCCCGGTCGTACCGGGTCCTCTCAAACTCTCCTTCAAAAAACTTTCAGTGCGCTCACTACGTTCGCTATATTAATTCAGTGTTTATTTTTTATTTTTTTATACTATTTATAACACGGATCCAACACCAGGTTCGATTTTTCATTTTTCATTACGGCGAAGTCACGCTCTCCAATACATCGTGAAGGAACGCCTCCGAAGCAACTCGCGAACTGCGTCGCAATACGTTCTTCAGCGTGATTCGATGTGCCAACACCGGAACGGCTACCGCCTTAACATCGTCGGGCGTTACATATTCCCGCCCCATGACCAACGCAAACGCCTGCGACGCCCGGTACATCGCCAATACCGCCCGCGTGCTGGCCCCAACACGGCATTCCTCCCGATTTCGCGTTTCCTCCACAATGTCGAGCAGGTACTCCATAATCGCATCGTCCACAAGCACTTCCCGCGTCTTTTTCTGAAGTGCATTCACCTCGTCCAGCGTCAGGATCGGCTCCAACGACTCCACCGGCTCGGAAATCCGGTGCGTCTCCAAAACCCTGCGTTCCCACTCCCGCGACGGATAGCCGACGGAAATACGCATGAGGAACCGGTCCAGCTGGCTCTCCGGAAGGGGATACGTCCCCTCAAATTCCATCGGATTCTGAGTCGCAATCACAAAAAACGGCTCCGGCAAATGCCGCGTCACCCCGTCACACGTCACGCTCTTTTCCCCCATCGCTTCCAACATGGCACTTTGCGTACGCGGTGTCGTACGGTTGATCTCGTCCGCCAGCACCACGTTCGCGAAAATCGGCCCCGGAACAAAACGGAACGAAGGTTCCTCCCCCTCGATACGCCGCGAGCCAAAGGAGGTCAAAACGCTGCTTCCGGTAATCTCCGCCGGGAGCAGGTCGGGTGTAAACTGGATGCGGGCGAACTTTCCACGCACACTTTTGGCAATTGCTTTGGCCAACAGGGTTTTTCCCACGCCGGGAATATCTTCCAACAACAGGTGTTCCCCCGCCAGAAAAGCGGTCAGGCAAAGCCGTACCACCTCGGTTTTTCCGAGAAACACGCGTTCAATATTATTTTGAAATTTCTGAAGCATAGTGTTTTGTGACGAAAACGGAGTCCTGGCTTGTAACCGGGGCTGGAAAAGAGGTACTGGCAACTTCTAAAAAAACCATGTCCGACGTGATGCTCAAGTCGTAATGGGAATATCCATTTTTCGCTCCGGGTTTGGAGTGTGACGTGCCCCATCCACCAATCATTGTAGCATCGGGAGAGAAAAAAGTCAAGTTATGGAGCCGATTTTGTTCTCCAAGGAGGAACCTTAAAAACCGAACATCGCCCGGCGGCACTCCAATAACGATACTACCGCCATGGCCGTACCGTAAAACGGATGATAGTCGTAAAGCGGATAGTCCCACCACGAACCGTTCTTTTCCTGAAGCGGCAAATTCAACGACACCAGATGATTGGCCAAATCCGCACGCAACGACGGATCGTCCACCCGCTCCAGAAGCTGTGCGGCATAGTAATGTGCATAGTAATAAAAATAACCCGCTACCAGAAAATACGACTCGTGGGGTTTCGGACGTTTGCGACCGACATCAAGCCAACCGTTTTGCACCACCAGCCGTTTCAGCCATTCGCGAACGACCGCCTGCGTCGCCACGTCGCCACGCTCCCAGCAGAGCAAGGCCAAACTGCCCGCCTGCGAGCGTCCCAGACTGCCGGGGGAATTGCTAATCAGGCTGGCGTGGGTAAGAAAATTCTCGGAATATAAATACGTTCCGTCGGGACGCCGTTGACGCAGCAGCGACGTCAGCCCATTTTTCACCAGCCGTTCGGGAACCTCCACGCCCATGGCTTTCGCGTCGGCCAGGCCCACCAGTACCGTTGCCGTCACGAAACTGTTGGAAACATCTGGGGATTTCCGGGCCGCCATGTTAAAATTGTAATATCCCCAGCCCCCGCTGAGATATTCGCATTTGTCCAGCATTTCTATCTGCTTTTGGGCCGCCTTGCGAATTTTTTCAAGCCGCTCGGAACGCTTCGCCACCGGAACGTTTCGCGTGTACATCCACCGCAGGGTGGTCAATCCGTACGCATGCCCCCAGACGTTGTAAAGCACGTCGGGCGACGAACGCCGCAGCTTCGGAAGATTTTCCAACAACCACCCTTCCGCCCGGTCGATTGCCTCGGAAAGTTTTTCCCGACGCTCTGCCCCCGCATTTTCCGGAAAGGTGGAAAGCCCTTTTTCCATCCGCAAAAGCGATTCCAGACAGAGTGCCGTTGTGCCCGCTTTGTACGCCGCGTGAGCATCTCCCGGAGCGTAAATATTCAGGTGTTTGGTTCGTGTCGGCGACCCCCAGGAACCGTCCCGATTTTGACGCGTCAGCAGAAAATCCACCCCACGCAGTACCGCCTGATCCACCACGTCCCGTTCGACCGTGGGAAGATCACGCATTCGCGGCGCGTCGGCCCACAGGGGAAACGCCGTCAGCAACAACAGTCCTGAACACCAAAACCTCATGGCTGTTCCACCGCGTTGATTTCCTTGAGAACCTCCATGCTCGCTTCCAGACCGTCGAGGATTTCCCACTTTTCACCACTCTTTTTACCCAGCTTAACCGGACGTTTGGCCGGTTCCTTTTTCTCTTTGTCGAGAACGTAAACGTAACGCGACAAATCTTCTTCCCGGCCCACGGCGGTTGCGGGAACGAGCAGCGCGTTCGTCTTGCGAACGGCAAAGAACGTCGCCTTCCCCCCCATGCCGGGCCACAGCTTCAGCGACGGATCGAGCGTTACTTTCGCCGTCGCGCGGTATTTGTCCGGCGTCGGCATGGTGGCCAGGGTCGTCAACACCGTTGGCAACTCCCATTCCGGGTATGCCGTTGGACGGAAAAATCCTTTCATTCCCACCGCCAAATGGGAATATTCCTTTTCGGCAAACGCCAGGGACAGGCAAATGGCATCCATCTTGCAAAGCGTCAGGAACGGCTTGTTCGCGGTCAGCGTCTCGTCCTCTTTCAGAAGCGGTTCGTATTTGGAAAAATCCGACCATTTGCCGTTGTCCAGCACGCCGTAAAGCACCAGACCATCGGCAGGCGCCCGGCACTCCAGCGCTTCGCGATCCTTTTCCAGCTCACGAAATTCCTTTTCCAGCTTGCGGAATTTCACTTCCTCCGCCGCCATGTTCAAATCGCGTGTTTTTTCGTCCGGAACGAGATTCTCCATAGCGGCGTCAATTTGGGCCAACTTCCGTTCCAGCGTCTCTTTTTCGTTGCGGATAAATCGTGGAATCGCCCGTGTTTTCGTCCACTCATAACGCCCCTTGGCCGCCTGAAATTGCAGCTCCATCCCCTCCACCGCACGCTGTTGACGTTCCAGCATGATTTCCTCGGTCGTTTCGGTCAGGTCGTTTTCCGCATACATCTTTTGAAGCTGTTCCAGCTCTTTTCTCTGGCTTTTCAGCGAAAATTCCGATGCTTTCAGCGTGAACTCCATGTTGCGTGTATTCAGGTCGTAGTCCCACTTTTTGGTGAACTCGAATCGATCCACCGCTTCCTCCCGACTGCGACGTGTCACTGCGGCATCCCAGGCGGCCACCTTTTTTTGCAGCCGATACGCCGTCCGTGCACGCAAAAGCGACTGCCGAGCCAACTCCAATTCCCGCCGACTCGTCTTGATTTTTTCCTCGTAATCCTCCAGGTCCAACGTCACCAGCACGTCTCCCTTGCGAACCATCGTCCCGTGCGGCACTGCCGATTGGACTTTCAAAGTCGTCCACTGCTTCGTCCGAATCTGAATTTTCTGAAACTGCTCTGGAAGCAAAACCGCGTCCGTCTCCACGTCGATTTTCAGCGGCCCCGACTTGAGCGTCAGCGTTTCGTATTTTTTTTCCTCTTTCTTTTCTTCTTTTTTCTCCTCTTCCTTTGGCGTTTCCGCTTGGGGAGCTTCTTCCTTGGGAACCTCGGTTGCCCGCGCTTCGGGAGCCTTGTCGGAAGTCGCCGGTTTCTCCACCCCGTCCGGTTTCTCGACAGGATTTTCGGCCGGCTTCTCCGCAGGCTTATTTTCAGGAACTTTTTCCTCCGCCGGAGTTTCGGGAGCTTTTTCTTCTGCCGGGGGTACAGGTTCTTCCGCGCGGAGAAGTACCGCACTGCCGCAAGCCAGACCCAATATCAGCGTGCCAATCAGAAAAAAATGTATTCGATTCATGGAATCCTCTCGTCAAATTACTGGATAGGAACAGAATAATAGTTTACCCATGTTCTCCAAATTACGCAAGAGGGGAGGGGAAGAATTTCAAGAGTACGATCAAACTTTGTGCACAAAAGAAACACAAAAGAAATGTTGAACGGATGGCAGCTCCTAAAAACCGCAGGAAATCAACGCTTTGGGTAGAAATGCTGTCGCAACTACCCCCTACACGTTTTTTAAAAAACTGCTATAATTTGACATAATATTATTATAGAGTTTCTTTACGAACAGGGAGTTTTCATGTCGAACGATCCGAACAGTCTGCCGGAGAACAACGGTCACGAAAAAGTCGAGGGGGCCTATGGTGCGGAACAGATTTCCCACCTGTCCGACCTGGAACATGTGCGTAAGCGCCCAAGCATGTATATCGGCGATACGACGTCCCGCGGCTTGCACCATCTGGTGTACGAAGTGGTGGATAACTCCATCGACGAAGCGATGGCCGGACATGCGTCGCTGATTACCGTCACGATCAATACCGACGGTTCCGTCACGGTGGAGGACAATGGCCGAGGCATTCCGGTAGAAACGTTCACCGAGCTGGGCATTTCCACGCTGGAAGGGGTGATGACCGTACTGAAATTCGGCGGAAAGTTCGGCAATGGTGCGTACACCACGTCCGGCGGTCTGCATGGCGTGGGGGTGACGGTGGTGAACTTTTTGTCCGAGTGGTGTACCTGCCAGGTGGCTCGCGACGGTTTCATCTGGCAGCAGGAATACGAACGGGGCGTTCCGGTTTCCGAAGTTAAAAAAGTTGGCAAAACGGACAAGCGGGGGACGAAAACCACGTTCAAACCGGATAATGAGATTTTCCCTGACACGAAATTCAGTTACAGCACGTTGTATCACCGTTTGCAGGAGTTGGCGTTCCTGAACAGCGGCGTGCGGATTACGTACCGCGACTCCCGAACCAACGAGGGGGATACCTTCTTTTACGAGCGGGGCATTGTCGAGTTTGTGGAGAATCTGAACCGCACCTCCGAACCGCTTCATTCCGACGTGATCCAGATTCGGGCGCGGCAGGAAAGCGTCGAGGTGGAAATTGCCATGCAGTACACTTCGGAGTATACCGAAAACGTCCATTCCTACGTGAACAACATCAACACGATCGAAGGGGGAACGCATGTTTCAGGGTTCCGGTCGGCATTGACGCGTTCGCTGAATCAGTATGGCAAAAAGGAAGACCTGTTCAAGAAAATGACCCCGTCCGGCGACGATTTTCGCGAAGGGTTGACGGCGGTGATTTCGTTGCGTGTTCCCAACCCGCAGTTTGAGGGACAGACGAAAACGAAGCTGGGCAACGGCGAGGTGGAAGGGATCGTTTCGGGGACGGTTTACGAGGCGTTGACGCATTATTTCGAGGAAAACCCCACGACGGCCAAGACGATCCTCCAAAAGGGGATACTGGCGGCGGAAGCACGGGAGAGTGCTCGCAAGGCGCGGATGATGGTTCGGGAGCGGAAAGATGCGTTATCTTCGGGCGGAATGCCGGGGAAGCTGCGGGATTGCTCCAGTCGCGACGTGGAGAAGTGCGAGCTGTTTCTGGTCGAGGGGAACTCGGCAGGGGGAACGGCGGAAGGGGGTCGGATACGGGAGTATCAGGCGATCCTGCCGCTGCGTGGAAAGATCATCAACGCATACAAAGCGCGTGAGGACAAAGTGCTGGCGAACGAAGAAGTTCGGAGCATGATTGCCGCGATTGGCACGGGAATCGGGGAAGATTTGAATTTGGAAAAGCGTCGCTACAACAAAATCGTGATCATGACGGATGCGGACGTGGATGGTTCGCACATTCGGACGCTTTTGCTGACCTTTTTCTATCGGCAGATGTACGGGCTGATCAAGGCGGGGCACGTCTACGCCGCACAGCCGCCGTTGTTCCGAATCACGCAGAAGAAGCGTATTTCGTACGTGCAGACGGATGAGGAGTTAAAAACGCTGCTTCAGGGGCGTGGGTTGAAGGAATCGGTCTTTGACCCGAAAAATGGCGAGCTTATCGAGGGGGAGAAGCTGGAACAGCTGGCGAAAATCCTCTCGTCGCTGGAAGATTCGATTTTCACGCTGGAACGACGCGGTATCAACTTGAAAACCCATGCGATGTTGCAGGACCCGGTTTCGGGCAAACTGCCGGTGATTCACGCGTTTTTGGGGCGGCGGGATTATTGGTTCATCGACCACACGCAGCTTGAGAAGTTCGTGGACGAATACGAGAAAGCGAACAATATCGACATCGAGATCGACGATTCCGCCACGTTAAAAACGGAGGAGGAAGAAGATCGAAAGAACGAAGCAGGCCAACCGATCGTGAACATGCCGGTATTTGAGATACACGAAGTCCGATCGATCAACAAGCAGTTGGTGGAGTTGCGGAAGATGGGGTTTGAGATTGACTCGTTGATACCGCAGGCACGGACAGGTCTGGAAGGAAACCGGTACGAACTACGGTGTGGGGATCAACTCGTCGGTTTGGAAGACCTTCGCGGATTGCTTCCGGCCATCCGAAACGCAGGAAGCAAGGGGATGCAAATATCGCGTTTTAAGGGGTTGGGAGAAATGAACGCGGAGGAAATCCGGGAAACGACGTTGGATCCGGCTCGGCGGACGATGGTTCAGATACGCTTGGACGACGCGGCGGCAGCCGACGAACTGTTCCGGATATTGATGGGAGAAAAAGTGGAGCCACGGCGGGATTTCATCGAGAAATTTGCATTGGACGTGACGAATCTGGACGTCTAAAAAAAGAAAAAGCGACCGCAGATTGCGATCGCTCGAAGTCTGTAAACAGAACCCAACCTCCTCCTCGGCATTCAGACGATGGGGGAGGTTTTTCTTTCCCGACGGCGGCCAAGCAAAACCGCCACGCCCAAACCCAACAAAATCCACGCCGACGGCTCCGGAACCCCCGATACCACCGGACTAAGGGTCTGATACACCAGGTTGTCCAATGCAAAGTACGTCGCGATGTTCGTCCCATACGCCCCCATAATCCCACCATAATCCACCGCACCTACCTGGAGGTTGAAATACAACGCGTCGGTTTCTCCCAGGCCGCTCAAATCAACGGTCGTCCAGTCGTCTAATACATAAAGGGCTTCGCTCACGTTTTTATATGCCAGATCCACTTCAATGCGATCGGTAGCGGTTTCCCAGCTGGCTTCTTTCGTAATGACCAACGTCAGGGAATCTCCGTCGATAAGCCCATTCATAAAATCATCCCCCACGGTCGCCCCCAAAGCCGTCCATGCGGCGTTGGCAAGGTCCACCGATTCCAGCGTAACCGTTTGCCCAAAGGAAATCATCGTGGCATTCTCCGTCCACCCCGACCAGTAGCCCACCAGATAATTCCCATCATTACTCGCAGGATACGCGAACATCTCCGTCGTCTGCCCCCCCTGAGTAAACGTTCCCTCCGCGTTGCTAACCCCAAATCCCGACCAGCTCCACCATTTATAAGTGGTGTCGTAGCTCACACTGTTGGAAAACGAAGCAATGTCCACCACAAATGGCGTTGAATCGCCCGCCTCTTTGTAATTTCCATTGGGCACGGCAGTCAACGTGGTATTCTGCGGAGAGCCATTCCAGTACGAATTCACCCCGGTCAACTGCTGGGCCGCTCCCAACTGCTCATTCTCAAACGTCAATGTCGCCGCCGATAACACGGAAACCATCGCGTAAAATATCCCAAACAAGTAAATTTTCTTCATGATAAATCTCCTCAAAAATCAACGACAACAATATCATCAAACGCAATCGTACACAACGACGCTAAAACCTCCGCATCCAATTCATTCGGCAAAAAATGCACCGACGCGTCCCCAAAAACCCCAAACGCTCCCCCCACATGCTGGCTGGTAATGTCGTTCTCCGTCGCCGCCGCCTTGTTCACCCCACACGAAACGTCAAACACGTTGTTCGACGCAATCCACTGACGATCCCCATACGCATAACTCTCCTCCGACCGCGAATCCTCCGCAAAATACAACGTGTTCGATAACCCGTCCGTCACGTCCGAAATGTTCCTCCGGGAAATATGCCGGTATTTGGCCAGGGACGCATTCGGATAATTCCCCGTGTAAATCATCGCACCATTCACCGGATTGTTCCGATTCTTGCTCGCAAACCGCGCCCCATTCACCCCACCATACGACGTCTGACCATACCCGTTCACCTGATGACCCTCCGACGAAACCTCCGGACACAAAAAAACCGGAAGCACCACCTCCGCCACACCACGATTGACCTCCCCATCATACCCCACCGACCAGTCAATCCCGTCATAAAGATTCTGCTGCTCCAAATGCGGTAACAAAAACGCCCCCCAGCCAAAACTCCTCCCCTCAGGCGACAATTCTTCACTACGATGATCCTCTCCCCCAGGAACAATCTCCCCTCCACGAATCACACTAAACGAATCGGACGCGACCCCCACCTGACGTAAATGATTACTGCAAACCACACGCCGCGCACCCCCACGCGCCGCACCCAACGCCGGTAACAAAAGACCCATCAATACCCCTATGATCGCTATCACCACCAACAACTCCACCAACGTAAACCCGCAACGTGCGGGGGCGACTACGGCTGCCGCCGACCCGGTACGACCGGGAGCGACTACGGCTGCCGCCGGTTGCAACGTCTCCGGGAGGCAGTCGCTACGCTTCTGGCCTCCCTCTCTTTCAGAACCACCTCCGGCCCGATACGATGGAATGCACTTCGTACCTTCCCCCTCGGTCGGAGGCAATAAGGTAAGTATACTCTCCCAATGGCTGCCACTACAGATAAAGATTTCACGGGGCATGACCCATCTCCTCTCTGGAGAAATCGAAAATCGCGTCGCGGGACTTTCCCAGATTATATACTATAATACAGAAAGACACCGCTTGAAAAGAACCGTCACTCCGCAGCCCTTTCAAAACCCGTAACGGTAGGTCTCCTGACTTACGGATGAAAACCGGAATGCCTTCCCATCGTTTCCAACAGTGGCAATAAAAGAGTTACTCAGAACTCCGATTTTCTTCGCAACACGCGAATCCGATTACAGTGGCGGTGACCGTTTCGGTTTTACACCGAATTCCCTGTTAAACGCGCTCCCCCTTCGTGGAAAAACGCAGCACCGTTACAACAATGATTTTACGTATAAACGCATTACCGGAGGTGGGAGTCGAACCCACATGTTCTTGCGAACAATGGATTTTGAGTCCATCGTGTCTGCCATTCCACCACTCCGGCACAAGCATGCCTCTAAACATACCATCTTTTCCATAAAAAACAAGTGGGGGCAGAAAAGCAATGAAAAATTTCCCGCTCCCTTGTCAAACGGACAAAATCGGTTAAAATCTATGAATACAATATTTTGTCTTTTGTTTTTGTGATTTTCCTTGCAGGAGAAAAGCGCCGTTGAAAAAGGGCGCGTGACCACCCATGTCCGATCCGATGAATATCAATTTGCGTCATATTGCCCGCGGAATGGCGATTCCGCTAAAGCAGATTCAGGCCGTTGTGCAGCTTTTCGACGAAGGGAACACCGTTCCTTTCATTACCCGTTACCGAAAGGACGAAACGGGTGGAATGGATGAAGTGCAGATTCGGCAAATTCTTGCCAAACTGACCAAAATGCGGCAGCTCCTGGAACGCAAGCAGACGATCCTTCGCTCGATTGAGTCACAGGGAAAACTGACGCCCGATCTGGAAAGGAAGATCAAGGCGGCCACAACCGCAAAACGTCTGGAGGATTTGTACCTACCGTTCAAACAGAACAAACAGACGTTGGCCGCCGCAGCCCGCAAGCGGGGACTGGAACCGCTGGCACTCGAAATTCTGGAAAATCGTTGTGCCGATTTGCGTGGACGGGCCGCAGAATTTGTTCATGCGGAAAACGAGCTTCCCACGGTCGAGGAGGTCTTAACCGGTGCAGGGCACATCCTGGCTGAAAGTTACAGCGAGAACCCGGAACTGCGGCAAAAACTGCGGGAAGAATACCTCCGTTCGGCACGAATCGTCACGTCCAAACTGGAGGTGAAGGCGGCGGAACCGGTGGTCGAAGAAACTCCGGCGGAACCCCCGGCAGCCGAAGCCGTAGCCGAAACAGCAACTGAAACCGCAACCGAAACCACTGCGGAAGAAGCCCCGGCGGGGGATGCGGTTCCGGCTGACACGACAGAAAAAACAACGAAGGAAAAAGCAAAGCCTCGAAAATCACTGAAAAAGCAAAAGAGCGAGGAAAAAAAGCAGAAGGCGTTCCAGGATTATTATCATTTCGAGGAGAGCGTTCGCAAGATTCCGCCGCACCGGGTGTTGGCGATCAATCGTGGCGAACATGCCAAGGTGATCCGCGTCAAGGTGGAAGTGGACAACGACGCGCTTCAGAAATGTGCGGAAACGGTATTGCATCTTGAGGAAAACGCGAATGCAGCGTTCCTGAAGGGGTGCGTTCGGGATGCGCTTTCGCGTTTGATCGTGCCGGCGCTGGAGCGGGAAACACGGCGAGAGTTGACCGAGAATGCCGAAACGCACGCGGTGGACGTTTTCGCGAAAAACCTTCGGAACCTGTTGCTTCAGTCGCCGATTCACGACCATCGGGTGCTGGCGGTGGATCCGGGGTTCAAAAACGGCTGCAAGCTGGCGGCGATCGACCAGTTCGGCAATTTTTTGGAGCATGGGATCATTTATCTGGTGGGCAAGTCCGAACGAATCGAAGAAGCGAAGCAGATCGTGCTGAAGATAATTGAGAAATACCATCTGACGCTCATCGCCATTGGCAACGGCACGGCGTGTCGGACGGCGGAGGATTTCTTCACGGGGCTGCTTTCCAACGAGCTTGCAGGGCAGGACGTATCGTATGTTATCGCGAACGAGGCGGGGGCGAGTGTCTATTCCACAAGCGTCCTGGGCCGCGAGGAGTTTCCGGAATACGACGCGACGCTTCGGGGGGCGATTTCGATCGGCCGTCGCGTTCAGGACCCGTTGAGCGAGATGGTAAAAATCGACCCGGCGAACATTGGCGTGGGGCTTTACCAGCACGACGTGAAGGCAAAGCATTTGCGGGAATCGCTGGAAGGGGTGGTGGAATCGTGCGTGAACTTTGTGGGGGTGGACGTGAACACGGCCAGTCCGGCGCTGTTGCGATTCGTGTCGGGGCTGAATCAGCTGAGTGCGCGTAAGATTTACGAATATCGGCGTCAGAACGGGCCGTTTAAGAATCGAGAGCAGCTGAAAAACGTCCCCAACATTGGCGAGGCGACGTTTGTTCAGGCGGCGGGATTTCTGAAAATCGCGAAGGGGGACAATCCGCTCGACACGACGTGGATTCACCCGGAGAGTTACGCATTGGCGGCGAAGATTTTGGAAAAAATCGGCGTGGAGGTGACGGAGTTGCGGCACGTTTCCAAAGATTTGGAAGCGAAGATCAACGCGTTGGACACGTCGGAGCTGGCGGCGGAGCTTCAGACGGGAGAGTTGAAGCTGAAAGACATTCTGGCCCAACTGGTTCGTCCGGGGCGCGACCCACGAGAAGATTTGCCGAAGCCGATTTTCAAGAAGGGGGTCATGAAGCTGGAGGATTTGACGCCCGGCATGGAATTGACCGGCACGATTTTGAACGTGGTCGATTTTGGGGCGTTTGTGGACATTGGCCTGCACGAAAGCGGGTTGGTGCATGTCAGCCAGATTGCCGACCGTTACATTCGGGATCCGCACGACATGATTGCCGTGGGCGATGTGGTACGTGCCTGGGTGGTTGGAGTGGACAAAGATCGGCGTCGCATTTCGTTGACCATGATCGATCCTGCCAAGGCGGTGGAACCCCCGGCGGAAAAACCTGTGCGTCGGCGTCATCGTCGTGGAAAGAAGAGCGGCGGGGCGGAATCTGCAACGGTTCCGACGCCCACGGTAGAGCCGGGTGTCGAGGTGGCGGCGGTGATTTCGCCGAAATGGAACGTTGGGTTACGTCTGGTGAGCGAAGCTCCGGCCGATTTTGTCCCCCGAAGCGAACGCGAAAAGCAGGAACGCAAACCCCGTCGGGAAGAGCGTTCCGAACGTTCGGAGCGTTCCGAGCGTCGTCCGTCCGAGGGCAAAAGCGAGAAACCACCGCGGGAAGATCGTCGTGAGGAACGGCGTCCGCGTCGTTCCGAGCTGGCCCGGTATCAGTATCGTAAAGAGACCCCCAAGGTGGAGCCGGTATTGACGGACGAGATGAAAAAGGGAAAGGCGCCGATGCGTGGTTTTGACGAGCTGGCGGCGTTTTTCAAGGATCAATGACGGTGGTTTTGTATGCTGAGAGATTGGGTCATTAGGAATCGTTCGTACCGTCGGTTTGACGCGGGGCAGCCGGTTTCGGAGGCGACGTTGCGGGAGTTGGTCGATTTGTCGCGGCTCACGGGGAGTGCGGGGAATCTTCAGCGGCTCAAGTACGCGATCGTTTCGGGAAAGGAAAAGTGCGACGCGATGTTTCCGTTGCTTCGCTGGGCGGCGTACCTTACGGACTGGGCAGGGCCGGAGGAAAACGAGCGTCCGACCGGGTACGTGGTGATTCTTCGGGATCATCTTTTAGGGCCTACGGTCAGTGTTATTGACGAGGGGATTGCGGCCCAGACGCTGCTTTTGGGGGCGGTGGAAAAAGGGCTGGGGGGGTGCATGATCGCGTCGTGTGAGCGGATGGAAGTCTTGCATCTTTTGGGGCTGGATTCGGGCCGGTATGAAGTTTCTCTGGTGGTGGCGTTGGGAGTCCCCACGGAGCGTGTGGTGTTGGAGCCGATGACGGGCGGCGACTGCAAATATTGGCGGGATCCCGACGGAACGCACCATGTTCCCAAACGTTCGCTGGACGAGGTGCTGTTGTAGACGATTTTGAGAAGCTGCCTTTGGAATCGTTTTAGAGTACGTATCTGAAAAAAGCCGCTCCGGAATCCATTCCTGAGCGGCTCTTGTTAAAGAACAGTCGTGTTACGGCTTAGGGAGCAACACCGAGCTGTTCTTCCTCTTCCTCCTGAATAATGATTCGAGGCGTTACCATCATCATCAGGCTGGATGTTTCGCGGCCGATACCGGTGTTTTTGAACAGACGGTTGATAAACGGCACTTTATTGAGGATCGGGACGCCCATTTCGTTTCGGCCTTCGCTCAGACGTTTGATACCGCCCAAGAGGATGGTACCGCCGTCCGGCACGCTGACGGTCGTCGTCACCGTGACGAAGGAGAAGGTCGGAAGCTGCACGGACGTGCCAGACTTATTGGAGGACGAACTGGACGAATTGGAGGAATTGTCGTCGGGGTTCTCCTGGTTTCCAGAGGACGACGTATCGGTCGTACTCGATTCGGTTCCGGTGAAGGTAAATTCTCTCACTTCGCCGATCTGGCTGAAGTAAGGAACCACGGTCAATCGGACGTAGCGGCGGTCGGAGGAGACCACGGCCTGAATGGTCATGAATGTTCCTTCGGACAGAACCACGATAACCGGCTGGAGGGCGGCCGCAAAGTCGCCGACGACCGGCGTAACGCTGATCACGTACGGTTTCTGCGAGGTGTCCGCGACGAATGCCTGCTGGCCGTTGAACAGGGTCACTTTCGGAGCCTGAAGGATGTTCGACCGGGTGGTACTCTGGGCCGCTTCCATGAACAGGTAAGCTTCCACATCGGACAGGATGGCAAAGCCAAGCTGTGCACCAGCGTTTGCGGTCTGGTCGTAACCACCGAACATCGGAGCCGCCAGTACCGAGCTTCCCTGCAGGAACGGGATGTCCATGGCGGTAGGCGTCGGGCTATCCGAGTAGGTACTGTTTCGTCCGACCGTGGCCGAGTTGGTGACTTCTCCCGTGACGGCGTTGAACGCGCTATCGGCACTGGTCTTGATGTTCATGTTAAAGTCCACACCGATTTTCTCGTAGAACCGGTCGCTCAGGTTGATAAAGCGAACTTCGATCGTAACCTGCAAATCCTGAAGTCGCCGAAGCTGTTCGAGCAGGTTGGCAATCTTTTCATGGATTTCCTGCGTCTGGCTGACGACGAGGCTCAGGTTGACCGGGAACGGTTTGATCGTTCCACTTCCACCCTGGTCGTCCCACGATTCCGTGTTGACGGTACCTTTGATCAACTCGATCAGGCTGTCGAAGTCGGCCGACGCCGCACCACCTGCGGTGCCTGCGCCTCCCGTACCGAATCCCATGGAACCCCCTCCCTGCATTCCGCCGACGGAACCGGAATTACCACCAATCGGAACGTTCATCTGTCCCAGTGCGGCCGGGTCCAGACGCGGGTCGTTGCCGCCCCGGTTGGCCATCGCTACGGAGGGAGCCATCATCGCGTTCGACCATGGCGCCGTGTTCCCCTGGTTCATTGCCATGGCACTGCGCAGTGCCCCTTCCAGACCCATGTTTGACGATGGCTGGAAGTTCGGAATCGGAATCACCAGGTCGGCGACCGGGTAGGTGACGCTGTACACGTCCGTATCTTTCATGCTTTTGCTGGTGATCATCAGCACCTCGTTCCGAATGACGTAATCCAGATTGAGCGGGCCGAGAATCAGGTTCAAAGCACTCTGAAGGCTGATTTCACTCTGCATGTTGAGCGTTACCGGCTGGCTGGGAGCGACGCCCTGTTCGGACAGTCCATCCGGAGCCAGGTGGATATTGACACCCGTCATTTGGCCGAGCGTGTCCATGACGGTCTGGAGCGGCTGATTTTCAAACCGTGCCTGCACCGGCGTGGCAAGACGCTTTACAATATCCAGTTCTTTTTCCGTGTAACGGGTTTCCTGCTTGCTGTATTTTTCACGACGTTTGGTAATGTCGTTCCAGTTTTTCGCGTATTCAATGCCATCTTTGGTGAACGGAATGCTCGCTTTGTCCACATCCAAAAAGGCGTTGACGACTTCGTTTTCCTTATCGTCACGAATCTGGGCGTTCATGGCCTGACGATTGAGCATTTTTCCCATCGTGTCGAGCTGAACGGCAACGCTTTCTTCCGGATAAAGCTCTTTGGCTTTCTTTCCGATCGCTTCGGCTTCGGCAAATCGCTGCTCCCGAACGAGTGTGTTGAACTGCTCGGTCAACTCCTGCAACCGTTTTTGACGGGCGATAATGTCGGTACCACCCTGCATGACGGCGTCGTTATTCGCGGCGTTCTTCGCCTGAAGCTCGATGTCCGCCTTGTTGTCGGCAATGTAGGTTTCCAACTCGGAAATCCGATTGCGAAGGTTCCGCAACAACATTTCCTTCTGGCTTTCCGCCAGGCTGGACTGCTCCACTTTGGTTTTGAACTCGTTGAGCATGTTCAGCGTGCCGTCCGGGTCGGATTCCCGCGTCGTTCGGGCTTTATGGCTGAGATTTTCCAGCTCGGTAACCAACTGGCCAAACAGGGCGGATTGTTCCGCCGTCGGAGCCACTGCGGGCATCGGCATCGGGGCCGGAGCCGTCACGGGAGCCGGCACCAGAGGGGAAGGTTCCGGCGTGTTCACCATCATCTGCAGATCACTCAGACGACGGGCACTTTCCGGACTCAACTCCCCACGATAACGTTCCGCCTGCGAGAGAATCTGACGCGCCTGTTCCCGATTCCCCTGCTGGAGTGCTATCTGGGCCTGCTGCAAAAGCGAATATCCCACGCTGGCACTGTCGGAGTTGACCTGCACGGTACGCGTGGTGTCGTTTGCGGTATCATACACCGCAGGGTTGGCCGTCGGCACGTTGGCGCCCGGAAGCGAAGCCGCCACCGCCGCCGGATTCGGTGCCATGCCCGACTTCTTCGCCGCCAGACGACTTCTCGCGTTGTCGATTCGGGCCAGCAAATCCTTCGGCTGAACCTCATACTGATTGTAAGGAACGTTCAATTGCCCCGCTACTGTGGCCAACTGGGCCGCCTCGTCCAGTCGTCCCCAGCCTAACAGCGTCTGGGCCTGTTCCAGCATCGACTTCGCCATGAGCCGCCGGACACTTTCCGTTTCCCCTTCCTGTTTGCGCTTCATCAGCGTGTCGGTGAAATTACCGATATGCGTCAGCACATTCTGATGTGTGTCGTCGTTGGGGTTGTAAGGCAGATTCATCGCCCCGGCCGCATTGGCAAGCTGCGTTGCACGGTTGACATCGCCATTTGCCAACGCAATACGCGCCTCGATGATCGTGCGATTTCGTTTGCCGATCGCTTTGGGAGAGGCCGCCACCGCCGTGTTGCCATGGGCGATCTCCGCCGCCGTGGCACCCACTGCCGGAGCCGTTCCCGCCATCACCGGAGCCGGAACCGAACCGGTCGCCGGAGCTGAGGCCGCTCGCTGAACATCCGCCAGAAGCCGTTCCGGAGAATCCTCATTCGGGGCGTAAACCGCCGCCAGATTGCTCGCCTGTTTCGCCCAATGTTCCGCCTGCGACAGGTTCCCGGCCTGAAGCGCCTCGCGGCCCATCTGCAAAAAACGCTGCGCCTGGGCTTTCGGGTCAATCCCTGCGGGCCGAGTCGTCAGTGTTCCTGCGTTTCCAGTTGCGTTCATCGCCGGCATCGTATCCAGACTGGTCGGCAAATCCCCCACGTTCTGGGCAAAAGCCGCGTGCATAAACAGTCCCAATGCAACAGCGGCTATCGCCAGAATCTTCTGTTCGCTGAATCTGTTCCTTTTCATTTTTCCTGTGTTCATTGATTTTCCCTAAGCCTTGAATTAGAAATGATACCGCTTTTACCGGAAAATGAAACTCCATTTTCGACGAAAAATTCGTGTAAAATACGATTTCATGAATCTATACCACGTTGACTTATCCCCTACATACAAATTTCCGACAGAAGCGTCAAGACAGATTTTCAGGTTTTTGCAAGTTTTCTGTAAAATCGAAGAAAATTTTCCTTTTAAATACGGTTCGTATCCGTCGGTAGACGAAATTCCAGCGTCTCCCGGCACGTTTCTACCGTGGAAATTTCCGCATGATACGTTTCTACCAGAAAACGCACCACTTCCTGCACCACCCGTTCCGGAGCGCTGGCTCCCGCCGTGATAAGCAGACACCCGACCTTTTCCAGCCATTCCGGTCGCAGCTCTCCCACCCCGTCGATCAGATACGCCGGAACGCCATGACGCTCGGCCATCTCTTTCAGACGCCGGCTGTTCGAGCTGTTCGGACTCCCCACCACCACCACCGCATCGGCCCGGGGGGAGAGTTCCTGAATCGCACGCTGCCGATTCTGCGTGGCAAAACAGATGCAACTGGGGAGCGGTTCGTGGATTTCCGGAAAACGCATTTTCAACACGGAAACAATATCCGCCGCTTCCTCCGTGGAAAGGGTGGTCTGCGTCAGGTACGCCACACGCTGCACCGGGCCGATGTCCACCTTTTCCGCCTCCTCCCGCGAACAGAGAACGTGGATGGCGTCCGGTGCTTCCCCACGCACCCCCACGATTTCGTCATGCCCGGCATGGCCGATTAAAAGAATGGTATACCCCTGTGCCACCAACTGCCGCGCCTGCCGGTGCACCCGCGCGACCAGCGGGCACGTGGCGTCGATAATCCGCAGATTCCTGGCTTGCGACTGCTTCCGTATCTCCGGGGAAACGCCATGCGCCGAGTACATCAGGCACGCTCCGTCCGGCACATCGTCCAGCGAATCCACAAACGTGACCCCCTTTTCCCGAAAATCGTTCACAACCCACGTGTTGTGCACAATCTCATGGTAGACAAACAACGGCGTGCCATATTTTTTCACCGCTGCCTCAAGCGTCTCGACCGCCATGTTCACCCCGGCACAAAAACCACGGGGTGCCGCCAATATGACCTGCATGTTCTGTTCCTGATGAAAGTTCAACGAATTGATAATTGATAATTGATAATTATTCTTGCTCATGCCTTTTCTTGAGTAGTGGTGTGTGTGACGAATTCATAAGCGTTTTCCTCTCCCTGGGGGTGACTATGCGAGGAATAACCCCACCACTCCCAAAACGGCCCGAATGAAACAAATTATCAATTATCAATTATCAATTAGTTACGGTAAGGGGATTTCCGATAGCGTGAAGGGATACGCCACCTTGTAAATGCCGTCCGCACGGGGGTAAACCAGGGTTTTGCCTGCCAGCGATTCCGGCATGGGAAAATACAAATCCACCGCGATCTCCCGGTTGGTCTGCCGAAGCATTTCGTAACGGTCGGACAGGATTTTCTCCCCGTCCGCATCCGCCAGCCAAGCGGGGTGGTCGTATACCCAGAGGCGGTGCGATTCCATAGCTTCGTACGTTTCCTCGTAACGGTACCGTATCGTGGCGACAAGGGAGTTCTCCTCCGTTCGCAGCCCGGTAAGCGTGACCAACACCCCCGCCGTCCGTCGAGAAACCGGAGCGAACTCCCGATCGTTTTTGCTCTCTAAATCTTCAAACGTGAACGGAACGCTCGGCCCGGCCACCACCGCCTCAAACGTGCCGGAAACGGTGAACCCTTGCTGTTCCCGAAGCGTTTTCGGCTGCTCTAAAGAAAGCGGCACTTCCAGCACCGTGCGGATTTCGTCTTTGCCCATCGGAAGTTCGTGCGTTCGCGGGAGCAATTTCGCCACCGTACCGTCGGAAAAGACCAGCCGGTCGAGCGTCATGCTGCCATAAATCGGCATGAGTCGCGGTTCCCACGCCAGCTCCAACTGCATTTGCGTTGCCACGCTCCCCTGGGTGGGAAGTACAGTGGTGGTCATTTTGATCGGTTCCATGCGGAACGGCCCCAGATATGCCGTTTGATTTCCCTGCCGCAACGTCGCGCGACGGCTTCGTACCAGCTGCCACACCCGCTCCTTGCCCGGTTCCATGTCCAGCTTCAACGCGTCGCAGAGCGTGTCGAAAAAGGGCCAAAACGCGACCTGCTTCGCCTCTTTTTCCGGGACGTCCGTCACGACCGTTCCTTTGGGAGGCAAGATCGTGTTCCCCGTTTCCCGCTGGATTTTTCCCAGCAATTCCGTGAGCGTGCCGAATGCCGGGGGGGAGGAAATCTTACTTTCGGTGAGCGTTCCGATCGACTTTGCCCCCTCCAGCCGAATCCGGATTCGGGAAAGCCGCAGCCGTATTTCCGCCGGTTGTTTTTTCGCGTCGGGCAATAGCGGCAACAGCTCCGGCCCCATCTCCAGCAGCGATTTTTCCGCCTGTTCCCGAACCTCCACGGCAGGGGCGTTCAACTGTTGCACCAGCGTCTCCACCGAGGAAGCGTCCGGAGTCAACGACCACAAAAGCAGCAGACTGACAAACATTATTTCACCTCCAAAAGCATTATATCACAGCTTCAGAAAAAAGACAGGGTTTCCGCGTGGCCCCCGTGCTTGTTTTTTTTGGAAAAAAAGCGAAAATAGTCCCTGCGGAATTTTTCTTTTCCAAAACCCAATGAGATTAATGAAAGGTGTTCCTCATGACGCATCCCGTAAAACTTGCCGCGTGGCAGAAACTTGAAAAACTGGCCGAGACCCCGTTGGTCCTTCGCGACCTGTTCGCCGCCGACGCCGATCGAGCGAAAAAAATGACGCTCGAAGCGTGCGGAATCCGACTCGATTACTCCAAAAACCGCGTCAACGACGCCGTGCTGACCACGCTTCTGGAGCTGGCCCAGGAAGCGGGAGTGGCGGAAAAACGGGAACAGATGTTCTCCGGCGAGAAAATCAACACCACCGAAAATCGGGCCGTGCTGCATGTTGCGCTTCGGAACCGTTCCAACACCCCCATCTTCGTGGATGGAAAAAACGTGATGGACGACGTGAACGCCGTGCTGGCCAAAATGGCAGATTTCTCCCGCACCGTCCGTGACGGAAAATGGTTGGGCTACACGGGAAAACCGGTGAAAAACATCGTTAATGTCGGCATCGGCGGCTCCGATTTGGGCCCCGTCATGGCGTACGAGGCGCTGAAACCATACACGCGGCGGGATTTGACCGTTCGGTTTGTGTCGAACATCGACGGTACCCACCTGGCCGAGGCGGTTCGCGACCTCAACCCGGAGGAAACGCTGTTCATCATCGCCAGCAAAACGTTCACCACGCTCGAAACCATGACCAACGCCCTGTCCGCACGCCGTTGGGTGCTGGAAAATCTCCGTTCGGACAGGAACGTCGCCGACGCCGCAATCGTGGCCCGGCACTTTGTCGCCCTTTCGACCAACGCGGAAAAAGTGACGGAATTCGGAATCGACACCGAAAACATGTTCGCGTTCTGGAACTGGGTCGGTGGTCGGTACAGTTTGCCGTCGGCCATTGGGCTTTCGCTGATGGTCGCTATTGGGCCGGAGCATTTTTTCCGATTGCTGGACGGCTACCATGCCATGGACAATCACTTCCGAACCGCTCCCTTTGAGAAAAATATCCCGGTTCTTTTGGCGGTTTTGGGGGTCTGGTACAACAATTTCCAGAACGCCACCAGCCAGGCCATTTTACCGTACGACCAGTATCTGAGTCGGTTTGCGGCGTATTTCCAGCAGGGCGATATGGAGTCGAACGGCAAATCGGTGACGCTGGACGGCCAAAAAGTGACCTGGCAGACCGGCCCGATTCTCTGGGGAGAGCCAGGCACGAACGGCCAGCACGCGTTTTATCAGCTGCTTCATCAGGGGACGAAACTGGTTCCGGCGGACTTTATCGCGTTTGCAAAATCGCACAATCCGATCGGCTCGCCGGCTCGTGAGCATCATTTCAAACTGATGGCCAACGTGTTTGCCCAGACCGAGGCTCTGGCGTTTGGGAAAACGGCGGAACAGGTTCGTGCGGAAGGGGTTGCGGAAGCCCTGGTACCGCATAAGGTGTTCGAGGGGAACCGCCCGACGAATACGATTCTGGCCGAACAACTGACGCCTGAAGTGCTCGGTTCCCTGATTGCGATGTACGAACACAAAATCTTCGTGCAGGGGGTGATTTGGGACATCAACAGCTACGACCAGTGGGGCGTGGAGCTGGGGAAGGTGCTGGCGAAGAAGATTCTGGACGAACTGACCGCCGAAAATGAGCCGAAACTGGCCCACGACAGCTCGACCAACGCAATGATTGAGTGGTTCCGAAAGAACGGCTAAATGGACGGAATCGAAATTTTGGGGGGCACTCGGAGGGGGTGCCCTCAAAAAACCCAAGGTTTCCCCATCGCGCGGCGGATTTGTATTTTTTTCACAACCTAAACATCAGGTGCCGTGAAGCGAAAAAATCCGGGAAATTTTTGGATGGAAAACTAGCTCAAAATTCAATAAAGGGAGAATTTTTGCTTTTTTCCTGAAATATTTGAGAAAAATTTTAAAATATTAGGGAAAACAAGACGTCCAACCTTTGACTTTTTTTCGTAAAGGCGGTAGAATTGGAATTACAGTGCTTAATGTGGAGTAATAAATATTCATTTGAAAGTATTTCTCTGCTTTATCCTTGGAAAATGAACAAGAGCTTTTGAGAACTGGGGAGGTGTGAGATGTCACACAAACGTGGCTTTACATTGGTAGAGTTGTTGGTCGTGATTGCCATTATCGGCATGTTGGTGGGATTGTTGCTGCCGGCCGTGCAGCAGGCACGTGAGGCCGCTCGTCGTATGCAGTGCAGTAACCAGGTAGGACAGTTGGCCAAAGCCACGATGAACTACGAAAGTGCCATGCGGAAGTTTCCGTCGGGCGGCTGGAATTACAGCTGGACCGGTGCTCCGGATCGCGAAGGGTGCAAGCAGATGGGATCGTGGTGTTTCTCGTTGCTGCCCTATATTGAACAAGACGCGTTGCGTCAGTCCTCGATGGGTGCCAGCTCCACGACCGTGACGCAGGCCAACCTGAAGGTTCAGCTCGAATCCTCGGTTCCGGGATTTACCTGCCCGTCTCGTCGTACCGCCAAAGCGTATTCGGTCTCCTCGTCCACGTCGTACAAAACGGCCGCTTCCAGCACCAGCACCAGTGAAGTCAGTGCCAGCCCGACGATGATCTCCAAAACGGACTATGCCGGAAACTACGGCACGAACAACAGTGCAAGCAATGCGCAAATCGGTAACGATTCCAGCAGCATGACCCTTTCGGCCACCTGCAAACCCCGTTCGACGAACATTCCGACCGGTATTTTCTACGACCGAAGCGAAGTGACTATCGGTGCCGTTCGTGATGGAACCTCCAACACGTACATGATCGGTGAGAAATTCCTCCAGCCGACGTACTACGAAACGGAAGACACCGACAACAGCCATGGCGACCGGTTCTCCATGTTCTGCGGTGCCGACCGATCCAACCTCCGTGGCGGCGGGCATTACGTCCGGAACTCCAGCGGCTCGCAGTTGACCAACGACACCGTCACCGCCTTCAAGCCGATGCAGGACCGCGAGACGCTCGGTACGTATTCCATTTACTCGTTTGGAAGCTCCCATGCCGGTGGTTTCCAGATGGCGATGTGCGATGCGTCGGTGCATAGCATTTCTTACGATGTGGACGGTTACGTGAACGCCGCTTTGGCCAACAAGTCCGACATGCGTCCGGCACAGCTTCCGGAATAATTTTGGAGATTGGCCTTTACCGGCTTCGATTTTTCATCCCGTGGGATTTCTCGATTCCACGGGATTTTTTCATGCGCCTTCCCGGTGAATCTTTCGGAAACCTCAAAATTGCTCTTTTCGAGAATTCAAAAATGCTCTATACTCTTGTCTACACGGAGAATAACATTCAAGGTGAAATTATGTTTCCGAGGCTTTTATCTGTTGTAACGTTTGTACTGTCAGGAATAATCCCTTTGAGTTCGGGAAACGGGCTGGCGCAGGAAATCGAAATCTGCAGCGAGCAGCTTGGTTTTCCATGGAACGATTCCGATCCATTTGTCTGTCCGCCCGTCTGTATGCGGGGGCAGGACGGCATGGATTTTGCAAAGCCGGTTTCGTACGCGGAAACGCCGCCCGGAGGGAGCGATCTTTCGATTTTCACGCCGGAGGAACAGCGTTTTGCGCAGTGGGACTGCCGTTTTATGTCCCAGATTCCAGGCATGGGGCCGGAACTTCCGACGGACGAATCGACCCCGTGGTCGTGGCAGTGGATGCCGTCCGGGGTGCTTTACAAAGCGTATCTGGCCAGCAATCGGGAAGCGCGGCTGGGGATTCACCTGGTTCACGAGGACGCGCGACCGCACAATTTCTGGGATCCGATTCTGGGAGGCAAGATTCCGCTTCTCCGCTTTGGCAATCAGAGCAAGGTGTATCCGGAAGGTTTCCAGCTCGACGTGGAAGGGGCGGCGCTGGCACGACTGACGCTCGACCATGAACGGGAAATGTACAGTGCCGATTATCGTTTTGCGTTGCCGCTGACGTACCGTAAAAATCACTGGGAATGGAAAATCGGTTACTACCATATCAGCTCGCACATGGGCGACGAACAGATGCTCCGATTTTACCACAACACCGGGATTTTGTGGCGGAGGAATTATGTTCGTGACTGTATCCTGTTCGGCGTGGGGTATCGTCCGGACGCGAACTGGCGGTTCTATTTTGGCGGCGATTACGCGTTTTACACCCAGGACGGGGCGATGCCGTGGCAGCTGGAACTGGGAGCCGAGTATGCCCCCATCATCCTGCCGGGATACCATGGAGCGCCGTTTGCCGCCGTCCATTTAAAATGGAGCGAGGAAAACGACTGGACCACGTACGTCGCGTTCGAGGTGGGCTGGCAGTGGCGAACCGTTTACCAGCATATCTTCCGCACCGGGCTGTACCTCATGCACGGCCCGGCAGATCAGTATCAGTTTTACGATCTGGTGGAGAAACAAATCGGCTGGGGAATGTGGTTCGACTTTTAAACGGCACCGGGGGGATTTTCCCCCCACGGTATCCTTTACTTCATTTCTTCCAGAACGTCTCCCAGTATTTTTGGTCCAGCTCGTAGGGATTCAACGGCGTGCCGGGCGGGGTGTCCACCGGAAGCAGGCCGTAGCGGATCATCTCGCGGACATACGCCCAGCGGGGAACGAATCGCTGCGGACAATCTTTGCCGTTGTTGGGTGACGGATTCAGCATACTGAACCGATTGTCCTCCTCCAGAAGGTACGTTCGCCCCCGTTGAATGTACTTCAAAATCGTCTGGTAGTCCGGGTCGGCGGTATCGGCGAAAATGACTTTGCCGCTTTTCGCTTCGCAGGTTCCCAAGCCCCCCGCCGATTTCGACAACGGCCCGCGAAGCACCTTCGATTTCTCCGGATACGACAGGTTGTAAATCACAAAACGATTGAATCGACCGTTATCCTCGCACATGTCGTGCGCCACGAACATGTTTTTCTGCGAACGCGGGTCGTGATTCACCTTGTAATCGGTGGCCAAATTGTAACGGCCGATCTTGCGATCTTCCTCGGTCGGGCAGTGGCATGGGTCGCAACGTCGGGTAATCGCTTCGCGGGTCGCCGCCGCTTCGGGCCAGTCGCGGTCGTTTCGCACGTTGTGGTTCTGCATGTAGTACCCCATACCGCCCGACGCGTTGGCCGCATACGTCCCGGCGTAATTCGCCCCGGCATCGAGCCAGTGACGGATGATTTTCTGCTCCGCTTCCGGCATGTTCACCCCCTCGTGCTGCGTTTCAATCAGCTTCAAAAGGTGGCTGGAACCGGTACCAATCGCATACGGCGGGAAATTGCTCATCGCCCGATTTCGGTTGTCGCCAAACATCTTTCGCCAGGACATCTGCATGTAACCGATCGTGTAGACCGGATTCCAGTCGCCGGAAATGTTGAATCCCCCTTCCTCGCGGTCGTGGTTGTGGCACTCCAGGCAATGTTTGTCCAAAATCGGCTGAATATCCCGTGGGAAATCGAAAAGATGCGGCACCCCCTCGACCAATTCCGGATCGCTCGGCTGCGTTTTCATCATCCGGTTGAGCCGGTCGCGGTCGTCGGCATTGGGCGTTTCGGTACGCTCCTCGTGGCAGCCGATACAGGCGTTCACCTCCCCCGGCATGACGCACGTAAACGAGTGCATCCGCTTCACGCAGTGGTTGTTTTCGTCCATGGCCAAAAACAGGAACGGTCGCCCCGCCGGAAGATTGAAATACGCACTCCCCTCCTCGGAAACCGGCACGCGTCCCAGCAGACGCTCCAGGGTAAACGTCCCCTCCGACGACACCTGTTCCATCCCTCCGGAATAGTGAATCGGCTTGGGGAGCGTTTCGTAAATCAGCAAATACTTCACGGTACCCGGCTTCAGGTCTTTCATTTGCCGTCCACGATAGATGTTCGCCAGCGCCAACGTCCCGTAATTTTTGGAATCGTCGGTCTGGTCGGCGATGATTTCCTCGCGTGCTCTGGGCATGACGGGCCGCGGTTCCGCAATCCAGTACCCTTCCTTTTGCAGCGACGTGGGAAGCGTGTACAGAACTTCCTCCCGTCCGTCGGCAGTCAGGAGGTTGATGGAATTTCGCGTGCCGCACAAAACGTGGTTTTCGTCAAACGCCCACGGGTCGCTGTGATTGCTGTCCCGCGTCAGGTACTGGATTCCCCGCAAATCGTCCGGGCCAAACGAGGGATCAATGATTCCGATAGGGCCAAAATGCTCCTTCATGCCATGCCCCGGAGAGAGCGTGACGACCACCTTGTTCGTGTTCGGGATCGGCTTCGCCCCCAACATGCACAACCACGGACGCTGATTGCCATAAAAGACCATCTGCTTTGTGCCGTCCGGATTCATCGTCCAGAGGTGGTGGTACTGCACCTGCCCACGGTCGACGTATTCCCATCGCATGTAAATCACCCGCCCGTCCGGCAAAAACCATGGCGTATTGTCCTGCTCCACGTTGGCCGACAGGCGACGGATGTTCTTGCCATTCAAATCGCATTTGTGAATCGTCCCGCACTGCGTCACCCAGCAGTTCACCCACCGCATGGATCGCGTGGAACAGAAAATGATCTGGTCGTCCGGCGTATACGTCGGTTCGTAATCATCCCACCCCGGCGCAGCAAAATCCCGCGCGTTGCCCGGATTCTTCGCCGAAATGCGGTGTTCCGGTGTTGTCGCCGGTTCCACCCCAGCGGGCAATTCCAGCGGTTTGTCCTCGCCAATTCCCGTAATCTGCCGCAACCCCGTACCGTCGAGATTCATCTCGTACAGGCTGTAGTGCCGCTTCCCACCTGGCAAATACGCAAATACGAATTTCTTGCCGTCGTAATGGATTTGCGGGTCGCGAAAGTTCCCCTCCTTGTCCTCGAAAATCTTCCGAACCTGCCGGGTGCGGATGTTGTAGATGTAAATCGCTCCGCCCGAATTCATCTGCCAGGGCAAACGGCATACGTTGTCGGCGTAGTACCCAATGTTCGCATACCAATGCCCGTCCCGGCTCGGTTTGCGAGTCACGAACAGGATTTCCTCCGGCATTCCGTGCGACAGAAATTCCTCCACCATGGAAGGTTGCGGCTTCGGGGGGATCGCCTCCGGTCGGGCACGCAGAGCGACATAATCATAAAAGAGAAAACTGCCGTCGTCCAACATGATCTGGATGCGGTTTTCCCCCTGACGAATCGTGCCGCCCGGAATTTCAATCGGCAACAGCAGGCTGGAACCTTTGACCTGGAACGACCCCCACGGATTGGAACACCGGGTCGTAGGAGCACGTTTGACAGGAGAATCCACGCCGTTGGTCGTGACATGAACCTGCGACGAACTGGGACTTCCATGCGCCACGGCAAGAACCAGATACATCTTCTCCGGATAATCCCGCTTGGCCGAAAAGACAATCTCCGCAAGAAATTTCCGAAACCCCGCTTTCGCCTCCATGGTGCTCCAATGCCATGCCGTCCATGCCGAATCGGGATTTTTCCCCACCTCAAACTTCAAAAAGGGAACCGGTTCTTTTTTATCCGGAACCTTGGCGGCAAACGCTTTCCAGTCAGGATGATTCCGAAACTCGGCAGCCGACGCGTCCGCCGAACCAATAAGGAAAACAACATCCTCCGGAAGGGCGTCGTTTGTACTTCCAGACGAAATTCCTCCCAAACAGAGGACGGTACACAGGGCAAGAAAGGTTTTCCACATCGGCAGGCTCCTATATCTCATTTACCAGGGGAGTTGATAATTGATAATTGATAATTTTCTTGTTCAAGCCGTTTTTTTGAGGGGTGGGGGGATAATGTTAGGGCCGGGACGGAGCACAAGCGTGGTAGTGCATAAGCGTGGCAGGGCACAAGCGTGGTAGTGTACAAGCGCTGTCCCGGTGAATGGAACGTTTTACGAGGGTTGACTACGGTTTGCCAATACGTTGCCCGCACAGGGCGATTACCATGCGAATCGTCTGCCCGTAAGCCGCTCGTACGCTTCCACATACTTGGCTCGCGTTTTGGCAATCACATCGTCGGGCAACGCCGGCGGAACACTCTGCCGATCCCACGTGCTGGCCAAAAGCCAATCACGAACGAACTGCTTGTCAAACGACGGCTGACCCTGCCCCACCTGATACTGGTCGGCAGGCCAAAAACGCGAACTGTCGGGCGTCATCACCTCGTCCACCAGGATGATTTTGCCGTCGCGTACGCCCCACTCAAACTTCGTGTCGGCAATGATGATCCCACGTTCCAGAGCATATTCCGCACCCCGCTGGAACAACGAAATACTCCGATCCCGCAGCTCGGTCGCCACGTCCTGCCCCACCACGGCAACCATCTGGTCGAAGGAAATGTTCTCGTCGTGCCCCTCTTCCGCTTTGGTCGAAGGGGTGAAAATCGGCGTCTCCAGTTTCGCACTTTCCAACAACCCCGCAGGAAGCTGAATACCGCAGACCGTCCCGGATTGCTGGTACTCTTTCCAGCCCGAACCGGTCAGATAACCGCGAACCACACACTCGATGGGGACGACCTGGCTCTTTTTGCACAGCGTGCTACGGCCCGCCAGGGTCGCTTTCGTTTCGGCATCCAAATCGTTCAGGCATGGCATGGCGTCGATATCCACCGTAATCAGGTGGTTCGGTTCGTTTAGTTTTTCAAACCAGAACGCGGCAATCTGCGTCAACACGCGGCCCTTGTCGGGGATTCCGGAGGGTAAAATCCAGTCGAAGGCGCTGATTCGGTCGGAACTGACCAGCAGCACCTCATCGCCGAGATCGTAAATATCACGCACTTTGCCACGACGGACGGGAAACGGGAGAGAAGTCTGAAGAACCACGGACTGCGACATGATCGGTTACTCCATTGCGAGGTTGAAAACGTAACGGCACCCCCAGGAAAGGTGCCAACCGCAAATTTCTATTATACAACAAAAAAAGTGTGGTGAAAAGGCGGGCGGAAATTATTTTTAGAAGGTGCCTTCCGAATGCAATGGAGAACCGCTTTCCAGGACGCCGGAAGGTCAAGAATTTCAACCCGAAAGGGTTCCGTTATAAAGAACGGCATCTTCTAAAAACCACCCGTTTTGTATCGGAATTGGATTTTAGAAGATGCCCAACACTTATCCCCGTTCACAATGCTCGCAATGCCCCTCTCGGAGAAATATCTCGCAGGTCTGGAAATCGATCTCCCAGTTGCCGTTTTCCGCCGATTCCCACTGATACTCTTTCGCCCGATCGCTCCACCACTGGTCGAACTTCTTCTGCGTTTCGCTCATGTCGGCAACAACACGTTCATAAAGTGCCGTATTCTTGGGGTCAACAATCATGAACAACTCCTTGAGCGAATTTCGACGTTCAAACAACCCCTGAATCTCATCCCGCTGCTGCGGTGTGACGCTTCCAACGATTTTCCTCTCAGCACTCATCGACTTTTCCTCCTTTTTCCGTGGGGTACTTCTTTTTCATCAATTCCTCAAACGGGTCGAGATAATCGATTTCTGGAATCGTTACCTCCTCCGTCAAAAACAACGGTTCGATCAAATCCCGGCTGGCGTTGCGTTCCAGATGTGCCATGACGCACTGCTGACGCGACGGGGTGTTGACCTCCAGCGTGGTTTCCTTGTTGAGAAAAACGCACCGCTTGCATTGCCAGGCGTCGCAATTCTCGCAAATGGGAGCATGGTCCAGCTGGTAGAGCTGTTTGTTTTTGATGGGAAGTTCATGCGTTTCCAATACGGTATCGATGTCGGAAATGACGAAATCCTGATTCTTTTCCCGATAAAAGAAACCGGGACAGACGTAAAATTTCCCATTCGGCGCGACCGTCACGTGCTTTATGCCCGCGTCGCAGTGGTTCGGCTTTTCCAGCATCAGGCGGTCGGTCAAAAACGAAATTTCCAACGGCTTCTTCTCTTCCCGTTCCGGAAGCCAATCCACAAGCGACTTCAGAACATTCTGGTAGATTACCAACTCTTCCTCACCGACTTTTTCCACATCCTTGACAAATATCTGAATCCGATCGTATGCCAGCGAGTGTTCTTCAAGCCAACCCGAAAGCTGAGGCAGGTTTTTCGCTTCGATTCTCAGAATCAAAATCCCTCCGCCCGCCTTTTCTGGCCAGGAATCCGTTTCAAAATCGAAAACGTCGATTCCCTCTCCCTTTTCTGCCGATTGGATCGGGCGCAGAATCACATGTTGGCACTCGTCGAGCACATTCCGAAACGCTTCGTCCAACGGCTCGTTTCCGACAATCACGTTCAATGCCAGATTGTGCGTCAGTGCGTAATAAACGACTTTTTTCAGCGTCTCGACCGACATTTTCTGCCGTTCGACTTTCCGCGTTGGATAGTAGCAAAACGACGGTGCGTCGGTATCGGCAATCACCATCAAATGCTGCATTCCCTTCCGCATTGCCAATCGCCTCACCCGTTCGTCATCCTCCGGCGGCGGCACGATTTTGTCCAGCTTATTCCAAAGGTAATTATTCGCTCTGACCCGCGCCTTGTGCATCTTGCAGATGTACGTAGCCCGCTGATAAATCGTCTCGGTGTCCGCCGAATCGTAATTATGCCCCTGACACCACGCACATCCACTCGCCACCTCGCAGTCGATACACTCCTGCGGAGATTGAACCGTCCGGTTGAGCGCCAGAAAAGGACGAATTTTATTAAAATCAAGTCCTTCTTCCGCATTTCCCGTCACCCAGGCGGATTTCTTTTCAAGGGAATACTGCACGAAACGCACGCAGGGGTGCAGGTTTCCTTTCGTATCCACGGCAACCATTCGCCCGGCACCACACCAATTCTGATTATCAGTCAGTTCAAACCCGATAAAACGATCAAAGAGCGTCGTATTGTACTTGAGATACAATTTTTTCTCAAGGATTTCGTCCGCCAGCGCAACGAGTTGTTCTTCCAGAATCTGGTCGTCTCCATCCTGCCAGACATCTTCAAAGATACAGTTCATCGCCACTTCTTTGATTCCCAGATTCCACAAATGCAAAACAGAATCTTTCACCAACGGCAAATCCTCATGCCCAATCGTCGCTTTGGTATTGGCACCTTGAAACTGTTCCAGCCACAACGGAACGTTCCTTACGACTCTTTCGTACGAACCTTCCCCATTCGGAAACACCCGCTGAGCATCGTGTTTCTCTTTCGTGCCGTCAACAGAAATGCCGATACTCAAATGGGCAGCGTTTTTTTCGATGAACTTCTGAACTCGCGCATCGTCATACATCAAACCGTTGGTCGCCATGCTGAACCGGTAATTATTAAACCACGGATGGTTCAATTCAAACATTCTCTGTTTGATATAGTCGCAAATCTTGTCCATCAATTCGATTTCCATAAACGGTTCCCCGCCTATGAAATCCCAAACGACTGCTTCTTCGGAATAGATTTCACGATGATCCAGCACGTAGTCAATCGCCTCTTTCGCAATTTCAAACGTCATCTTTGTCGTGGAATTTTTCCCGCATAGGTAACAGTATTTGCAACGAAGTTGACAGTCTTCGGTGAGAACTAAAGTGACACTTTTGGCGGAACCTTCTTTCCATTCTGCCATTTTTGTTGATAATAACGCTTGTTCCATGATCCTTCCTTAAAACTTTATCTATATTGGGCATATTGACCGCAGCCACCAATGCAAGATTTGGCACATTGGTTTCCGCAAATAGAAGTACATCTTCCCCCACATGAATTCATACTACTGCTCGCACATTCTGCAACACATGTTCGTGCGCATTTTGCAAAACAACCGATAGCACAGCCGATACCACAACCATTTCTACATGTTGGATGTTGAAAACTTGAGTTTGCACAACCTTGACCGCATGACCCCCTACAGCCGTAAGGATTTTCATCATAGTATTGAGCCTGCGTTTCATTGTTTCCTACATAAAGAAACGTTGCCACAGTACCAGCAAAAAATTTGGCTGAGTTCTTAAAAAATGCTCGTCTGTTTTCTGTTTTTTTATCTGACATATTATTGTTCTCCTTTTGAATGTGGGTAATTGCATCCCGAAAATGTGTTCGGTTTTGGTTTGCAATTACCCAGTAGTTTTATTTAACTGTTCCAGAGCAATTGCCATTACATTTTTTGGTACAAAGACCGAAGCAACTTCCTTTACAGGCGCACATTCCTCCGACTTGACAACGGACTCCGATCGGAAACTTCCAAAATCTTTTCATGTTTTCTGTTCTCAAAAAAGGAACAGTAAAAATAGACACCCCTGTTACCTGAACGAGATTCTTCATGAAAGCTCGGCGACTTTTGATTTTTTCATCTGACATGATTCTTCTCCTTAAAAAAACAGTGAAATGTTAAAAATCCCTATTCTGCCGTATACTAGACAGAAAAGAATTATGCGAAACTGAGGACAATCACAAGATTTACCATCCACGTCTCGGTACACTTGTGCCATAACAACTGTCCAAACATCCAACGATAAGTATCTGTTTTTCTGACACCTTGTGTCAGAAAAACAACCTCTGAAAATACTAGAGAAAACGGACATAAGACCGGACTCTGCACTGATTCTGGATTATTTGGCAATCTTCAAATATGCAAGTTGAAAGCTAGCTGTTTAAAAGACACTTTTAGAAGTTCCTTCACAGCCTCCCCAACAAGTATCTTTACAAGCACCATCGCAATATGAGCAAACCTTTCCACAGTTAGTACACTGAACATATCTCTGGGCCTCAACCTTTTGAGGTGCAAGCACCATAAAAGGAACGGCAACCACAGCAGCTCCAGCCACCTTCCCGAGCCTTTTCATAAACGCCCGACGACTTTCAATTTTTTCGTTCGACATGTTATTGTCTCCTGTAAAAAACGATTTTGGAGGTTTGAAAAATTCTTCTCTAATCTGCCTCCAGTTCAGATTAAAAAAGTAAATGGTTCTGATCTGTTAGCGAAATGAATTGCTTGCAGTGCCTATACATGCATCTCTACAACCCCTGTCACAGCTTCCTTTACAATACCGTCTACACATCGTCGTACAGGTTATAGCACAATCCTTACATCCATTTGGTTTTTCCTTTTCAGGTTTCTCATCTCCTCCCAAAACGGGAGCGGAGACTAATAGAAAGGGTGCGGCAAGGGAAGCGTGGAACATTTTTCGGAAAAATGCCCGCCGACTTTCGGTCTTGTTTGGTGGATTCATGGTTTTGCTCCTTATTCAATGGTGTAATCATTCCAACGGAAAATCAGGATGGCGTTTTCGATGAGCTTTCAACTCGCGAAGGCGTCCTCGACTGTTTTCGAGCGAGCGAATCGTCCAGTTGTATCCGGCATCGGAATCAACGCTGGGTGCACGATACCACCAACCGCTCCATTCGTTTGCGTCGAGTGAAATTCTGTCGCTGAAAAAGACCCCGATATGAATGTATTGGTCTGTTTCGATCGTTCCGTTTCGCCAGACGACGTATCCATTGTGGCGAAGGGTAACATTGGTCAGCCGTTTGTCGGTGTAAATGTAGTGGTCGTCGCCAGCCTGAAAAGAGTAAATCTTTGCAAACGCAGGTGTCGCACAGAACAACAAAAGGATGGTCCAAAGTAAGGTTCGTTTCATGATGATCTCCTTAAAAAACGGTCATGTCCACTTGCCGACGAAGGTAGCCGCCCCGATAAGGCAGGGAATCGCCCACCCCCAGCGGTCGAGCCAGGGGACTTGGTGCCAGGGATGGAGGCGGGAAACGTCGGTGGGACGAAGGGGGGAAACATGGTTGTTTTCGTGCAGGTAAAATCGAGGGGAATGGGAAAATCTTCCTATCCAAAAAATTATCACGACGTGGTATTCCATGAATACCTCTGGCCCGATTTCGATCAGGCGTTGGACGGTACGGAACATATTTCACGGGGGTTGGGAAAATTTTTGCTGATAAGATGCGGCTGCGTACCAACTCTTAGAATGAGCACAGAAAATTGCTGAAGTTTTCGTGTGTCTGGGCATAAAAAAAGGGATACGCAAGCCGCATCTCACACGAAGGCCTTCAGCTGCCTACATACCCAGATACGCACGTATCCCCTATATTGTAGGGATCGTTTCTACAGGGTATGTATATTTCGGGTATATCGTTCAAAACCATATACACAATAACAGAAGACACTTTTCCGCAAAGGAAAATGCCTCTCGGTGCTTGCGTCCGAAAATTGCTGAAGTTCTCGTGTGGTACAAGCAGAGTTGATGAAATTTTTTCAAAATCACCAAGACTCATGAACATAATTATAACCTCCCGTAACGCTATTGTCAAGTATTTTTTCAAGAAAATTAAAAATTTTCTACATACTTTCAAAAATCTCGTATGTGTAGTTTCGGAACCATGGATTACGGTGTTCATTACGGCTCCGCATGAACCATGAATCCCCCTTTGCACGTAAAAATGGGAAAAATCCTTCCGCCCCCCTTGTGGAAAATTTACCGAGGGGTATAATGTTTTTATCAATCGAATGCTGAAATGGCGGAACTGGCAGACGCGCTAGGTTCAGGTCCTAGTCCAAGTTAATTGGGTGGAGGTTCGAGTCCTCTTTTCAGCACTTTTGCTACGGCCAGCGGATGGTTTTTTCCGTTGGCTTTTTTCATGGACTTTCAGGAATCGAATCATGTTTGTCGACACAGTGGAAATTACCGTCAAGGGCGGTCGCGGCGGCGACGGGTGCATCAGTTTCCTGCGGGAAAAATATATTCCCAAAGGGGGGCCGGACGGTGGCGACGGCGGTGCGGGCGGAAGCGTCATTCTGGAAGCTCAGGACGGGGTAAACAGCCTGGCTCCGTTCACCATGAAGCACCATTGGCAGGGGAAAAACGGCGTGCCGGGACAAGGTTCCCAGCGGCACGGTGCCAAGGCCGAGGATACGGTTCTGCTGGTGCCGACCGGGACGTTGGTTTACGACGAGGCGGGTGGGTTTTTGATGAAAGACCTGGCTCATCCGGGCGATCGTGTGAACGTGGCCCAGGGGGGTGCGGGCGGCAAGGGGAACATGCGTTTCAAGACCTCCCGCAACCGGGCGCCGCGGCAATGTACGCCGGGGGGCGAAGGGGAATCGCGCAAACTGCGTCTGGAGTTGAAAGTGATCGCCGACGTGGGTCTGGTGGGAAAGCCGAATGCCGGGAAAAGTACGCTTTTAAGCCGTTTGACCCGTGCGCGGCCGGAGATTGCGAACTATCCGTTTACGACGAAATATCCCCATTTGGGCCGTGTCGTGGTGGATATGGATCGGTCGTTCCTCATGGCGGACATTCCCGGACTGATCGAAGGGGCGGCCGACGGAGCGGGGCTGGGGCATGCGTTTTTGCGACATATCGAGCGGGCGGGGATTCTGGTACACCTGATCGAGCCGTTACCGATGGATGGTACGGATCCGCTGGAAAATTACCAGGCGATTCGCTCCGAGCTGACCCGATACGACGAAAAACTGGCGAGGCGGCCGGAGATTCTGGCCGTTTCCAAAGCCGATTTGCCGGAATCAGAGGAGGTGGCGGCCCAACTGCGTACGCTGACCGGAAAAGAGGTGTTGGTTCTCTCCGCCGTGACGGGGGCGAATTTGAACAAACTGGTAGAATCCATTTCCCGAATGCTGAACGAACATGCCCAGGAATCTTGCGATTGACATTGGCAACACCCGCTGCAAAATCGGCGACGGCGAGAATATCGCGGCCGTTTCGCACGAGGAGTTCCTCACCGCCCTGCGGTACAGCACGGCGGGGCAGGAGACGGTGCATTGGTGGGTGGCCAGCGTCAATCACCCGATGTACCAGGCGTTTCAGACGTGGGTGCTGCACCACCGTCCGCACGATGAAATCACGTTTTTGAACTGGAAAACGATTCCGATTGAAACCGCCGTGGAATTCCCCGAACGTGTCGGTTCCGACCGTCTTTTAGCGGCGGTGGCGGCCAACCGTTTGCGAACGCCGGGCCGTCCGGCCATTGTCGTCGATCTGGGCACGGCGTTGAAAGTCGATCTGATCGACGAAAACGGCGTCTTTCAGGGGGGGGCTATCGGCCCCGGACTGCGGATGAGTGCGCACGCCCTGTATCAGGGAACCGACGCCCTGCCGGAGCTGGACGTCCAACCGCTTCTGGAGGAAAAGAACGTACGGCGGAACCTTTCCCCTGTAGGGCGGAATACCCACGATGCCATGGAAGCCGGGCTTTACTGGGGGATCGTCGGTGCCATTCGGGAGCTGGTTTCCCAGACTTCCCGTTCGTTGTCCCAAACCCCAGACCGATTCATCACCGGCGGCGGGGCGGGTACGGTTTGTCAATCGCTTTGCGACGCGTTTGTCCATGTGCCGGAAATGGTCATGCGAGGAATTTTCGAGATAATGCCATGATTCGTACGGTCGTCACCTCCGTTCCCCCGTCGGAAGAAGCGTTCGCGCCTCTGATGGAAGCGTTTCCAGAGCTTCATCCGGGGTATTTCGCGTGCTGGAACGGGATTGTCGCGAAAGCGTTTCGGCAAACGGTGTACACCGTCGAGGCGTGGGATGGCGACAGGCTGGCGGGGGTGTTGCCGTTGGTATTCATGCACAGCCCGCTTTTTGGGAAGCATTTGATTAGTTTGCCCTATTTGAACGTCGGTGGGTGTTTCGTGCCGGAAGGCCCCCAACAGGCGGAAATCGACGCGGCACTTATCGACGAGGCGACGACGTTGGCCGATCGGTTGGACGTGAAGTATCTGGAACTGCGGAACGAGCGGGAAATCCACCATCCCCGACTGACGTTTGAGCGTCGGAGCAAAGTCCTGATGCGTCGTGCGCTCCCCGAAACGGCCGAGGCACTTTGGAAGGCGATCGGCCCCAAAGTCCGGAATCAGGTTCGCAAGGGGGAAAAAGCGAATCTGTCCGTTCAGTGGGGGGGGCGGGAACTTCTCAACCCGTTTTACGACGTGTTTGCCGCCACCATGCGGCATGTCGGCACGCCGGTTTACTCGAAAAAACTGTTCGCGGAAATTCTGGAAAAACTCCCGGAAAACGCCGAAATTTGCGTCGTGTCGATGGCCTCGGGCCAACCGGTGGCCGCCGCGCTGCTTCTGCACGGGAAACAGATCACCGAGGTTCCCACCGCCGGCGCACTGCTCTTTTCCCACGCCTTTTGCGCCAACATGTTCCTGTACTGGAATCTGCTGAAACATACGGTCGAAACGCGGCACTCCCGGTATTTCGACTTTGGCCGAAGCAGCGTCGGGGGGAATACGTGGCGGTTCAAAAAACAATGGGGTGCCGTGGAATTTCCTACCGTCTGGAAATATTACGTCCGACGCGGCGGGATGGACGACGTACGTCCCGACAACGCCAGCTACGGAATCCTGATTCAAATCTGGAAGAAACTCCCGCTTTGGCTGACGCGGCTTCTTGGCCCTATGATTGTTCGTGGGATTCCATGAGCACGCCACGCTCCCATTCCAACAGGTACTGTTTGAACGCCAGCCCCAAAGAGTAACCGCCCCATTTCCCGTGAGCCGCTACCACACGATGGCACGGAACGATCACCGGAAGGGGATTCCTGTGGCACGCCATGCCTACCGCCCGCGCCGCGTTGGGATTGCCAACCCGACACGCTAATTCCTGATACGTCACGGTTTGGCCATACGGGATTTTTCGCATCTCCTCCCAGACACGCTTCTGGAATGGCGTCCCGGCAAGTTGCAGATTCACGGTAAACTCCCGCCGTCGCCCCGCGAAATATTCCCGAAGCTGCGCGACCGCCTCGTCGCTGAACCCGGCACGCTGAATCAGTTCTTCCTGAATCGTGGGAATATCCATGGGTTCGTTTTAAAACAAAGAGAAAAAACAGGAACCGCCCGTAGCGACAGGATACCGTTTGCGTTCCTGCCGCTGCGGACGGTTCTCGAAAAATCAGACCTCTTTCGCGTCGATCCAGCTCATCAGTTTGCGGAGCTTTTTACCGACGACTTCCACGCCATGCTGCGCTTCCACGCGACGCATCGCCTTGAAGTGCGGCGCCTTCACTTTGTTCTCCAGCAGCCAATTCCGCGCGAACGTGCCGTCCTGAATCTCGTTCAGGATACGCTTCATCTCTTTTTTCGTTTCGTCCGTCACCAGACGCGGCCCCGTCACGTAATCGCCATATTCCGCCGTGTTGGAAATACTGTAACGCATGTAGCTCAAGCCACCCTGGTAGATCAGGTCGACAATCAGCTTGACTTCATGACAGCATTCAAAATATGCCATTTCCGGCTGATACCCCGCTTCGACCAGCGTGTCAAAGCCCGCCTTGATCAACGCGGACAGCCCGCCGCAAAGCACGACTTGCTCGCCGAACAGGTCGGTTTCGGTCTCCTCGGCAAACGTCGTTTCAATGACGCCGGCACGCGTTCCGCCAATCCCCTTGGCATACGCCAGCCCCAACGCCTTTTCCGCGTCGCCAGCTCCTTCGCCCAACGCGATAAGGCACGGCACCCCCGCCCCCTTCTCAAACTCGGCGCGAACCAGATGTCCGGGGCCTTTCGGGGCGATCATGATGAATTTGTTGTCCTTCGGAACGTTGAACTGCCCAAAGTGAACGTTGAATCCGTGCGACGCAATCAACAACGCACCCGGTTTCAGATTCGGAGCAATATCCTTCGCGAAAATATCTCCCTGAAGCTCGTCGGGCAGCAGGATGGTGATCATATCGGCCTGACGTACCGCATCCGGAATGCTCATCGGCTGAAAACCATGAGCCACCGCCAGATCGTAATTGGGGGTGCCGGGCAACTCCGCGACGATAACGTTCACACCGCTGTCGCGCAGGTTCTGAGCATGCCCATGCCCCTGACTTCCATAACCCAGGATCGCGACGGTCTTTCCGTTCAGCAAAGAGAGATCCGCGTCGTTGTCGTAGTACATTTTTGCAGCCATAATAATCCTCCAAACATGGGCCACCCTCCGCAGCGGTCAACCAGAACCACCAGAACAAGGAACCGGAGGCGGCCATCTTCAATATTTAGTATATCATACTTTCCGAACCCCATTTTCACAAGGGGGACCCTGCCTTTAGGTGCCCTTTCAGCGCATGATTTTTACCATACCCCTGTTCAAAAGGGGGAGAATAAAGTATATTGGAAGGAATGTTTTGGTGTTTCCCGCCTTTATTTAACGAGAAAAGTGATGAAAAAGATTCTGATTATCGACGACGACATGGAAATTACGGAATCCATGCGACTGACGCTGGAATCCCGTGGTTATCAGGTGTTCAGCGGTGCGGACGGCAATCAGGGACTGGCGCTGTGTGAACAGGAATCGCCTGATCTCGTGATTCTGGATATGATGATGCCCAAACGAAGCGGCTTTCTGGTTCTGGAAAAACTCCGCCGCACATTAAAAATTCCGATTCGCGTGATCATGATCACCGCCAACGAGGGGAATCGTCACAAGGCGTATGCCGAAACGCTGGGGGTGGACGACTACATTCGCAAACCGTTCCCCATGGATCGCCTTCTGGAAAGCGTCGAGCGGTTGATCGGTCGTTAAAATCGGTATTTGGGGAAAAGCTGCAATTTTTTCCACGAAAGAGCCGAAATCTATAAACATTGACTGGAATTTTTGGAAAATTTGTAATATTTTGACATTTTTTGAAAAATATTGCAACGGAGTGCTTGACTTTTTCCAACGTTCCGCTCATAATAGTGGAAAACTTTGCAAAAGGATGGGCGATGCTTGCCGAACAACGACGAAACATGATTTTGGAAACGATGCGTAACGAGCAGTATACGCAACTTCCCAAACTTGCCCGTCTTTTGCAGGTTTCCGAATCGACCGTTCGGCGGGATGTGGAATATTTGGAAGATCGGGGGCTATTGCGTCGTACGTACGGCGGGGTGGCGTACCGTGGCGAAGGGATACGGATGGCACTGCCGGCGGAGGAAAATCCGGCCACGTTCCCACTGCACCTGCCGGGGACGCCTGTACGGGAGGACGCCGCCAACGACGAGACGTTGCGGGAGATTCACTGGCAGGAAAAACTGGCGATTGGCGCGTACACGGCACAGATGATTCCAGAAGGGGACACGGTTCTTCTGGATGGCGGCAGCACGGCGTTTGCGGTGGCGCGGAACCTGGTGCGGCGGCAGTTGACGCTGGTGACGAATTCCCTTCCGGTGGCGAACCTTTTCGCGGCGGATGCGGGGAGCGAGTTGATCCTGCTTGGCGGCAGTGTCTGTCCACGGACGGGGGTCGTTCGGGGGCCGTACACCGACGTCATGCTGCGGGAGTTGCGGGTACGTCGGGCGGTCATCAGTGCGGCGGGGATCGATTCCGACGGATTTTACAACAACAACGTTCTTCTGGTGGAAACGGAACGCACGATCCACCGGATTGCCAACGAGTTGATCGTGGTGGCGGACAGCTCGAAATTCGGGCACAAGAGCCTGGCGCATATTTGCTCGTTGGACGCGGTGAATCATATCGTTACGGACGACGGCATTTCGGAGGAGTGGATTGATCGGATCCGCTCGGCAAACGTACAATTACACATCGTAACAACACGGATTTCGTGAAAAACATGGACATACAAAATATTCATCCGGCAGACGTGGAGAAGATCATTCGGCAAATCGTGCTGGAGTGTCTGGACAGGAAACCGGGGAGTGGGGCTTCCCATGCTCCGGAGTTGGTGGTGAGCGTTTCGGCGCGTCACATCCACCTGAGCGACGCGGACGTGGAGACGCTTTTCGGGGCCGGGTATCGGCTTACGGTGGACAAAGAGCTGTACCAGCAGGGGTTTTTCGCGGCGAAGGAGACGCTCATGGTGGTGGGGCCACGGAAGCGGATGTTGCCGGCGGTGCGTATATTGGGGCCGACGCGCAAGCAGTCGCAGGTGGAGCTGGCGTTTACGGACGGGATTTCGTTGGGGATTCCGTTGCCGGTGCGTCAGAGTGGCGATTTGCTGGGGACGCCGGGGTGTGTTTTGGTAGGTCCGAAGGGGGTGGTGGAGTTGAAGTCCGGAGTGATTCGGGCGGAGCGGCACGTACACATGCACCCGACGGAGGCGGAATATTACGGGGTCAAGGACAAAGACCGGATGCACTTGCGGGTTTTTGCGGATTCATGCACCACGACGTTCGAGAACGTTTTGGTGCGGGTGGACGCGGGCGTCCGTTTAGAGGTGCATTTGGACACGGACGAGGGCAACGCCTGCAACATCGACCGGGCGACGAAAATCGAGTTATTCAAATAACCTGAATCTTCATACGAAAGGAAGAAAACATGGCAAAAGTAATGGAAGCATTGGGCATGATCGAGACGAAGGGCTTTGTGGCTCTTGTCGAGGCGGTGGACGCGATGATGAAGTCGGCCAACGTGCAGTTTCTGGGTTGGGAGAAGCCGGGCAGCGGGATCGTGACGGCGTATGTGACGGGCGACGTGGCGGCGGTGAAAGCGGCGACGGATGCTGGCGTGAACGCTGCCAGCAAAGTGGGCGAAGTGCTGGCCGTGCAGGTGATTCCACGTCCGCATGAGGACCTGGGCGATCTGGTTCCGGGCCTGAAAGATTAGTTTTTTCCACATCCATTCATCCAAACAAAAAACCAAAAAGAGGGTAAGAAGATGCAAGACGCTTTGGGATTCATTGAGACGAAAGGTCTGGTAGCGTTGGTCGAGGCGGCGGACGCGATGGCGAAGGCGGCGAACGTGAAGATTGAAAAGAGGATCAGCATTGGTGGCGCGTTTGTCACGGTGATTGTTCGGGGCGACGTTGGCAGCGTTCGTGCCGCGATTGAGGCGGGCGCTTCGGCGGCCAGTCAGACGGGCGAGCTGGTTTCCAGCCACATTATTCCGCGTCCGGCCAACGGGTTGATGGAAGCGTTCCTCAGCTGAGTGCCCTGGAGCAGCAGGGTTTTTGCCCTGTAGCGCGTTTCGACGGAGAACCTTATGAAAATACTTGTAGCCAATATCGGATCGACCAGTTTCAAATACAAGCTGTTCGACATGGAAACGGAGACGGAGCTTGCCAGCGGGCGGGTGGAGCGTATCGGTTCCGACCCGGCGTTTCCGACACATGCCGAAGCGGTGAAGTTTTGCCTGAAGGATTTACCGAAGGTGGACGCGATAGGTTTCAAGGCGGTTCATGGGGGCCGGGTGACGGGCGTTCAGGTGGTTACGGACGACGTGTTGTCGGCGATGCGTCAGATGGTGGACATTGCTCCGGCACACAATCCGCCCTATATCGCGGCGATGGAGTCGATGCGCAAGCAGCTTCCGGAAGTGCCGTTGGTGGCGGCGTTCGAGACCGGTTTTCACGCGGACATCCCGGAGTGCAATCGGCTTTACGCAGTGCCATACGCCTGGGTCGAGAAGTACCAGATTCGGCGTTTTGGTTTCCATGGTGCCAGTCACCGGTACATTGCGACGCGGGTGGCCGAGATTTTCGGAAAGCCCATGCGGATCATTTCCTGTCACCTGGGCGGAAGCAGTTCGGTTTGCGCAATTCGGGACGGCAAGAGCGTCGCGTCGAGCATGGGCGGAAGTCCGCAGGGCGGGTTGCCGCAGAACAACCGGGTGGGAGATTTCGATCCGTACCTTTTGCCGCACCTGATGAAGCAGACGGGAAAGACGTGCGAGGAAATTTTGGCGATACTCGGTTCGCAGGGGGGGCTTTTGGGCCTGAGCGGTGGTCTGGCGACCGATGCACGGGACCTGGCTCGTGCGGCTTCGGAAGGACACCGGCTGGCGAAGCTGGCTTTGGATGTGTATGTTTACGACATCCGTCGCTACATCGGGGCCGACCTGATGGAATTGGGCGGTGCGGACGTTCTGGTATTCACAGGCGGCATTGGCGAGAATCGGGACGAGATTCGCGCGGCAGTCTGCCAGAACGTTCAGGAACTGGGAATCGTGTTGGACGCTGAAAAGAACGCCCAGGTGCGTGCCAGGGAAGCGTGTATCAGCACACCCGACAGCCGCGTTCAGGTTTGGGTCATTCCAACAAACGAAGAAATCATCGTGGCTCGGCAGACGCAAACGGCACTGAATGCACAAGCGTAGGGAATTGATAATTGATAATTAAATAATGGTTAATGGTTAATGGTCAATGG
>JAUNBJ010000151.1 GCA_030535245.1 Planctomycetia bacterium | reverse complement strand
ATAATTGATAATTCATGGTTCATGTGGACGCTCGTGATAAAATATAATAAAAAAACAAAAACAAGGTTTTTTCCCTGTCCCTCAAGTTTCTTTCAGGAGCTTTCCTCTGCCATGAAATCCAAATCGTTCCCCTTTTTCCTGTTCTGTACCAGCCTCGGTTTCCTGGGCGTGTCCATGATTGCCGAATCCCCCTTCTTCGCCGGGGAGCCGGGACAGGAGAATGCAACAACCCAGGTCTGGTCCCTCCCCGAAATGGACCCCATCCCCCAAACCGACGCATGGGAAAACAACGACACCCCCCTGTCCGAAGAAGAACAAAAAGCATTCCAAAAACGCTGGCTCGAAATTTCCGCTGAGGTTTACCTCTTTATCACGCCAGAGCTTGTGCGTCAACTCTCCCGCTGGAACCGCGACCGAATGAAATGCTACGAAAAAACCGACCCCACGCCCGCCGACCGGGTTTTCTGGAAACCCACCAAACGAGACGAAACCGGAAAACGCGTGCTGCTTTACACCCCGCTGGAACCGCTCCCCAGTACGCGCCCCATGCGCCGAGATTTAACAATCTTCGCCCTCTACAACACCGAAACCCAAAACATCGACTGGATGCTCGTCACCATCCACGGCGAAGTTCCCTCCGGATGGAGAAAGTTCCTGTAATCACCGATTCTTTTCCGCCTGCAACAGCGCCGCAGTCTGCGCAAACGTCATCATGACGGGAAGAAACAGAACCGCCCCCAAACTGTTCACGTAGGGAATCAACAACAAAATACACGCCACCAACGGCAACATTCCCTTCACCTGCGGCACGTTCAGACCATGACGGCGAACATACGCGTTCATATCCTCCACCAACCCGTAATACGCCACGAAAATCCAGTAAAAATTAAAAATGGGAAGGAACAGAAACCCTATCGCCTTCCCAGGCGTCGTGCGGGCGTAACCGTCCTGAATCAAAAGCCAGCACCGGTACAGCAGCTTCATCTGAAAAACCAGCGAAAAAATACCGAAAACCAACGCGACCAACGTCGAAATCATAAAAACGCCGCCCCATATGTCGGTAATGGGGAACGGTTCGCCATGGCTCATTTTTTTAAAACAACGCCCCATGGAAAGCCCCGCCACAAAGCTGGCCGCGAAATAGATCAGCCAGCTGCGAACCATCTGAAAGGCCAGCAGAAGATACGAACGCGGAGATCGTACCGGTGTTGGAAATTCCAGCTGCCGCGGATCCATGGGTCTGTTTTCGTGTTCCATGAAAGCTCCGTTACTTCGTTTCCTTGACGACTACATACTGCAACACCATGAACCCATAATAATCCGCCGGAGCGGTCATTTTCGGGACACTCACATTGATGTTCACCATGCCGGAGGTGGTCGTTTCAATACTTGCCGACGCGGTTCCAGCATCCGAATCGGCGGTGATTTCCTTCCCTTTCATATCCGCAACCTGAACGGTAATGGTATCCTCGTCTTTGTTGCTCAACGCAAGAAACTCGTAGGTGAAGCCTTTATCCAGCATCATCGGATGGCTGGCAACCTCCCCTTTCCGAATCGGATCGACGACCACGGAAAGCACCAGGACGTTCTTTTCCTCCACTTTCTGGGCCAGCTCCGTCATGGCGGAAAGAAGCGGGGCAACGCTTTGCGCCGCACACACACCACTCAAAAGGCCGATGGCCAAAACCGACAACACTATTTTTTTCATGATCACTCCTGGGTAAACGGGTTGAAGCTACTTCTAAAACTCCCAAATAAACACGGGATACCTTAACACGAACCCTCCGGCATGTCAAGATGAATTGAACCGCCCCCCTCCAGGATTACGGCCGACGGAACGGAAACCTTCTTCACACCTTGTTCGTCGTGTTGGAAATCACAATCCCCGCAACGGCCAGCCCTATCCCCGATAAAATCAGCCCATTCATCGGCTCCTGAAAAACAAAATACCCCACCACCGGAGCCAACGCAAGCTGCGACACGTTGATAATGCTGACCCGAACCAAACTCAAATAACGCAACCCCAGAATCAACGAAACGTAAGCAATCGCGTTGCACCCCCCCGCCGCATACGCATAAAACAGGTCGGAACGGCTCAGTGCCGCATACGAAGCCGTACCATGCGTCCAAAAGTCCAACAGCGAAAGCAAAAACAACCCCATGCCCGGAAGAAAAAGCATCGGAAAAAACATCGAAACCCCCGCGTTGTTCATGGTACGAACGATTCCGTTGGAACATGCAAACGTAACCCCCGCAACGACGCAAAGCAGGATGCTCCGAACTGCGGCAGGGCTGGAAAAGGAGGAAGTCGTCGCCACCTCCGCCCCATCTTGAAGCCGAACCCCCGACGTAAGCAGGAACAACGCCACCAATACCAGAAACAGCGAAAAAACGACCCGCTTCGTAATCTTCTCATGAAGCAGCATCACCCCCAGCACAGGAGCCGTCAACAGCGACCCCACCCAGCTCCCCGCCACCCCCGTGGCCATGCCGATCTCCCGAAACGACTTTTGAAGCAAAACGTTCCCCAAAAGCTGAACCAACAGCGACGTGCAGAAAAAAATCCCGACATACTTCCACGGCGGCAGCGCAGCCCGCTTCGTCCAGAGCAACCAGACCACAATCGGAACGGCGACGTAAAACGCCACACTCTCTTTCATGGCCACCGCCACAAGAATTTCCGCGTCGCCCCCCGCGATTTGCCGCATGAACGTGTTACACAACGTGTAAAACAACGCCGACAGGATTGGAAAAAGAAGGAACCAGCACGTGTTACGTTGAAGGGGCATGGAAAAGTCGTCCGAAGCGGGGAACCACGAAGATTCCCCGCCGTTGGAAAATTCAGGAGTTCAGCATTTCTTTCAGCGACGTAGCCAGACCGGCAACCCCCTGAATGTTGCTGGGAATGATCAGCTTGGTTGCTTTGCCGTCGGCTGCCTTGGCAAACGCTTCGAGACTCTTGAGAGTCAGCACCTGCTCGGTCGGGGCCGATTCGTTCAGCATGTGAATCCCGTCGGCCAACGCCTTCTGCACCAGCAGGATCGCCTGCGCCTCGCCTTCCGCTTCCCGCATCTGCTTTTCCTTTTCCGCTTCGGCACGCAGAATCATCGTCTGCTTTTCCGCTTCCGCCTGAAGGATTTGCGCCTGCTTTTTCCCCTCCGCAACCAGAATCTCGCTCTTTTTCTGCCCCTCCGCCTGAAGGATCATTTCGCGACGCTCACGCTCCGCTTTCATCTGCTTTTCCATGGCGTCGAGGATGGCCCGCGGCGGCTCAATATTTTTGAGTTCCACCCGATTGACCTTGATCCCCCACTTGTCACTGGCCGTGTCCAGAATCGAGGTGATCTTGGCATTAATCACATCCCGCGACGTCAACGTGTTGTCCAGCTCCAACTCCCCAATGATGTTTCGCAGGGTGGTGGCGGTGAGGTTTTCAATGGCCACCAGCGGCCTCTCCACCCCATAGGTGTACAGCTTGGCGTCCGTCACCTGATAGAACACCACCGTGTCGATCTGCATCGTAACGTTGTCCTTGGTGATCACCGACTGCGGGTCGAAATCGACGACGTTTTCCTTGACCGAAACCCGCTTTGCCACTCGCGACACAAACGGCACCAGAAAATGCAACCCCGTATCCCACGACTTCCAGTAGGTTCCGAGAAATTCCACCACGAACACCTGCGCCTGCGGGACGATCCGAACGCACGAAATCAACACCAAAAGCAGGATGACGATAACCACTAAAATGATAAACGTGAAAACGCCAGACGCTCCACTAGCGAACAATGGACTCATGATTTTTCTCCTTCGTTAAATTATTTCTTTTCCGAAACGGTCAACGTGACCCCCTGTAATTCCCTGACAACAATCCTTTTCCCTGCCTCGATAAGAGAACCGTCCTCCGAACGGGCGGCCCAGCCCAAACCGTTGACCTGAACCCGTCCCAGACTCCGAACGTTGTCGATATCGTCCAGGACAATCCCCTCCATGCCGACGACACTGTCGGCGTTGGTAGGCGTTTTTTCGACTTTCACTTTCCCAAGGAACGGCCACATCAGGAGGAACAGAACCACCGAAACGACGGTAAAAACAACGCACTGCCCAACAAGGGAAACATCAAAACAGGCGGCAACAAAAGCGGCAATACTACCCGCGACAAACCAAATCGCCACAAGCGCCGCCGTCGCCAGCTCCACGATGATAAAAAACACCATGGCAAGAATCCAATACACCATGCTCGCTTCCCAATCAAACACCATGCTTGCCACCCACTCGATCCCCATCATTTCCGCGCTCCTTTCCTCAAAGAGTTCCAAACACCCACACCCTCATTGTAATGAATGTGTCGCCAAAAAGCAAGGGGACGGGGGAGTTTCCCTCCATAAAATTTACATTTACCCCCCTTCTTAAATTGATAATTGATAATTGATAATTCCTTTGTTCTAACCGCCGGGGTACGCCCTGCTCCTTGACAAAATCCGAAAATATGGTTTAATAACGAAACTTTATTTTTATAAGAACCTTTACCGACCGAATTGCAAGGGGGTGATTTTTGTGGTCAAACTGACTTTGAGAGATAACGAGTCCGTTCAGGAAGCGGTTCGCCGTTTTCGTAAGCTGGTGGAACGTAGCGGTATCAAGAAGGAAATGCGTCGCCGTGAGTTCTACGAGAAGCCCAGCGAAATCAATCGTCGAATCCGTATTCGTGCGGAACGTCGCTCCAAGCGTTTGCGTCAGAATCCCCAGATGTAATTTTTGAGGTTTTTGGAATCGAACATCGAACGCCCTTTTCGGAGGGCGTTTTTTCATGCCGCTTTGGGACGCGTTTCCAAAGCTACGGTTTCATCACCGACTGCTGGAAGGCAGCCTCCTGCTCCGAGAGCCGGGCGACAAATTTCTTAAACCCATAATTGGGATTCAGGTGACAAAAATCCTGATCCGTCAATCCGATGTTGATCCCCTCGATGACGTAGGTGTACTCCTCCAACACGGTCAGTTTCTTCAAGTGCGGTTTGGGCCAGTCGTACATCACCAGCCGGATGGGAAGTTCCAACTGTTTATCGATGAAAATTTCAATTCGGTAAAACGTCAGGTCGGGCACCTTTTCCTCGAAGGAAACTTCCAGAGCATAACACGCTCGGTCGCCCACTTTGGCGTTGTGATAGTACCGCACAACCGCATTCTTCAGTTTTTCCGTATCCTCGGAAACGTCGATGAGCTGCTGGAGCATTTTCTGGAATCCCATTTCCTTGATGGAGTGCGTCGAGCTGTTGCGTATGGCTGGCGAATCCAGCCCTAAAAGCAACGTCCGATTGAACGTTTTCGGGCCGCTGTTGACCAGCAAGTTGCCATCGTAGTGCCCCTCCCAGTAAATCCACTCACGTCCTTCGATTTTTTTGGGGTATTCAAATTTGGCATACACGCTGAACGGTTTCTCCCGAATCAGCAACCGCATGACGTCCATTTCCTGCGAAATGATGTTCGTTTGGTCCCATTTGTACAAAATGCAGGCGTAATCGTGAACCTCCTGAGCGATTTCCCGGAGGCGGGTTTCCGCTTTCTGATTGAACAGGTCCAGAATTTTCAGCCCCTGTTCCCGGTCGTAAGCCGGCCGGTGGGTTCCGGCGGAGGTAGCATTGGCATTCTTTTGCGATTTCGGAGGCTCGACGATGATTTTTCCCGAATGGTAACGTTGTGGCTGAGGCTGCGACGAAACGACCGTGGCTGTGTCGGCAGCCTCCAGCGTCGGCGGTTCCAAAGCGAGTTCCTCCGTCGGCAAAAGCGGCAAAGGGGTATTGGGAAACGCTTTCCGATGGAGCCACTCCCGACGCTTCTGCTCGTAGATTTTCAAAAGCGGCGGATTCCGACGACGCGTGGCCATCTGCTGGCGATTCCGGTTCGACTCACTGAGGACATTCTCCAACGTTTTCTGAACGCGTTCGGTATCGACTTCCCGCATGGGCAGATGAAGTCGTTTCGGTTTGCCCGCCAGATATTCCAGCCCCTTGGGATAGTGCATTTCTTCTTTTCCGGGACGAAGGGCGTGAAATTCCTCCAGCGTCATTCCCGTTTTTCGCGCAGCTTCCTCGCAGGAAATGCAGTGGGCACTTCGGTTGTAATAAAAAACGTAGGATGCGACCAGAAGCAGCGCGACAAGGCAAATGCCACAGACCGTCCCCAGCACAGTATTTGCGGTTCCAGGGGAAACGTGGGAATATGAGTTTATCCGACTCATGGAAATCCATCTCCATGTCAGAGGAAAATATTTAAAAAATCACACACTATCGGTAACATACCCTATAAAATGAACAAGGCAGCAGTATATTTTAGGGGAATCGGACAAAAAGGGAGAAATATCCATCGGGAAGAACCGATTTTGCGGATTTTACCGAATTTTTACCCGGACGTGATATTTTTAGGAAGGCGGGGGGAAATTTCCTGGAAAAAGAAAATCCACCTCCCTTGTCAAAGCCGCCGAATTTGATACACTGAATATTATTGCAGGCCGAGTGGCGGAATGGCAGACGCTGGGGATTTAAAATCCCCTGTCCTTACGGACGTGCGGGTTCGATCCCCGCCTCGGCTAATTTTACCCCTTACGTAAAAAGAAGGGGTTTTGTGTTTTCTTGACAAGTCACGGATGAATTCCCCATGGAATCGCATCCCTTGGAAGGGATTTTTTGAAAAAATTTCCCCACCCCTCTTGACATTCGCGTTGCGCTAACGTGTATAATCCTCTTTGTCGGTCGGACATCCCTGCGTGGAAACGGATTGCCATCAGGAACCCCCCCGACACAAACTTCAATTCCGTCGACACCCCCTTTTTCCCTGATCTGTGATGTTCCTAAAAATTTTGGAAAATTTATGGAACTTTTTGACTTTAGTCATTGACTTAATTCATTGACTATGGTATAACATGGTTCCAGACAAGAAAGAAAGGAGGTTTGAAATGGGTAAACGACACGACGAAGCCCAACGAACAAGGCAAAAACTGATCGAGGCCATCAAGGCGCTGAAGAAGGAAAAAGAGTACCGTGACATTCGGATTGAGGAAATCACGGAAAAAGCGGCAGTTGCCAAAGGAACGTTCTACGTTTATTTCAAACGTAAGGAGGATCTGATTGCCGCGGCGGCTTACGATCGTTTTGATGTTTTCAAGCAGGAATCGTTGGAGGAGCGTGGTGGAATCGAAACACGCATCGGGAGTTTCCTCCAAAAATCGGCCGAGTTTATCGAAGATGATTCCCTGGACATGGCGCAGCAGTGGCTTCGCAGCGGCGTGGCGCCGTTGGAGGAAGACTCGCTCGTTTCGGAGAAACTCCAGTACGATTTGGGGGTTATTGAGGAATACATCCGACATGCCATCGCTGCGTCGGTGCTTTGCAAGTCCACGCCGATAGAGGAATTAGCGTTGCAAATCGTTTCACAATATTATGGAACCCTTTGTTTGTGGTGTGTTTCCTGCGGGAAAATCTCCATGAAGCAGCTTATCGGCACGTTTTGTTCCCAACATCTGGCAAAACTCTTTGAGGAGTACCGGCAAACGAACGACAAAAAAGACGGAAGAAAAAGGAGAAAAGCAGAATGAACATGATCGTATTAAACGACGGCAACAAGATTCCGGTGTTGGGCTTTGGCGTCTTTACGATTCCCAACGACGGCCCCACGTACGACGCGACGCTTGCCGCACTGAAATCGGGCTACCGTCACATCGACACGGCCGCTGCGTATTTCAACGAGGAAGACGTCGGCAAGGCGGTGCGTGACAGCGGCATTGCGCGTGAGGAGATTTTCATTACCAGCAAGTTGTGGCTTCAGGACCACAGCTACGAGGCGGCGAAGAAAGGGATTGCCCGATCTCTGCGCAAATTGGGAACGGAGTATATCGATCTGTACCTGATTCATCAGCCTTACGGCGACGTTCCCGGCGCATGGAAAGCGTTGGAGGAGGCCAAGATGGAGGGCACACTGCGATCCATCGGTGTGAGCAACATGACGCCGAAAATCTGGAACCGCTTTGTGC
>JAUNBJ010000150.1 GCA_030535245.1 Planctomycetia bacterium | reverse complement strand
TCAATTATCAATTATCAATTAACCAGAAAGGAGTTTTAAATGCAAAAGATAACCCTTGCCCTGTTGGGGCTGACCATGGGTATGAGCGTGTACGGAGAGAAGAAACCGGACGACGCGGATAATTTTTACAAGAGCGATCGGGTGACGGTGGAAGCGGTTTCGTTTCCCAATCAGTACCGGATGCAGGTCGCGGGGAACCGAATGGTTCCGAAGGATATCGAGGCGGGAAAACGCTTGCCGGCGATCATCGTGGGGCATCCCATGGGTGCCGTGAAAGAACAGAGTGCGAACCTGTACGCAACGAAACTTGCGGAACGGGGATTCGTTACGCTGTCGATTGACCTGACGTTTTGGGGAGGAAGCGAAGGGACGCCCCGAAACGCCGTGTCGCCGGACCTGTATGCCGAAGCGTTCAGTGCGGCGGCGGATTATCTGCGAACGCTTCCGTTTGTGGACAAGGAACGGATCGGCGTGTTGGGCATATGCGGCAGCGGCAGTTTCGCCCTCAGTGCGGCCAAGACGGATTCCCGGCTCAAAGCGGTCGCCACAGTCAGCATGTACGACATGGGCGCGGCGTTTCGTCATGCGTTGCATCATTCGTTGACGTTGGAACAGCGAAAGCAGTTCATCGCCGAGGCGTCGCTTCAGCGCGACGTGGAGTTTGCCGGGGGAAAAACCCTCTACACCAGCGGCACGGTGGATGCTCTGACGGAAAATTCCGGCCCGATTGAGCGGGAGTTTTACGATTTCTACCGCACGCCACGCGGCGAATTTGTTCCGGAAGGGCAGGAGCGTTTGCTGACGACCCACCCGACGCTTACCAGCAGCGTGAAATTCATGAATTTTTATCCTTTTGAGGATTTGGATTTGATCTCGCCGCGTCCGGTGTTGTTTATCGCCGGGAAAAATGCCCACTCGATTGAGTTCAGCCAGGAAGCGTACCGGAAAGCGTCCGAACCCAAGACGCTGTATCTGGTTCCCAACGCCGGGCACGTCGATCTGTACGACCGGGTGAACCTCATCCCCTTCGACGAGCTGGAACGCTTTTTCAAGACATCCCTTTCGGCCGGGCGTTAAGGTTTCTTGAAAATTTTGAGCATTTTTGGTGAAAAATTCTCCTCCCCCGCATGGTTTTCCTTGACACTGCGGGGGCGTTTTTGTACAATGAAAAGAGACTGGCGGTGACGGAATCGTTTGGGTTTCAGGAACGAATAAAAGGAGCATTCGGATGAAATGGCAAAGTCGATGGGTCGGGTTGGTGATTTTGGTTTTTTGGGGGTACGTTGGGGGTTCGTGGGCCGGGGAAATCCGGACGTGGACGGATCAATCGGGCAAGTTCCGGGTTGAGGCAGAGTTCGTGTCGCAGGACGGTTCCAAAGTCCGGCTTTTGATGAAAAACGGGAAGAAAACGTCGTTGCCCATTCAGAAATTGAGCGATGAGGATCGGGCGTACCTGGAACGTATGGAGGAGAACCCGTTCCTGGCTGGTGTGGAAGATGAGGAGGAGGAAGCGGAGCCGGAAAAAGGGTCGAAGGCTTCTTCTAAAAAGTCGCGTAAGGTTCCCCAGGTGGGGGTGCCCTGTGGCGATACGAGCGGGGAAAAGGCGATCCTGGTGGGTGGCGAAAGCGTTCCGTGGTCCGTCCAGCCCAAGGCAACGCCACTTTCCAAAGCGAAAAAATCCCCCTGTCTGATTCCGGTTCGCAAGAGTGCGATCTTCGCGAAAGTGAACATGTTCACCGACGAGGCGCTCTGGGTAGGGGGGCCGGAGAGCGACACGGTGGTTTTCACCTTTAGTACCGGGCATTTCAACGAAGATCGGACGTACGTCGAACGGTGTCGGCTGGCGGGCGGCGACGCGCAGCTCTGTCCGCTCCCGGTGCGTGGGAAGGTGACGGATTTGTCGCCGGATGGGAAGTCGCTTTTGTGCATCCGCGAAACCCCCAAGGTGGATAGCATGGCGGGATTCCGCGATAAATTCACGTTGACGCGGCTGGCATTTAAGGGGAATCGACTGGTCACGACCGCCGAGTTTCGCCCATATTATCCCAAGGAACCGGTCGCCGAGCCGGCATTCCTTCGCGCGGACATCGATTCCGCGTGGTTTGTTGACGACGACCATGTACTGACCAGTTCGGGAAGCATGACGACGCTGTGGGATTGTACCCGCTTTCGTTCGGTCTACTCCCTGAATATATCCGGGCGGCAGATCACGCTTTCTCCCGACCGGGAGTGGATGGTGCTGGCGACGTCGAAGCAGCTTGAGTTCCGCAAAACACGCGACGGCAAGCTGTGCGGAACGATTTCGCTTGAGGATGAAAAAGTGAAACATTGCGCTTTCGACCCGACGGGAACCCGGCTGGCGGTGTTGGGGGCTGCCGACTTGCGCGTGTACGACCTTACGGACGCCAGGACGCTTTACGAAATTCCGGTCGTCGCCTCCCCGACCGTCGGGAAACTGCTCTGGACGGGAGAAAAAACGTTGCTCGTCGGGGCGGTGCTGTTCGATTTGGAGAGCGGGGTTCCGCTGTTCGATTACTGCTTCCGTCCCCGCACCCCGCTGGCGTACGGCCATGGTTTGGTCTGGACGGTACTTCGCACCGGTTTCCGTGAAAAGCGGGTGGATCAGGTGCTGGGCCTTACGCTGCCGCACACGCAGGCGGTGGAGGCGATGAAGAAAATCGATCTGCCGACGCAGTTCGCGCTGTATCCCGGAGCGAAGGTGAAGCTGACCATCGAAACGAACGGTTTCGCCGATGAAAAAGAGATTCGCGACAAGCTGACCGAACGGTTCACGGAACGGAAAATCACGTTTTCCGACGACGCTCCGGTGGAGGTGATTCTCCGTTACGCCGACACGGGGAAAGAGGAAGAAGTTTCCTACGCCCAGGCACGCAGCCGGTACGGTTTCGCCGTTCCTCGCCCGTCGCGGGGCCGGTTCAGGGAGCAACCGCTCGGAACGATGAAACTGAAGGTATACGAACAGAGTCTGGAAATCGTCGAAAACGGCAAGACGCTCTGGAAGAACACGTTCCAGGCAATCGCCCCCAATCGTGTGAAGTACGATCCTAAAAAGACGATCGAGGACACGTTCCGCGAAGTCAACAAACCGAATCCGAATTATGTGAATTTTGTTCCCGTTCCCGGTTACGTTTCTCGCGATCAGAAGGGTTCGCAGGCACTTTATCGCGGCATCATTCAGCCCGATGGAAGCGTGCGATAGGTGAAGGATGGAAGGGCTTTGGCCCATCAGAAAGGATACTTATGCCTAAGAAAATTTTAGTGATTTCCACCAGTCCTCGAAAGGGGGGAAATTCCGAAACGTTGGCCGACGCGTTCCTTCGTGGTGCGCAGGACGCTGGCAACGAAGTGGAGAAAATCGTCTTGTACGACAAGACGATTGGATTCTGCCGCGGGTGCCTGGTCTGCCAGAAAACCGAGCGGTGCGTGATTCCTGACGACGCCGATGCGATAGCGCAAAGAATCCGTGGGGCCGACGTTCTCGCGTTTGCCACGCCGATTTACTACTACGAAATGTGCGGCCAGATGAAAACGTTGCTGGATCGTTGCAATCCGCTCTATCCGTCGGACTATGCGTTCCGGGACGTTTACCTTTTGGCCACGGCAGCCGACACGGACGAACATGCCATGGACGGTGCCGTCAAGGGGCTGGAGGGGTGGATTGCCTGTTTCGAGAAAACCCGTCTGGCCGGAGTTGTGCGTGGGCTTGGCGTGGAAGGGGTCGGCGCGATTCAGGAACATCCGGAAACGCTCCACGAAGCGTACGTCCTGGGACAAAACGCGTAATGCGTGATTAGCGATTACGGCTGCCGCCCGGTTGCAACTTTCTCGGGAGGCAGTCGCTACGCTTCTGGCCTCCCTTTTCCAATCCAGAGGTTTCCACGTCGTTCGGCTTCAGGGCTTTGGATGTTCCTCTAAAGAGGTCTTTCCCGTCAGCTTTTCGATCCAGTACAATGCCAACGGGGTCTGGCGGAATTTCTGGGTAAAATCTTTCCCGGAGCCGCGACCCGCACGGGAAAAGGCACCCAATGGATACCCGGCGGTGCGAACGACAAAATCGAGATACCGGCGGTCGCCCGAAATCGCGGAGGTGTGTGCCAGTCCGTCGATCACAAGAATCGTGTACCACGCATGGTCGGCATACTTCGGGCAGCCGGTCTTGTAGCGGAACCCACCCTTCCCCTCGTTCCAGGCGCTATCCAGAAGCCAGTCGGCGCAGCGTACCATCACCGTTTCAATCCGTTCCCGGCGGGCTGGGTCGGGTTCCTGCTCGTAGTAACGCCCCAGTCCGTGCAGGAGCATTCCCACCGCAAACGCCTTCCCGCCACGATGTTCTTTTTTATCCGGACAGTCGCATTCCGTCTGATCCTGCGGCAAATCAAAACAGCCGGTTTCGGGATTCTGCTGGGCTTCCACCTTCTCAAAATAAATCCGGGCCGCGTTGAGATACACCGGGTCGTTCGTGAACTGGTAGGCGGCCGACGCGTTGATCATCGGCCAGGCCGCAGCACGCTCAATCGAGATACGGAAGTTGGGCGTCATGTACTTCGCCTGCGCGGAACAGGCGATGCGTCCCACATCCAAAAGCGACGTGTCACCAGTGAGGTACCCGATGTAGAAATTCCCCGGCTGCGTATCATGTCCGCCCGAACCGTCCGATTCCGAACGGAACCACCACGACGACTTGCCAATCTGTCCGGTAAGCTCTTGCAAACGCGGATCGTCCGGAGTGAAAAAACCGTTGACGTGTCCCATGCAGTGCAGGTACTGCCGTTCCCTGTCGGGGTTCTTCCATGTGTAACGGCGAAAATCGACCGTCGAGTAGTGCTTTGCCATCTCCACGCCACGCCACAAAATCGCCAAATCCCCCGACCTCGCGAACTGAAGGGCGCAGAGAAACGACAGGTCGTACTCGTTGTTGCCCCAGTTGTACGTCCTTTCACCAAACCAGTCGCCGAAATTCATCCAGCCATACTCGCCCCGCTGTTCGCGTCCCTGGAGGTGGTTGTTCCACGATTTGCGGAACGCGCTCTCGTATTTCTCAAAGACGCCCGGACGAACCGGGTTGACCGGCGGGAAAACGCCCACCGCGCAATAATACTCCGGCTCGCAGGCGGCAAAAAGCGGATGTTTCAGATGTTCCCGCAGATTCGGATCACTTTTCACCCGTTCCTCCGACGCGAACCAGAACTCGGTCGTGATTTCCATGCCGCGTTTGAATTGGTAGCCATCGTCCCTGAGCCAATAATACGACTGAATCAGCGTATCGCGTTCGTTCTTTTTCGGGTCGTCGCCGTACCCTTGCGGCAATTCGGGCAGGATGCCAAAGGTGCATTTCGTCCGCTCCGCTTCCTGCGTTACGGTGAGGCTTTTCGGCCAGGTCTGCCAACATTTATCCAACAGAACCGCCCCGTTCGGGAACGCCACATAGCCATCGAATCGCTCGCATGCCTCTTTCTTCCCATTTTCCTCCACCGTCGCGTGGTCGGGCAAATCCTGAAATGCGCAGAAGGAATACGGCGTCGAATCCGCGTTCTCCAAAACTTCGTTGACCACCGCCGATTTTATCAGGGCAAACGGTTCTTCCAACTGGGCGTTGCCGATCGTCCAGCGAACGCGGTTCAACCCGGAGGATAGCCAGCTGTCCCCCTCCATACGCCAACGAAAACCAGGAACGCTTGAATCTGCCTGGGCGTCGGGCGATTCCGTATAATCCCCCTCCTTACGATACGTGAGAAAGAACGCATCCTCGCCGTTTCTCCTCACCATCGTCGTCTGCACGTCGCCCACTTTGGCGTAACGTTTGGAGCCGTCGGCCAGCGTGATTTCCGAAGTCAGCGGCGAACGGAGGTCTCCCCCGCCCACACTTTTCCGCGCGTGATATTCCGGGTCCAGCACCAGCGTATAGACCGCCGGGGCCGCAGACGGAGCGTTCGTGTCGGCCAAAAAATCGACCGTCATCCACTGAATCGAGCCATCCTGCCAGTACGCCGTGGGAGTGAACCGGGCCGGCACTTTCTCTCCCTTCGCATTTTCCAGCCGCACGTTCGCCTCCGACGCCAACACCCCCCTGGCAAACGGCACGCCCGACGTCACGGGCCAATCCTTCCGCGCATGTTCCGTCGGTTCCGCCACCGTCAAACGGAGCCATGTTTTCTGCGTTGGTTGCTCCGCCCGCTTTCTCCCCGCCACGAACGAAATCGTCTGCGAGATTTTCTCCCCCGAACGATTCAGCGGCACGAGAACCTCCGCGACATATTCCCGCCCCGGTTCCAGATTTTCGAGCGTCACCGTATGATTCCGCATTCCGGTATCCACTTCCGAGAACGTTGCTGCCGGCAAGCGACCATCCTTCGGCATGACCGTTACCAACGCCGTCATCGACACAGGCCCCGGAGTCGTCCATGAAATCTGCGTCGAACGCTCCGCAAACGGGAACGTGAACGCCTGAAGGTCTTGTATTTCCGGGAGTTTTCCCTCCACCGGCACAAATCGAAGATAATCGTAATACGCCCAGCCGGGTGTCGAATCGGAAGCGTATCGATCATCCAGCCAAAGCTCGAACACGCCGTCGTTGATCGTGTAAATTCCGAATTTCTCCTCGCCGCGATTCTCCGTTTTCGACCACGTTTTCCCGCCGTCAAACGACAATGCCAGCGGACGGTTCGTGGGATTCATAAAGACCTGATACGTCCCCTTCGGAATCCCGGTAATGCGCGTGTGCAGCACCGGCGCCCCATCCTCCGGCTTCTCGCGATCCACGTCTGGCAACTTCGGCGTCGTCACCGAAGCGCCACGCGAACGCTTTTTCTCCACGCTTTCTTCCTTCGTCCAGATTTGCCAGTTCGCCTTCCCCGATTGGTTGAGTTTGATCGCGTCTTTCGGTTCCGACCAATCCTCCGCTTCGTAAACCAACCCTTCGACAAACATCTTCTCCTGCCCCCACGCCAGGTTCACACACAGGATCAGCAGAATCCATAAAAAACGCTTCATAACTAAAACTCCTTACATCGAAAGGTGGGATCCTCGCTTCGATCATACCTTTGCCCGGTACGACCGAGAACGATGGATGGAATGATGACACACCACGAAAATCCACGCGTAGTGTTTCGTCCCGAAAATAAATCTTTGTAAACATAGTAAAAAGTTTTGGGAGGTGGGGTCTGGGGAGGAACCTCTTTTTCAAAAGGGTTCCTCCCCAGAGGTTGGAAGCGCAATAGTTAGAACTACCGAGCTTCCAACCTTTTGAGAGGAAACATTTTTGAAAAATTGTTTCCTCTCAAACTCTCCTTCAAAAAACTTTCAGTGCGCTCACTACGTTCGCTATATTGTTTATTTTCTTTTTATACTATTTATAACATGGATGCAGCAGTAGGCATAAATTAAATACCGTCGCCAACCGAGCGTCAACGCATGATCTCGAACGGTTTGGGGGCCGTTTTTTGCTGGCTGTTTTTCCGAACGAAATACTTGTCGCAATCCGGACGATTGCAATTCCCGTCGCGCATGGGAATAAAACGATACCCCGCTTCCGCATCGAACGCCGTGGGGTTTTTCTCCACAATGTCGGCATGAAGCAGGATCAAACGTTTGACGTCCTTTTTCTCCAACCGAATTTTTTTGGCACGGTAACGATCCATGAACAGACCAACGTTCTGAACCAGTTCCGGCAAATCGGGGTTCTTCTTTGCCAACCACTCGAAACAGGAAAGCGCATACGTGTATCTTTTCTTGAGTATCTGCAAGACACCCAGATTGTTCAGCACCACCGGGTTGGATTTCTGCCGTTTCGCACAAGAGATATACGTCTCGTACGCCGCCGTGGTATCCCGTTCCACAAACATCTGATAAAGACCGATCACGCAGTCGGCATTCACATCTTTTTTGTCCATGGCCGACGCTTCCTGAAACGCTTCCAATGCCAGTTGCTTTTCGCCCGCTTTCAGAAAGTCAAAAGCGGCCTTGATTTTCGCTTCCAGTGCCGCCTGCTTTTCGGCACGCTCGG